>NZ_JASPFK010000001.1:2201210-2525565 GCF_036855935.1 Sphingomonas sp. LR60 | reverse complement strand
AGCACCAGAAAGTCGGCGGTCAGCGCCAACAGGCCGACGATGGCCAAGCCGGTTCCCGCCGCGCCCTTGCTCTCGATCCTGATCAATGCCTGGCCGACGGCATAAGGGAATACGCCAAGAATGCCGATCAGAAGCTGGATGATGGTAAACCGCCCAAACTCCGCAGGCGAGATCAGCCGGGCGGTTATGCCCAGCGCGATGATGTTGGCCAACATCAAGCCAGCTCTCGAGCCAAACGTAAGCGCGGCACCGCGCATGACAGATCGAGTTAGTGAACCCTTCAACGCCGCCCCCGGCTTTTCCCTAAACACCCACTTGATCTAAATTCACAAGGCCGGGCAGATACTTAGGCACGCATAGCTCGTGACCTGTCATATAGCAAATCATGAACAATGCCATTGATCCCTATGTCGAGATCCTGACGCCGATGGAGGCTTGGAAGGATGCAAGGCATCAAGCAGCAATTTTCTGGCTGACCGTCTTCAACCACTAGCCAAATATGATTCTGGCGATGCGGGTGCGCTCCATGACAGCGATCACGGCGCAGGTCATGACGTCCTCCCTGTTTTTTCATCCATGTTGAGTGAGAGTTTTCCGGTCCTTTGAAGCCTGCGGGCGAGGAGCTGGACATGAAGAAGACGAGGCATACGGACGAGCAGATCGCGTTCGCGCTGAAGCAGGCGGAGACGGGTACGTCAGTGGCGGAGGTAATCCGCCGGATGGGGATCTCCGAGCAGACATTCTACCGCTGGAAGAAGGTGTACGGCGGCCTCGGCGTAGGCGAGCTGCGGCGCCTGAAGCTGCTCGAGGAGGAGAACCGCAAGCTCAAGCAGCTGGTCGCGGACCTGAGCCTGGACAAGCATATCCTGCAGGACGTGCTGTCAAAAAGCCCTGACGCCTGGACGACGGCGCGAGCTCGTCGCGCACGTCCAGGCGTCTCATGGTGTCAGCGAGCGACGCAGTTGCCTGGCGCTGGGCGTCGACCGGTCGTCGGTGCGCTACGTGTCGCATCGGCCGGACCAGGCGCCGCTGATGCTGCGCATCCGCGATCTGGCGGCGACGCGGACGCGATACGGCTACTTCCGCATCTACATCCTGCTGCGCAGGGAGGGATGGTTCGTGAACCACAAGAGGGTCTATCGGCTTTACCGGGATGATGGACTGAGCCTTCGGCTCAAGAAGCCTCGCCGCAACGTCAGCGCTGCCAACCGCGACCGACAGCCTGCGGCTGCGGCGGCCAACGAGATGTGGTCGATGGACTTCGTCTCCGACGCGCTGTTCGACGGCCGGCGGTTGCGAGCGCTGACGGTCGTCGATGCGTTCACGCGCGAGGCGCTGGCGATTGACGTCGACCAGGGCATCAAGGGTGAGCAGGTGGTCGAGGTGATGGCGCGGATCTCGTCAACCCGCGGCGCGCCCAGGACCATTCGGGTGGACAACGGGCCGGAGTTCATCTCGAAGGCGCTCGACCGCTGGGCATACGAGAATGGCGTGACCCTGGACTTCAGCCGGCCGGGCAAGCCGACCGACAACGCCTTCGTAGAGTCGTTTAACGGCCGCCTTCGGGACGAGTGCCTGAACACGCACTGGTTCCTGTCGCTGGAGGACGCCAGAGCCAAGATCGAGGCCTGGCGGCGGGACTATAATGAGAGCCGCCCTCACACATCGCTTGGCTGGCTGACGCCGGTCGAATATGCTGCTGCCGCGGCCAAGATCGCGGCCGAATGAATGACGGAAACTCTCCTTCGACATGGATGAGAAACTGGGGGACCCTCAGTCAGAACTGCTGCACAGGCAGACGCTATCACGATCCCAAGGGGCCAAAAAGCGATGCGCTTGCAGAGCGTGACCGTGGCAAGGTTTATAGGAGCGTGAATAAGGTAAATTTGAAGCGACCTAGCTCCAATCCAACGGGCCGCCCAGCTATCGCTTAGGGCGCGCGCTAAAGACACGATGAAGCAAGCTCCGGAAATCAATGCTGCATCGGAGATGAACATGTCTAAGGGAGTGTCTATGCCGAAGATGCGGTAATCAGCCAGCACGCTCTCGAGCCGAAAATGGATCAGCGCGAGCGAGCTGAGAGCGAAAACCGCCGCGTTGATGGCAATCACCTTCCCCCGCCACTCAAGGCATCGAAGTTGCATGAAAATCAAAGCTGGAAGTAGAAGGTAAGCTGCTATCGCCGAGCCAAGGGGGCCATCGCGAGAACGGGCCGAGGCACGGTCGGCAATCCCAAATGTGCCACGCACGCGCCTGCGACGATCGCGATCTTCAGCTTCCGATCGGCAGTGCCGTACCAATTGTAAAATATGCAGAAAACGAAGAACGCGGGAAGAAACCAAAGCATCTTCAATCCAGTCGCTGCGTCCAGCATAGGAGAGGTGCCCAGAGGGAGCGCTAGCATAAACCTAGCTGCCCACGTCAAAGGATCGACCTTGCCCTTCGCAAACTCTGAAACGAAGAACAGGCTGCCGTAGATAGCCGTAAATATTACATAAGGCCAAAGGAACGATCGCCACATCCCGGAAAAGGTCTTCCGGTTGAGCGGGCGAGGCTTCCCGAAAGTGGCCAGTAGGAAAAACGATCCAACGTGAAAGCTATATACGAAGATGTAGCCAGTATAGTAGAGATGGTCGTGAAAAATGCGGTTATGACCAAGGACCACGAGTAGTATTAGGATTGCCCTCGCGGCCAACTTTACCGCATCAGTTTTGCGCGCATCACGCCTGTCAATCGGCTGAGACGCACCGGAAGAGGTTCGCGCGCGAAATGACGTACGCGTCGGCTCTCGCGATGCGTCCTGATCCGCGTCCCCTTGCTCCGACATGCTGCCTCCCCAAACCTGCACGTTCTTCGCGCGCGAAAAATTCTGACGTGCGATGAGCGCGTCCCCCGAGGAGGTCCGTAGCCCGCAGGCTTGCCCGGATGAAGCGTATATTTCTTAAGGTTGCCCGCAAGTTGCACACATCACGCAAAACCAAGCCTTGCGCGATTCGCCACGGCACCAGCGCTCACGGCTAAGCGCTGCTCAAGCAAGAATTTTCGGGATAGCCGCCGTGTTATCGCCCTCGACGATGTACGATGGGCGGAGTGGGGAAATTACTGACAGTCAATCTTCCGTGGGTTTGCGGCGACAGCTCTCGTCTCGGTCAGCCGCCGCGCACACGGATGATGATCCTTAGTATCCCGCCAGGTGCTACTCGCTAAGCTGCAAGGAAGATTGCTCTGTCGTGCCACGCGACGACCGCCCAATCAGAGGCCGCTTACGAGTAAGCAGGCGCGCAAGCGGCTTTTCCACAAAGCGATGCACGATCAGCCCGGCGATGATCGACCCGCTCAAAGCCAAGGTGATGAAGAGCGTGAAGCCAAGCCAGCCGCCCAGAGGAACATGCGCGATCACTCGCCGAAGCACGAAGAGCACAAGCGGGTGCATAAGGTAGATTGAGTAGCTCGCGTCACCTAGCAACTTCAGCGTTGACCGCCTTGTGCCACCCTCCAGCGCAAGAGCGCCTGCGACAATTGCGCATGCGGGGATGCCATATACTACCACGCGCGGACCGCCGATGTACGAACCAATGCATAAGGCGAGGACGCCGAGAGGCAGCAAAAAGCCTAAGCGCGAGAGCGCGCCGTTGCGACATGCCTCAGCTAGAAGAAGACCTGCTCCAAATTCCAATAGGATCGGATGGGTAAGCAACACGGGGACAGCCCCCGGAACGGGAAGATCGCGCCTGCCGCGACGGTTGCCAGAAGCAGAAATAAGGGCACTATCAGCGGCTTCTTAGCAACCAGTCCGATTGCAAAGATCCCATAAAAAAACAGCTCATAGCTGAGCGTCCAGCCGGGAACTAAAATCGGCCAAATTTCACCGCCATGGATCGGGTTGTAATACGGTATTAGCAGGAAAGATTTGATAACATGCCCAACAAATAAATTTTCCTTTTTGGAGGCGATAAGAACAAATAGTGTTAAGAAACACGCGATCCAGTACAGAGGATAAATGCGAACGAGGCGCCTGGATATGAAGGTGCCGACCTGCTCCTTCACGCCGATTGTCAGCATAATGAAGCCGCTGATGACAAAGAATATGTCGACGCCAGCCTCACCGATCGTATAGCCCAAGAGCGGGTTAAAACCACCTGCTAACGGGTTCCGGGCATGGTGGAACACGACCATAAGAGCCGCTACAGCTCTCAAGTACTGAATATTGTCAAATTGTGGGCGCGCACGCACCCCTGACCGTTCTTCCACCCGCATAGCCCCGATATGCAACAGCCGACCGCAGGCTCTCGCAAGCCCAAACGATTGCAAACTGCTGAATTTGCTCCCTTGTTATGTCGGCCATGGCACGAACAAAATAGTATTGCCATCCGACCTTCGTGCAGGCCGGTAGCCGCGGGTGAGCGAAGCGCGCGTACGGTCGACTAACCGCGCCCAGGTAGCTTCCGCCGCTTGCGACAGTCCGGCGTACAGATTCTCGTCGGCTAATAGGCGGGTAACTTGACGAGCCAAGTCGGGGTGATCGCCCGCGGCTAAAATCAAAGCCTCGGCATCGTCTTGGAAGGCGGTGGCGCAAGCTACGCCGATGCCGCAAGATTTGCAAGAACATTGCGGGAACACGTGTTTGCTGACATGACTATCGTCATGACCGCAGGATCGATGCAGCGCTAACTTCGCGTCCGCTGTCTGATGCTGGCGACGAGCAGCTCTAGGCTTTCTGCTCGCCGCCCGCTCGATAGAAAGTGAAGGTTATCGCGGGCATCCGTGAGGTTACCCGCAACCCTCCCGTTTTAGACGATCTGGCGCGTGAAGCGAGCCCGAGGCCGGCGGCGCATCGAGTAGCCGATCACGCCGAATCCAAGGATCATCATGCCCCAAGTCGCTGGCTCAGGGACCGGGGCCACTGCGATCCCGAAGAGCTGACGCGAGGTGCTGCCGAGCGACGACAGCGCACCGGTCGACAGATTGACGCCGTAAAGCGAAGTGCCGTTGAACGCGAAGGCTTCGTTGCCAGCGATGTCGAAGCTCGTGCGCGAGCCGAGATCCACCCCTAGCCCGCCGACGGTCGTCAGCACGCCGCCATTGTTGTTCTGCTTGGCAAGCACATCGAGATCGGTGTCGAGCACGTAGAGCTGCGTGGAGGTGCCCGGCGCGCCGAAGCTCGACGTGGTGTAGGCGGCGCCGCTGACGCCCGGATCACGCCCTTCGTTCGGGTCGCCAGCCGCATAAGCCAGCGTGCTTGTCGTCGGCGAACCGGTCAACGATCCGTCATTCGGGTTGAAGACGTAGTTGTTGTTGGTGTTGCTGACGATTCGGACACGATCGATCGTCGGATTGAAGTCGAAGCCGAACACAGTCCCTTCAACGCCGAGCTTGGCGCTGGCTGCGGTGGCGACACCTGTCATTGCGTTGATGGTGTAGACGATCCGGTCGACACCCAGGCCGTAGAGTGCTCCGTTCAGCGGACGGAAGTCGAGCGCCTCGATACTGCTGTTGGTGCCGCTGATCTTGACGGAAGAGGTAAACGTGCCCGGCGCGGCACTGTCGAACGTGACCAGCTGATTATTTTCGTCAACGCCGAAGATTGTCGCCGCCGATGCGCCTGCGGGGGCGAGCAATGCCACCGCCGCCAGAAATGATGCTCTCATCATAGCCGCAATTCCCTCTGTTGTTCGCGGCGCAGGGCCGACTCCACAATGAACTGAGTCGACCCTCGCCCAAGGCAGGAAGTCTCAAAGCTAACGATTTGTTAACGCGTTCGCGAAGGAATACGACTTTGAAGAATTACATTTTGTGTCCGAGGATATGGCGCATCTTATTGCCAGCCGCCTCGTATCTATTCCACTTGGGCCTGCGCATCTGCCGTCGATCTAGATGTCATCAATGCGGTTGCGCTGAATAGCTAAAGGCGGTCAGTTCGCGCTCCCGCCAACTGCGCCCAGGTGTGGGTGGCACGACTTGCCGCCAGCGCCAACCTCACCGTGACGCAGCTGGACTCACATGGGACTCGTCTGACCGTATCAGTCGGCTGTGGGCCTTCCCGCGGCATCAGGACCGGTGAGAATGACTCCGCCATTAGGGAGCCATAACCATGCCACTTGCTGAAAGCCTGCTGATTTACACACTGTCGAACGCGCGGGTGGTGGCCGTGCTAAACGGCGGAGGCGCAGTCGTTGAAGAGGCCGACGTTGAATACCGTGAAGGCCGCGTCGCAATGACGAATGGTGACGAGGAGCCAACGTGTAGCCTCACGCCGGTATGGGCGTTTTCCGCGGTCGGGGCCCCAGTGCCTGATGCGTCCGAGATGAACGAGGCGGAGATTGTTCTAGAGGGCGATTACGACGACCAGCGTATCGAAGTGCGCGGGACAGGCACGTTCGGCTACACAGATACCGGCCATTTCGAGGGAGAGTTTTACGCTCCGCCGCTGATTATTCTAGAGCGCTATCCCGAGCAGCAGAGCGACGACGGCCCGCCTGAGTTTACAACCGAGGAATGGGTGTCTCGAATGAGTGAGATCGAGGTGAAGCCGTCCAAGCAGTTTAGGCGGGCTCAGCGCGGCATATCGCTCGCTGACCGCTGAGCCCGCCGCTCTGCAGAGGTGGGCTAGATCGTGCTCCGCCTGCCTGCCTGTTCGTCGTCAAAACCGGCATGGGTGGTCAGCCACGCTACCCTGCGAGTTAGCAGTGCGCGAGGCGCACTAGGGTCAGGACTCGTTGATCACAGCCAGAAGATGACGGTGGCAGCAAGGGTGACGGCGGAGAAGAAGGCTGTGGGGCAACGGTCGTAGCGGGTGGCGACCCGGCGCCAGTCTTTGAGGCGGCCGAACATGATCTCGATGCGGCTGCGGCGCCGGTACCGGCGCTTGTCGTACCGGACGGGCTCGTTACGCGACCTGCGGCCTGGGATGCAGGGTTGGATGCCTTTGGCCTGGAGGGCGTCCCTGAACCAGTCGGCGTCGTAGCCGCGGTCGCCAAGCAGCCACTGCGCTTTTGGCAGGTCGTCCAGCAGCGCTACCGCGCCAGTATAGTCGCTGACTTGCCCGGCGGTCATGAAGAAGCTCAAAGGGCGTCCGTTGGCATTGGCGATGGCATGGAGCTTGGTGTTCATGCCGCCTTTGGTGCGTCCGATCAGGCGGCCAAGATCCCCTTTTAACCCGCAGGCTCGATGCCGTGCGGTGCGCCTTCAAGTATGTCGCGTCGATCATGACGGTCTTGGGTTCGGCATTGCCTGCAGCCAGCCCCTCCATCATGCGCGTGAATACGCCACGCTCGCCCCAGCGCTTCCACCGGTTGTATAGCGTCTTGTAGGGGCCATAGGCGCTTGGTGCATCGCGCCAGCGCAGCCCGTTGCGGTTGACGAAGACGATGCCGCTCAGCACTCGCCGGTCATCCACACGAGGCTTGCCATGGCTCTTGGGAAAGAACGGCAGCCGCCGCTCCATCTGATCGTCCGTCAGCCAAAACAGGTCGCTCATCCCAGTCTCCTTGCGGAGCCTGAATCAGATTGCGACGCTCACATCAATGGGTCCTGACCCTAAGACGTGGCTGACCGGCGTCAGTGGCATTGCCGAGGCGTTGGCGGATCCAGATCGCAACTGGACGAACTTCCTTGCGCGCACTGCTGGGGCAGTCGCCGTGCCCGCCTTTGCCGCGCAGGTGACGCGGACGATTGATCCGGTGATCCGTGAGGCTCGGTCGCCGATCGACCGCATCCGCTCGCGCACTCCCGGCGTGTCTGACGACCTCTTCCCTCGACGGAATATTTTTGGGGAGCCTGTAACGTCGGGTGGCGGCTTGGGGCCAGACATCGTCTCTCCCGTGTGGACCGGAGAGGCGAAAAACAATCCGACCATCAAAGCGCTGCTCGACGCTGGGGTGACGGTCAGCGTGCCGCCGCGCTTCCGCAAGGTTGACGGCAAGCGGAAGGAGTGGACGCCTGCGGAATATGACCGCTTGCAGGTCGCCGTTGGCGACCGTGCGCGGGAGGGGCTGTCTAGGCTGGTGAAGTCTGATGGCTGGAAGAGCGCGGACGACGAGGCCAAGCAGTCGATGGTGAGTGACCTGATGCGCGACGCTCGTAAGGCGGCAAGGGAGCAGGTTGAGGGCGTTACTCGCCGCGCACCTGATCAAGCTCGGACCACGCCGGCTCTGCCCGCTGATTCACGGTTCGCCCCGATGAAGGGTCTGCCGGCGCTGCCGCCGGGGTTGATGTTAGATCGTTAGCGGCGCGCGCTGCCAACGGCGCAACAATCAGTTAGCATCCAGATCCCTCGGCCGCGCAGAAAGCGAGATTGTCGGCCGTTAGCATTCGGATCGCGGGGCGTCCTAATGCAGGCGTTCAACGTGGCGCTGTTTGCCTCCTAAGCGGGACCCACGTGCTTGTGTCTGTGGCTGGCGTCGTAATGAGTCGAGAGACGTCGAAAACGGGACGAGCCGAGTCCGGGATGAGGCGTAAACGATTGAACTCGCGAGTCGCCGCGAATACAGTTCTCTGCGACGGGATACGCCGGGAATACCTTCAGCCTGATCGCTTCGTCCGTGATAGCAGCTTGCGGGACGGTTGCCCACCGGATGGTGACCTATCTGCCCGCTAGTGAAACGAAGGCCGGGGCCCGTCACCTCAGCGAGAAGTCATACCCATAAAATTCAAAGATGGCGCGTTCTCTTGCCGGAATAGTTCCTTGGTGCGGTAATGGTAGAAGTGTTACTCCGAAGTTTGCGTGAGTCCTGCTTCTTCCTTCCTTCGCCATTCTGTCATTTAAGAGCCGAGCGGGAGAAAGTTCATGGGTGGGCAAAGCTGAATTGGCAGCTTGGAAGAACGCGCTCGCTACAATGTCTGCGAGTTGGAGGCCGGCGACACTCGTGTGGGGTCTGACTTCGCACAATTCCGGCACAAGGACGTTGGGGACCATGCAGCGAGCTTTTAGCGTAAGCGTCCCAGCCCGCGATTGATGGTCTAGTTTCTTCAAATAATCGACCAAATCCGAGTAGCGATGGCCACCGCGTTCCGAAAAGATAATTTTAAGAGCTGGGCTGACTTGGTCTCTCCGCGCGCGGCGAGCGCACCATGCGGTCACACGCTCAAGGATGAATCGTAGACACCAATTATAATACTGGTCGGGTCCCATTCTGCCCAAGGCAGCTGATCTATGGCCGCGCATATTTGCCTTATGCGAAGCCAGCGTGAAAAGCCTGACCTCCTTCGAAGCGAGCATCCGGGCTACGCGTCGTTTATTTGCTAGCGACAGGTTGCGGTAATGCAGGTCTGGTTTCTGGCGAGACCGAGTGACGTTCCGCATTTCCTCGATCCATCCGCGGACTTCTGGTTCGCGATGCGCCGCAACGACGACCGCCCCTAGTGTAAACCACTCAGTCCACGCTGGCGCGTTGCCGGCGGGCTTGATCCCTGGATCACCTGCTTCGTCGATGAATACGACATACCCCGGAGTCGGTAATTCCATTACGCTGTTCTACCGCTCAGTGAAGCCAAGTGCCAATCACATGCCGCCTCTGACGTTCTTGCGGTGCTGGTCGACACGACGATCGTTAGGGCTGCTGAATCACAAACTTTGTTGGCGCCGGCTGGTGCAGGTGGAGTCGCTGCGCCGTTTGGCAGCTGAGGGCTATGCCGTGGCACCGCGATACGTCCGCCCTGAGCAGATAGATCTCGACCTTTGACCTAACCCTGAGAGGCAACTGGGCAGGTCATTTGATCGGCGCTGTTCGCCCGCATTCGGCTGTAGCCGCGATCAAACGTGGGAGCAGGAGAGGGAGTGGCTGCCAGCGGCAAGCCAGAAAACCAAGCAAAAGCAGGCATTTAGATAGATGTTGCTGGCGCACCCGACAGGATTCGAACCTGTGGCCTCTGCCTTCGGAGGGCAGCGCTCTATCCAGCTGAGCTACGGGTGCCGGTGGGTGTCGCCTAGCAGGCGTCGTCGCGCCGCGCTACCCGTTTTGATCGTGAAAATCGTCAGCGCGCCAGCACGACCGGCTGGAAGGGAGCGAGCCCGCAACGCGCGCCCTGCATCGGGCCGCTGGCGTAGAGAACCGTAATGAGATCCTGCGCGCATAATTGCCCAATCGACGTCGCGTAGCCGAAGCGACGCTCGGTGCCGAGGCCGGGGCAGCGGTACGGCAAGGTGACGCGGTATGTCTGACGACCGATCGTGCGGAAATCGATCACGCGGTCGCTGCGCACCAGCGTTTCATCGATCGAGGTAAGCGAGAGGCAGTTGCGTGGCGGCCCGGCGGGAGTGGCAGGCGGAACATCCGCGGCACGGTCGCGCGCCAAGGCCGGGGCGGCGATCAGCAGGGCGGCGGCCGGCAACAAGCGCATCGTCAGTCCTTCGTGCGGCTGGGCGGGGGCGGGGTCTTGGGCTTGAACGCGCAGAGGTCGGCGACGATGCATCGCCAGCATTCGGGACGGCGCGCCTTGCAGACGTAACGGCCGTGCAGGATCAGCCAGTGATGCGCATGAACGCGGAACGGCGCCGGGGTCACGGCGTCGAGGCGCTTTTCGACCGCGAGCACCGTCTTCCCCTTGGCGAGCCCGGTACGGTTGCCGACGCGGAAGATGTGCGTGTCGACCGCGAAGGTCTCGGCACCGAAAGCGACGTTCATCACGACATTGGCGGTCTTGCGCCCGACGCCGGGCAGCCTTTCCAGCGCCTCGCGGCTTTCGGGGATGCGGCCGCCATGCTCGTCGACCAACGCCTGCGACAAGGCGATGACGTTCTTGGCCTTCGTGTTGAACAGCCCGATCGTTCGAATGTGCTGCTTGAGCCCGTCCAGCCCCAGCTCGAGCATCTTCTCGGGCGTGTCGACCGAGGCGAACAGCGCACGGGTCGCCTTGTTGACCCCGGCGTCGGTCGCCTGCGCGGACAGCACGACCGCGACCAGCAGCGTGTAGTCGTTGACCGACTCCAGTTCGGTTTCGGGATGCGGATTGGCTTCGGCGAGGCGTCGGTAGAATTCGAGAACGTCCGCCTTCTTCAAAGCCCGAGCACCTCGGCCATCGCATAGCGGCCCGGCGCGCGACCGGCGAGCCACAGCGCGGCCTTGACCGCACCGCGCGCGAAGATCGTGCGGTCGTCGGCGCGGTGGCCGATCTCGATCCGCTCGCCCTCGCCGGCGAAAATGACATTGTGGTCGCCGACCACCGATCCGCCGCGCAAGGACGCGAAGCCGATCGTGCCGTCGCTGCGCGCACCGACCAGCCCGGCGCGGCTGTCGACGCGGACTTCGGCGAGCCGCGTGTCGCGCCCGGCCGCCGCCGCCTCGCCGAGCAGCAGCGCGGTTCCCGACGGGGCATCGACCTTGTGGCGGTGGTGCATTTCGGTGATTTCGATGTCCCACTCCGCACCCAGCCGGGCGGCGGCCTCGCGGACCAGCACGCTCAACAGCGTCACGCCGAGGGACGTATTGCCGGTCTGGAGCACCGCGACCGACTCCGCGGCGCGCTCGATCAGCGTGTGGTGGGTCGCGAGCAGCCCGGTGGTGCCGATCACGATCGGCGTTCGCGCCGCGATTGCCGCTGCCAAATGCGATTCGAGCGCCGCCGGTGTCGAGAAATCGACCAGAACATCGGCGGCGTGCGCGACGGGGAACGGATCGCTGCCCGCATCGCCGCCCCCGGCGATCGTCACGCCTTCACCGGCCGCGATCGTGGCGATCGCGCGGCCCATGCGACCGTTGCTGCCGTAGATGCCGATGCTGGTCATGCGAAGTCACTCTGCCGGGGATTGTGTCGGACAAATCCCTTCGCACGAAAGCGCAGGCGACGGCAGGGGGAGCGGCGAGTTTTTCCGTACCGCCGTCCCCTGTCGGGTCGAGGTTACAGCGCCAGATCGGGATGACGGTCCGGCTTGACGCGCGTCGCCGCCGGCGCGGGCTGCGAGGCGACATGGACCGGCGGCGGGGCGATCGTCAGTTGCAGCGTCTGCGCGGTCGCGGCCCATTCGCGCGCGAGCAGATCGGGCTGCGCATTGAGCGGCGTGCCATAGCTGGGGACGATCGCGCTGATGCGCTGCTGCCACGCCGGGGTCGCCAGCCGGTCGGCGAAGACCTTCTTGAGCAAATCGAGCATGATCGACGGTGCGGTCGAGGCACCCGGCGATGCGCCGAGCAGCGCCGCGATCGAGCCGTCCTTTGCGGCGACGATCTCGGTGCCGAGCTTGAGTACGCCGCCCTTCTTCGGATCGCGCTTGATGATCTGCACGCGCTGCCCGGCCTGCCACAGTCGCCAGTCGCCGTCTTTCGCCGCGGGCAGATACTCGCGCAGCGCGTTCATCCGGTCCGCATCGCTCATGATAAGCTGCCCGGCGAGATATTCGACGAGGTCGAAATCGTCCCAGCCGACCGCGAGCATCGGGCGGAAATTGTCGAGCGTCACCGATGCCGGCAGGTCGAAATACGACCCCTGCTTCAGGAACTTGGTCGAGAAGGTCGCGAAGGGGCCGAACAGCAGCACCTGTTTGCCGTTCAGATAGCGCGTGTCGAGATGCGGGACCGACATCGGCGGTGATCCGCTCGCCGCCTTGCCGTAGACCTTGGCAAGATGCCGCTGGGCCACCGCCGCATTCTCGGTGACGAGGAACGATCCGCCGACCGGGAAGCCGGCATAATCGTCGGCTTCGGGAATGCCCGACTTCTGGAGGATCGGCAGCGCGCCGCCACCCGCCCCGGCGAAGACGAAGCGCGCGGTGATGACCTGCTCGCTATCGTCCTTCATGCTGCGGGCGGAGACGCGCCAGGTGCCGTCGTTGTTGCGCTCCAGCGAACGGACCTCGTGCCCGGTGGTAAGCGTGACGTTCGGCTGCTTGGCAAGCGACGCGATATATTGCCGCGTCACCTCGCCCCAGTCGCAGTCGGTGCCGAGCGGCGAGCGCATCGCGGCGAGCTTCTGCCCCGGCGCGCGGCCTTCCATCATCAGCGGCACCCAGCCGGCGATCTGCGCGGGATCGTCGCTGAACTCCATGCCCGAGAACAGCGGGCTCGCTCCCAGCGCCTCGTACCGCTTGCGCAGGAAGGCGACATTCTCGTCACCCCAGACGAGATTCATGTGGGGTGTCGAATTGATGAAGCTGCGCGGATTGCCGAGCACCCCGGCCTTGACCTGCGACGACAGGAACTGGCGCGTGACCTGGAATTGTTCGTTGATCTCGATCGCCTTGGCGATCTCGACGCGGCCGTCGGCGGTGTTAATTGGCGTGTAGTTCAACTCGCAGAGGGCGGAATGGCCGGTGCCGGCGTTGTTCCAGCCGTTCGAGCTTTCGTCGGCGACCTTGTCGAGCCGTTCGACCAATTCGATCGACCAGCCGGGTTCGAGCTGGGTGAGCAGCACGCCGAGCGTCGCGCTCATGATCCCGCCGCCGATCAGCAGTACGTCGACCTTGCGCTCGGTCGGCGCGGCGCGCGCGGCGGGCGCGAGCGCGGCGGTGCCGGCGGCGAGGCTGGCGCCGAGCAAGTTGCGGCGGGTGACGCCAGAGGTGGAGGGGGTGGGCTGCATCGGGAGGTCTTTCCGCTATGACGGCAACCCCCAACCCGTTGCGGGCAGGAGGGTCGTCGCTCGTGTTTGTTCCGGGCGCAGCGCCGGACGGGCGCGCGTAACCGAAGGGAAATCCTCACCCAAAATGGATCGTTCGTCGTGTGAGATGGCATCGCGATCGGCGCGATGCAAGGTGCGAGGGGCCTCGGGCGGGGCTGGATAGCGAGGAGTTTCAACCTTTAAGGTCATCCCCTCCCTTGCCGTCATCCCCGCGCAGGCGGGGATCCAGACGCGCAGGCCGTCGTGGAAATCAAGACGTCCGAGGTTCTGGATACCCGCCTGCGCGGGAATGACGGAGGGGAGGGCCAAGCACCCGGCCCAAAACTCCGCTGGCCCCTGACTTACTCGACCAAGAGCGCCAGCTTGCCGTCGCCTTCGTCGACATGGACGGTCGCGCCGTCCTTGACCTGCCCGCGCAGGATCAGCTCGGCGAGCGGGTCCTGCAGGTGACGCTGCACCGCGCGCTTGAGCGGCCGTGCGCCATAGACCGGATCATACCCGACACGCCCCAGCCACGCGCGCGCCGCATCGGTAAGGTCGAGCGTGACCTTGCGATCCGCGAGCAGCTTGCCGACGCGACCGACCTGGATGTCGACGATCGGCCCCATGTGCGACTGACCCAGCCGGTGGAAGAGGATGATCTCGTCCAGCCGGTTGAGGAACTCCGGCCGGAAGTGCGCGCGCACCACCTCCATCACTTGCGGCTCGACGCTCTCGACCGGGGCGTCATCGGGCATGTTGGCCAGATACTGGCTACCGAGGTTCGAGGTCAGGATGATCAGCGTGTTCGAGAAATCGACCGTGCGCCCTTGACCATCGGTAAGCCGGCCGTCGTCGAGCACCTGCAACAGCACGTTGAAGACGTCGCCATGCGCCTTCTCGACTTCATCGAACAGCACAACCTGATAGGGCCGGCGCCGCACCGCCTCGGTCAGCACGCCGCCTTCCTCATAGCCGACATAGCCCGGCGGGGCACCGATCAGCCGCGCGACGGCGTGCTTCTCCATGAACTCGCTCATGTCGATCCGCACCATCGCGCTGGAATCGTCGAACAGGAATTCGGCCAGCGCCTTGGTCAGCTCGGTCTTGCCGACGCCGGTCGGCCCGAGGAACAGGAAGCTGCCCAGCGGCCGGTTCGGGTCCTGCAATCCGGCGCGCGCGCGGCGCACCGCGGTCGAGACGGCCCGCACCGCATCGGCCTGACCGATCACGCGCTTGCCGAGCACTTCCTCCATGCGGAGCAGCTTCTCGCGCTCGCCTTCCAGCATCCGATCGACCGGCACGCCGGTCCAGCGGCTGACCACGCCGGCGATATCGTCGGCGGTCACTTCCTCGCGGAGCATCGCGCCCTGCGTCGCGCCAGCCGCCTCGGCAAGCTGCTTTTCGAGCGCGGGGATGCGCCCGTAGGACAGCTCGCCCGCCTTGGCGAGATCGCCCTGTCGCTGCGCCTGTTCGAGTTCGAGCCGCGCGGCGTCGAGCTGTTCCTTCAGCTTCGCCTCGCCCGCGATCTTGTCCTTCTCGGCCTGCCACCGCGTCGTCAGTTCGGCGGATTGCTGTTCGAGATTGGCGAGTTCGCCCTCCAATGTGTCGAGCCGGTCCAGCGACGCGGCATCGGTCTCACGCTTCAGCCCTTCGCGCTCGATCTTGAGCCGCAGGATGCGGCGGTCGAGCGTCTCGATCGCCTCGGGCTTGCTCTCCACCTCCATGCGCAACCGGCTCGCGGCCTCGTCCATGAGATCGATCGCCTTGTCGGGCAGGAAGCGGTCGGTGATGTAGCGGTTGCTGAGCGTCGCCGCCGACACCAAAGCGCCGTCGGTGATCCGCACGCCATGGTGCAGCTCGTATTTTTCCTTTAGTCCGCGCAGGATGCTGATCGTGTCCTCGACGGTCGGCTCGCCGACGAACACCGGCTGGAAGCGCCGCTGGAGCGCCGGATCCTTCTCGACATGCTTGCGATATTCGTCGAGCGTGGTCGCACCGACGCAATGCAGCTCGCCACGCGCCAGCGCGGGCTTGAGCAGATTGCCGGCGTCCATCGCGCCTTCGGATTTGCCCGCGCCGATCAGCGTGTGCATCTCGTCGATGAACAGGATGATGTCGCCATCGGCCTGCTTGACCTCGTCGATGACGCCCTTCAGCCGCTCCTCGAACTCGCCGCGATATTTCGCGCCCGCGATCAGCGCGCCCATGTCGAGCGCCATCAGCGTCTTGTCCTTCAGGCCATCGGGCACGTCGCCATTGGCGATGCGTAGGCCAAGGCCCTCGACGATCGCGGTCTTGCCGACGCCCGGCTCGCCGATCAGGACCGGGTTGTTCTTGGTCCGGCGCGCGAGCACCTGGATCGTGCGGCGGATTTCCTCGTCGCGGCCGATCACGGGATCGAGCTTGCCGTCGCGTGCCGCCTGCGTCAGGTCGCGCGCGAACTTCTTGAGCGCGTCGTAGCGGTCTTCGGCGCTGGCGGTGTCGGCGGTGCGCCCGCCGCGCAGCTGCGTGATCGCGGCGTTGAGCGCCTCCGGCGTGGCGTTGGCGGCCTTCAGCGCCTTGCCCGCGGCGGTGTTGAGGCTGAGCGCGAGCGCGACGAGCAGCCGCTCGACCGTGACATACGAGTCGCCGACCTTGTGCGCGATCTGCTCGGCCTGATCGAGCACGCGCACCGCGTCGGCCGACAGGCCCGGCTGGTTCTGCGCACCCGAGCCGCTGACCACTGGAACCTTGGCGAGCGCCGCGTCGATTTCGGCGACTGCGCGACGCGCGTCGCCACCCGCCGCGGATATAAGTCCGGCGGCCATGCCCTGCTCGTCCTCCAGTAATGCCTTGAGCAGATGCTCGGGCGCGATCTGCTGATGGCTGAGGCGGATGGCAACGGTCTGTGCGGATTGCAGGAAGCCGCGCGCGCGGTCGGTGAATTTCTCTAGGTTCATCTGTAAGCCCTGTTTCTCTTGGGTGTCAGATGGTGTTGCTTTTGGGCAACACAAGGGGTGGGTTGCACCAAGGAAGCTAGGGTGGCACCGCGACGGTCGCAAGCATGGAGGCAGTAGTGGCACGTCGAGTTCTGGTGACCGGGGGCTGTGGGTTCGTGGGGCGCCATCTGGTTGCCAAGCTGGCCGCGGAGGGCGGCAACGAGATCTGGATCATCGACGATCTCTCGACCGGCAAGGCGCCGGCCGACTGGGAGGTGCCGCAGCTTCGCCACGTCGGCGAAGAGGGCGGGGTCGCGTTCCACGAGGTCGCGGTGCACGATGCGGTGGTGCGCTTCATCCGTGCCGATTTCGTCGCGGTGGCGCAGGCGGAACTGGGAATGACGCCATCGCTAGGGCTCGCGAAGCTGCCGGCGTTCGACGAGGTTTATCATCTCGCCAGCGTGGTCGGCGGGCGCAACGTGATCGACAACGATCCGCTGGCGGTCGGGATCGATCTGGCGATCGACAGCACCTTCTTCCTGTGGTTGGCGAAGGTCGCTCGGCCTGGCCGCATCCTCTATGCTTCCTCCAGCGCGGCTTATCCCATCGACCTGCAGGAAGCCGGCGAGAGCCGCGCGCTGCACGAGGATGACATCTCCTTCGAGAAGCGGTTGGGACTGCCCGATTATACCTATGGCTGGAGCAAGCTGACCGGTGAGTATCTGAGCCGGATCGCGCATGAGAAATATGGCCTGAGCGTCGGCGTGGTGCGGCCGTTTTCGGGCTATGGCGAGGATCAGGACGTAGTCTATCCGTTTCCGGCGATCGCATTGCGGGTCGCGGCGCGGCGAGATCCGGTGCGGGTTTGGGGATCGGGGCACCAGACCCGCGATTTCGTGCATATCGACGATGCGTGCGAGGCGTGCCTGCTGGTGTGTCGCGGGGTCAGCGACGCGCGTGCGTTCAACATCGGATCGGGTAAGCCGACCAGCTTCCTCGATCTCGCCGCGCGGATGGTGTCGATCGAGGGCTATGACGCGCCGGTGCTGGGTACCGAGGGCAAGCCGGTTGGGGTGGCGGAACGCTATTCGGACGCGTCGCGCATCCACGACGAACTCGGCTGGCGTCAGACGATCCCGCTCGACGACGGGATACGGCGCGCGCTCGACTATGCGCGCGGACGGCTGGCGCGCGGGGTGGAGCCGGAGTGACCGGCGACTAAATCAGAGCCACGTCTTGTCGCGCAGGTTGAGGTTGTCCATTCGTCGCGCCGCGAGCCGGGGCCCGAGAAAGCGGTAGAAATACCAGTCCTTCGCCGCGGCGGGCGTGAAATGGTAGAGCAGCCGCTCCGCCAGCGTCCAATTCACCGCGCTGCGATCGGCGCGGCGGTTCGACGGCACGCACCACAGATCGAAGGGATAGACGACCCGGCCCTGCTTGCCGACACGCTGCATGATCTCGTGGTCCTCCAGCACGTAGCGCCACCAACGCTCGCCGTAGCCGCCGGCCGCCCGCAGCGCGTCGGTGCGAAAGGTCTGACCATAGCCGCCCGTATGGGTTTGTCGCGGCCATAGCCGGCTGGCGTACCGGACGTGACGACGCTTGCGCAACGCTGCCGCGGCGTCGTCGCCCGGCACGTCGGTGCCCATCACCGCCACGACACCGGGCGCAAAAGCAGCATCGGCGGTCGCGAGATAATGCGGCGGGTAGATCGTGTCGGCATCTCCGAACGCGATGTATGGTGTCGCTACCGCCGCAAGGCCGTGTTCGAGCGCATGGATCTTGCCCGGGCGCGGCTCGCGCAGATGCACCACGTCAATGTCGGGCAGCATCGCACCGACTTGTCGCGCAAGCGCCGCCGACGCATCGGTGGAGCCATTGTCGACCAGTATCAGCCGGAACGGTCGAAACGTCTGCGCCGCGAGGCTCTCAAGCGTCGCGGGCAGATAATCGGCCTCGTTGAAGTAAGGAATGACGAAGGACCACTTCACCGCAGCATTCCTGCGAGCACCTGACAGGCCGCCACGCTGCTATTCAGCCCGTGTGTCGCGACGGCGTGTCGCCGTGCCGCCGCGCCCATCGCGGCGATCCGCGCAGGGTCGTCGAGCAGCGCCGCCGTCGCGGAGGCGAAGGTCGCACGGTCGACACTAAGCCCGCAATCGGCGGGGATGACGTCATCACCCATCCGCGCACCGAAGCCGATCACCGGCTTCCCGCACGCCATTGCCTCGACGATCGCGCGCGGGAAATAGTCGCGCCGGCCGGCGTGAAAATAGACATGTGACCGGTGGAGCAGGCCGGGCACATCACGATGCGGCACATGCCCCAGCCACACGATCTTGGGAAAGCGTTTCGCAAGCGCCGCCGCATCGGGTCCGCCACCCGCCACCGCCACGCGGTAACGCTGCGACAGCGCGCCGACTTCGTCGAAGCTTTTCCAGCGAGATAGACGGCTGATCGCGATTACGTCCCACTGGACCGGACACAGCACGGGATGGAACAGCTCGGTGTCGATCGCCTTGGGCAATCGCAGCATTCGCGCGCGTGGGATCGGCGCGCGCCAGAAGAAGCGTGGGTGGGCCAGCGCCTGTTCCTGCACTGCCGACTCCGGGAACACCAACTTCGCGTGCGGCAGCAAGCGGCTCCAGTAATCGCCCCCGATGATGACCGCGTAGCGGCGGCGCTCCGGGCGTAGCAGTCGATCGAACAGGTGATAGCCGATCCCGCCGTTGGTGCCGATCACGACGAAGAAGGCGTCGGTGGCGGCGCGTGCCGCCTCCAGCATCGCGGTGCTGACATGCTCGCGGGGCGCGCGGCGCGGATTATCGGCGCAGAACAGCCGGACGGTGTAGCGTGTACCGTCATCGCCCGCCGCTTCAACAACCTGCGGCGTGCGCCCGATCCCCCACAACTCGACTTCCACCCCCATCGCCGATAGGATAGCGGGCATCCGACGGTCGCGATTGTTCCACGCCAGCCATTCGGCCTGGTCGGCGACGCTGACGTAGGTGGGATAGCTGAGGATGAAGATGATACGCGTCATGCAGTGGTCGCTGGTAGCCGGTTCGCGGGCTCCTGCCCAGCACGCGGGGCTCTGCGCATGATCTCGCCCTTCGCCGAAGATGGTCCGCGGATTTCGTGCCTGATGGTGACGGCCAATCGCCGCAAGCTGGCGGAGCGCTCGATCAACTGTTTTCTCTCGCAGGATTATCCCAACCGCGAGATGGTGATCGTCGACGACGGCGACGAAGATTATACGCCGATCCTCGCCGCGATCCCGCCCGAGCGGCTGATCCACCACCGGCTGGTGAAGGATCCCACGCGCACGCTGGGCGACCTGCGCAACCTGTCGCTCGACATCGCGCGCGGTGCGTTGATGTCGCATTGGGACGATGACGACTGGTTCGACCCGGAGCGCCTGTCGCGCCAGCATCAGGTGCTGGGAGACAAGGCGGCGTGCTGGACCACGGCGACGCTCGTCCATCTCGACGATCCGGCGTGGCTGGAGCGGCCCTATGTCGGCTACATCCAGGGCGGCGCGCCCAGCACGATCCTGCACATCCGTGACGACAGCATTCGTTATCCCTCCGAGCGGAAGGGTGAGGACAGCACTTTCCGCGACGCATGGGTGAAGCGCGGCGTCGTGACGATGGGATCGGAGTGGGCGGGCCTGCTGATCCGGTGCTTCCACGGCAGCAACACGTGGGAACGCGATCACTTCACCCGCCGTGTCGCGCTGCGTCCGCGCGACATCGTAGAGTGGAACATTCGCAAGCTGTTCCACACCACCGACAATTACTCGCAGTTCCGCCTGACACCGCGTCAGCAGGCGTCGTTCGACGCCTTCTACGCGGAATCGCGTGCGCTCGGCATCTTCTGACGCGCCACGGCGATGCTGGAGCAACGTCTCGAACGCTGGCGCGCGCTGGCGGATCGTCCGGCGGCGAAAGTTGCAGGCAAGGTGGCGCGGATCGCCTTCTTCGTCGGGATGATCGCGTGGATGGCCTTGAAGGTCCGCGCGATCGGCTGGCGCGACGTAATCGCCAGCCTGCCGGTCAACCCGCTGTTCTACATCCTGTTCGTGGTCGGTTTCCTGATCCTGCCGGCGTCGGAGATCGCGGTGTTCCGCACGATCTTCGGACGGCCGCTGCCGGGTGGCTTTCCGATCTATATCCGCAAGCGGATCCTCAATAGCGCGCTGGTCGGCTATTCCGGTGAGCTATATCTGTTCGTCTGGCTGCGGCGTGTCATCGGCTTGCCCGCCAAGACGATCGCGATCGGGCTGAAAGACAATGCGATCCTGTCCGCGCTCGCGTCGGGGGGCGTGACGCTGATGCTGCTGATCGCCTTTGCGGCGGCGGGCGACGCACGGCGGATCGCAAAATGGCTGGATCCGGGCCCAGCGTTGTTGATCGCGGGGTTGCTGGGGACGATCTTCGTCGCACCGCTGCTGTTCCGCCTGCGCAAGCAATTGATCGCGATGCCGGCACGCCGGATGACGCAGGTGATGGCGATCCACAGCGCGCGCATCGTCGCGACCGTGTTGCTGCAGGCGACGCAATGGGCGGTGGTGCTGCCGCAAGAACCGTGGAGCGTCTGGCTGGTGTTTCTCACCGCGCAAATGGTGATTTCCCGCCTGCCGGTGATCCCCAACCGGGACCTGCTGTTCCTGAGTGCCGCGCTTGAGATGAGCGGCACGATCAATGGCCCGCGCGAGGCGATGGCGGGGTTGTTGCTCGCAGGCGGGGCGCTGACGCAGGGGAGCAATCTGGTGTTCTACCTGCTGACGTCGTTCCTGCAGCCGCCGACGGTGGAGGGCGCCAATGTCATCGAAGCGGAGGAACCGGCCGGGGACAAGATCGCCGGAATGCCTTGAGCACTCCCGTCATTCCCGCGAAGGCGGGAATCCAGACGCGCAGGTTTTCGCAAGAGTCACAAACGTCGGAGGTTCTGGATTTCCGCCCGCGCGGGAATGACGGACCGTTTAGCGCTCCACCGCCGTCACCTCCGGACGCGACCAGCCGCCGCCCATCGCCTGATAGAGCGCGACATAGCTGTTGAGCCGATCGGCGCGCGCCTGGGCCAGCGACAGTTCGGCGGTCAGCAGCGTGCGCTGCGCATCGAGCTGCTCGATATAGCTCGAGTACCCCGCACGATAGCGATTGGTGGCGTTCTGGAGCGCGCCGCGCGAGGCCGCGACCTGATCGGACAACGCCTGCGCCTGCTCGCCGGTGCGGCGCACGCCGGCCAGCGCATCCTCGACCTCGCGGAACGCGGTCAGCGCGGTGCGGCGGTAGGCGAAGGCGGCCTGATCGCGGCGTGCGGTCGCGCCGCGTTCCTGCGCGCGCAGCCGCCCGCCGTCGAAGATCGGGCCAAGGATGCTCGCGCCGAGCGAGAAGACCACCTCCGGCTGCGCGAGCGCGGTCGACAGCACGAGGTTCGCCGCGCCGGTCAGCGACAGATTGGGCAGCATCGCCGCGCGCTGGCTGTCGAGCGAGCGGTCGGCGGCGACCAGGGTCTGCTCGGCCTGGAACAGATCCGGGCGGCGGCGCAGCAGGTCGGCGGGCAGCCCGTCCGGGATCGCCGGAGCCGCGAGCCGCTCCAGCGTCACCCCGCGATCGATCGCGCGCGGCACGTCGCCGGTCAGCAGCGCCAGCGCATTTTCGGCGCGCGTGATCGCGAGTTCGGCGGCAGGGACGAGTTGCGCGGTGCTGGCATATTCGGCCTGCGCCTGCCGATATTCGAGCCGCGACGTATAGCCCGCCTCGAAGCGCCGTTGCGCGATCCGCAGCGCCTCGGCGCGTGCCGCGAGCGTGTCGCGCGCGATCGCGAGCCGGTGGTCGAGCGCGCGCAACGTGATGTAGCTTTGTGCCGTCGTCGCGGCGGTCGCGAGCCGTACCGTATCCGCTGCCGCCTCGGTGGCGAGCAATTGCGCACGCGCCAAGCGTGTCGCCTGTCGCAAGCGCCCGAACAGGTCGAGATCGTAGCTGAGCGTCAGCCCCGGCTGCACCGCCGCCGAGCGTGCGGTGGTGCCGAGCGCGCTGATCTGCTGCCCCTGTGTCTCGGGCACCGCGCCGCCGACCTGCGGTAGCAATTGCGCGCGCGCCAGGGACTCGGCAGCACGCGCTTCCTCGACGCGCGCGGCGGCGGTCTGGATGTCGAGATTGTTGGCGAGCGCGCGCTCGACCAAGGCGGTCAGCACCGGGTCGCCGAACCCCTGCCACCAGCCCGACTGTACGGCGCCACCGACCGGCAGCGCGTTGCGCCACGCTGGCGGCGGCACGACCGCAGCAGCGTCGGGCGCGGCGCGACGCGGGCCGGGCAGGGCGCATCCCGCCAGCAACAGCGGGAGCAACAGCGCGCGCGACCTGCTCATTGCGGCGCGGGCACGCCGTCGGTGTCGACGCGCGCTTGCACCGACATGCCGGGGCGCAGCCGCTCGGCGAGCCGCTGGCCGGGGTCGACGCGGATGCGCACCGCGATCCGCTGCGGCACCTTGGTGAAATTGCCGGTGGCGTTGTCGGACTTGAGCACCGCGAACTCGCTGCCAGCGGCGGGCGAGATTCGCTCGACGCGCCCGGTCAGCCGGGCGTTGGCGAGCGCGTCGACGGTGAAGCTGGCGCGCTGCCCGACCGTGATCCGCGCGGTTTGCGCTTCCTTGAAATTGGCGATGACCCACGTCTCGGGCGGAACGAGGAACATCAGCTGCGACCCGGCGGTGACATATTGCCCGGCGCGGACGCCGACTTCGCTCAGCCGTCCCGCTTCCGGCGCACGGATCACGGTATTGGCGAGGTCGATCTTGGCGAGACGCAGCGCGGCGCGTGCCCCCGACACGCCGGCCTCTTGCCCGCCGCGCCCGACCGCGACGGTGCGGATGTCCTGCCGTGCGATCTCCTGGGCGGCCTGCGCCTGATTGAGCTGCGCCTGTGCCTGTCGGAGCGCGGCAAGCGTCTGGTCGCGTTCACGCAACGACACCGAGCCGTCGGTGACGAGATCGTTGACGCGGTTCATATCGGCCTGCGCGCGCATCAATTGCGCGCGGGCGTTGGCGACCGCCGCGCCTTGCGCGCCGAACGACGCCTGTCGGCTGGCCGCGGTCTGGTTGCTGTTGGCGAGCGTCGCCTGCGCGGCTTCGACCTGCGCCTGCGCCTGTTCGACGCGCTGCGCATAGATGCGGTCGTCGATCGTGACGAGCGGCTGGCCGGCTTTCACATTCTCGAAGTCGCGCACCAGCACGCGGGTGACATAGCCCGACACCTGCGGCGCGATCACCGTCGTGCGTCCGCGGACATAGGCGTTGTCGGTCGACTCATAGGCGGTGGTGAACGGCCACACCCGCCATGCCGCCAACACCGGCGCGATCCCGGCGACGGCGAGCAACAGGATCAGCGCGATCGCGGTGCGCGACAGTGCGGGCGGTCGCCACCCGGAGCCGGCCGGCGGGGCCGGGGCCGTGACGGCAGCGTCCTCGGCCACTTTCTCCTCCGTGACGGGGCCGGGAGCGACGGGGGAACGAGTATCGGTCATGCGGTGGCCTGAACGCGTGCGCGCCACGAACGGCGCAGCAGGAGGAACAGAAGGTAGAAGAAGGTGAGCGCCGCCAGCACCGCGATCAACCGGAACATGTCGTCATAGGCGAGCACGTTCGCCTCGCGCGTCGCGGCCTGCGACAGCAGCGCGCCGCCCTCGGCGCTGCGCAAGGTTGGGTCGCCGACGACGCGCGCGACGCCGCTTGCACCCGATTGGAGCCGGGCCTGCACGATCGGGTCGGTCGGGTCGATCGCCTGCACCAGCGCCGCGCTGTTCGCCTTCTCGCGGACGATCTGGTACGTGCCGAGCAGCGCGGTGCCGGCGAGCCCGCCGATCGAATTGAGCACGCCGAACAGCGCGAGGAAGCTGATGACGTGCCCAGCGCCCTGTTGCAGCGCGCGCGTCATCCCGAACAACAGCGACGGCCCGAGGAAGAAGGCGCCCGCGAAGGCGATCGTCGCCTGCGTCGCGTAGAGCTGCGGCGCGCGGGTCAGACTGGTCGAATAGGAATCGACCCAGGCGGCGATCGCGACCAGCCCGATCGCGAGCATCACCGGATGCGCGAGCTTGGTCGGATCGAGCGTGATCGCGCTGATGACGAACCCGGCGACGGTGGCCAGGAAGATGATCGTGAAGAACGGCACGAGCTGGTCGTTGTTCTGCCCCAGCACGGTCAGCAGCCCGACCGCGCCATAGGTCTGTTCGGACAGGACGATCCGCGCCATCAACGTGACGACCGCAAAGCGGATGATGTCGGCGCTGCCCAGCCAGCGGGTGTTGAGCAGCGGGTTGGCCCGGTGGTGTTCGATGATGAGCGCGGCCGCGAGCATCGGGATCGCGCCGAGCAGCGCCCAGCCGATCCACGCCGATTGCGTCCACCAGACGTAGCGCCCCAGGCCGAGCACCGCCGCGAACAACCCCATCGATCCGGCGAACAGCGCGAAGGTGACGAAGTCGAGCTTCTCGAACGCCTTCTGCCGTGTCGTCGGCGGCAGGCGGAAGGCGAGCACCGCGGCGAGGCTGAGCGCCGACAGCCCGAGTTCGAAGAGATAGAGCGTCCGCCACTGGCTCATCGACAGCAGTTCGGGCGAGAATAACCGCGCGAGCGGGGTGGCGAGCTGCGGAATGCCGATCCCGAGCACGATCGCGCGCAGCCGCCATTTGGCGGGGAATGCCTGCATTAGATAATAAAGCGCGAAGGTGTTGAGCGCCGCGCCCGCCATCCCGCTCGCGCCGCGCACCAGCACCGCCGACCAGAAATCGCGCACGAACAGATGGCCGAGCGTCAGCAGCAGGTAGAGCGACAGGAAGATGATCGCGAAGGGACGAAGCCCGAATTGTTGCCGGAACTTGATGAGCAGCAAATTGATGCTGACGTTGGTCATGACATAGACCGTCGGCAGCCACGCGATCTCCGCCGGATCGAGCCCGAGCGCACCCGCCAGCGTGACGGTGTTCGCACTGACCAGCGCATTGCCGAACCCGCTGGTCAGCCCGACGAGGACGGCGACCAGTGCATAGGCCAGCTTGCGCTGGGGCGGGTGGTCGGGCGAACCGGGCGAGCCGGGCATGACCGGGCGCTCGTGGGGCGCATAGTCCCAGCGTTCCTCGGCGAGGATGGTACGAAGGCGGGTGAAAAGCGCCATTTCAGTTACATGCCTGCGGTCGGGGGCGCTGTCATGAGGGATGTGCGTCCGTCTGCCCTTCTTTCGTCATCCCGGCGAAGACCGGGATCCACGTTGCCGCGGACGCCGCTGCCGTCGCTTGCACGGCGCGCTGGACCCCGGCCTGCGCCGGGGTGACGGTGAGGGTCGATCACGTGGTTGTGGCGGAGAGAGACATAGGCCCCTGCCTGCGCAGGGGCGAAGGTGGTTGTGCCAGCGTCACTCCACCCAGTCGAGCCCGAGGTCGCGGTAGACGCCGCGGTCCTCGTCCCAGCCGGGCTTGACCTTGACGTGCAGGTAGAGGTGCACCGGGCGGTCGAGCAGCACCGCCAGCTCCGCGCGCGCCCTCGCGCCGATCTCCTTGATGCGCGCGCCGCCCTTGCCGAGCACGATCGCACGCTGCGAAGTGCGTTCGACCATGATCTGCTGGTGGATCTCGGTCGAGCCGTCCGGGCGGTCGGTGAACTTCTCGGTTTCGACGACGCTGGCGTAAGGCAGCTCGGCGTGAAGCTGCAGGTACAATTGCTCGCGCGTCACCTCGGCGGCCATCGCGCGCTCGGTCGCGTCGGAGACGTGATCCTCGGGATAATGCCACGGGGCGGCGGGCATCGCCTTGGCCAGTTGCTGCTTGAAGTGCGCGACGCCGTCCCCGGTCTGCGCGGAGATGAAGAACGTCTCCGCGAACGGCAGTAAGCCGTTGAGCCGTTCGGCATGGAGCAGCAGCTTCGGCTTGTCGGCAAGGTCGACCTTGTTGAGCACGAGGTAGATCGGCTCGGGCCGGCCCTTCAGCGCCTCGGCGATCTCGGTCACCTTGGGGCCGAGCCCGCCCTTGCCGTCGACGACCAGCGCGATCACGTCCGCGCCCTCGGTGCCGCCCCAGGCCGCCGATACCATCGCGCGGTCGAAGCGGCGCTTCGGCTCGAAGATGCCGGGGGTGTCGACCAGCAGCAGCTGCGTATCGCCCTCGATCGCGACGCCCATCAGCCGGGTGCGCGTCGTCTGCGCCTTGGGGCTGACGATCGCGACCTTCTGCCCGACCAAGGCATTGACCAGCGTCGACTTTCCGGCGTTCGGCGCGCCGACCACCGCAACCAGGCCGCAATGTTGCGACCCCGTCTCGACGGGCGAATGTTGCGAATGTTGAGACGCTGGCGCGTTGGACCCCGCGGGCACGTTTTCTTCAGGCTCGGTCATTCGCCCGCAATGGCATTCTTCAGCCGCGAGAAGAAGCCCTGGCTCTGCGGGCATTCCTCACCGGTTTCGGTTTCGCGGAACTCCTCGAGCAAGGCGCGCTGCCGCGTGTTGAGCTTGGTCGGGGTCTCGACATCGATCTGGATGACCAGATCGCCGTGGCCGCGACCTTGCAGCACCGGCATCCCCGCGCCGCGCTGCCGCAACTGCTTGCCAGACTGGATGCCCGCCGGAATCTTCACCTCGTGGCGCTTGCCGTCGAGGCCGGGGATCGACATCGTTCCGCCGAGCGCCGCAGTGGTGAAGCTGATCGGCGCACGCGCAAACAGCGTCGTGCCCTCGCGTTCGAACAAGGCGTGGCGCTTGACGTGGAGGAAGATGTAGAGGTCGCCGGCCGGTGCGCCGCGCGCGCCCGCTTCGCCCTCGCCGGTCAGCCGGACGCGCGTGCCTTCGTCGACGCCGGGCGGGACCGAAACGGCGAGCGTCTTGGTCTTCTCGACACGGCCCTCGCCGCGACAGTCGGCGCACGGATCGGTGATGACCTGTCCCGAGCCGTGGCACAGCGGACAGGCGCGCTCGACGACGAAAAAGCCCTGCTGCGCACGGACCTTGCCGTGGCCGTGGCAATGCTGACAGGTGTGGGCGTGCGTGCCCGGCTTCGATCCGGTGCCGTGGCAGGTGTCGCAGGGCGCGGAGATGTCGACGGTGATCTCCGTCTCCTTGCCGTGGAACGCCTCCTCCAGCGTGATCTCCATGTCGTAGCGCAGGTCGGCGCCGCGGCGCGTCTGCTGCCGCCCGCCGCCGCGCTGACCGCCCATGAACTCGCCGAAAACGCTTTCGAAGATGTCGGAGAAGCCGCCAAAATCCTGCGCCTGGTGCCCGCCGCCGCCGCCGTTGCGGAACGCGGCATGGCCGAAGCGATCATAGGCCGCGCGCTTCTGCGGGTCCTTTAGGCAATCATAGGCTTCGCTGACCGCCTTGAACCGGGCCTCGGAGTCCTTGCACCCGGCGTTCTTGTCCGGATGATACTTCATCGCAAGCTTGCGATACGACGATTTGATCGTCGCGGCATCGGCGGTGCGCTCGCATTCGAGCAGCTCGTAATAGTCGATTTCGGTCATGCGGCCTCTAGGTCGGATCGGCATTCCGGCAGGAAAGTGCGGACGACCCGGAATTGCTTACCGTCATCCCCGCGTAGGCGGGGATCCAGAACCTCTGACGTGGCGCTTCTTGCAGTAGCGTCGGCGTGTCTGGATCCCCGCCTCCGCGGGGATGACGGGTTGGAAGGAGTAGAGCGTGGGTGCGAGGGGGCGGCCACGAACGCTGACTTGCGATGCATCGTCACCTTTCCTCACTGCCCCTCTCCCAACCCTCTCCCCGCAGGGGAGAGGGCCTTGCGGGAGACCTTACTTCATTTCGTCGACTTCCGAGAATTCGGCGTCGACCACGTCGTCCTTCTTGGCCTCTTCGGCGCCCGCCTCGCCCTGCGGCGCGGCATCGGCCTGCTGCTGCTTCTCGTAGATCGCCTGACCCAGCTTCATCGCGACCTGCGCCAGCGCCTGGCTCTTCTCGTTCATCTGCTCCGGGTCGTTGCACTCGACCGCCGCCTTGGCCGCGTCGATCGCCGACTGGATCTCACCCTTCAGCGACTCGTCGACCTTGTCGCCATTGTCGGCAAGCTGACGCTCGGTGGTGTGGATCAGCGATTCGGCGTTGTTCTTCGCCTCCGCTGCCGCACGGCGCTTCTTGTCCTCCTCGGCGAAGCTCTCGGCGTCGCGGACCATCTTGTCGATGTCGGCGTCCGACAAACCACCCGACGCCTGGATCTTGATCTGCTGCTCCTTGCCGGTGCCCTTGTCCTTGGCGCTGACGTTGACGATGCCGTTGGCGTCGATGTCGAACGTCACCTCGATCTGCGGCACGCCGCGCGGGGCGGGGATGCCGAGCAGGTCGAACTGGCCGAGCAGCTTGTTGTCCGCCGCCATCTCGCGCTCGCCCTGGAAGACGCGGATCGTCACCGCCTGCTGATTGTCATCGGCAGTCGAATAGGTCTGCGACTTCTTGGTCGGGATCGTGGTGTTGCGGTCGATCATGCGCGTGAACACGCCGCCCAGCGTCTCGATGCCCAGCGACAGCGGGGTCACGTCGAGCAGCAGCACGTCCTTGACGTCGCCCTGCAGCACGCCTGCCTGGATCGCGGCGCCCATCGCGACGACCTCGTCCGGGTTGACGCCGGTGTGCGGGTCCTTGCCGAAGAACTGCTTCACGATCTCACGCACGCGCGGCATGCGGGTCATGCCGCCGACCAGCACGACTTCGCTGATCTCGCTGGCCGACACGCCAGCATCCGCCAGCGCCTTCTTACAGGGATCGAGCGTGCGCTTGATCAGGTCCTCGACCAGCCGCTCCAGATCGGCGCGGGTGATCGTCTTCACCAGATGCTTCGGGCCGTTCTGATCGGCGGTGATGAAGGGCAGGTTGACCTCGGTCGACGCCGCCGACGACAGCTCGATCTTGGCCTTCTCGGCGGCTTCCTTGAGCCGCTGCAGCGCGAGCTTGTCCTTGGCGAGGTCAATGCCCTCGTCCTTCTTGAAGCCCTCGGCCAGATATTCGACGATCTTGTTGTCGAAGTCCTCGCCGCCCAGGAAGGTGTCGCCGTTGGTGGCCTTCACCTCGAACACGCCGTCGCCGATCTCGAGGATCGAGACGTCGAAGGTGCCGCCGCCAAGGTCATAGACCGCGATCGTCTTGCCGTCCTGCTTGTCGAGGCCATAGGCCAGCGCCGCCGCGGTCGGCTCGTTGATGATGCGCAGCACTTCGAGGCCCGCGATCTGCCCGGCGTCCTTGGTCGCCTGACGCTGCGCGTCGTTGAAGTACGCCGGCACGGTGATGACCGCCTGCGTCACCGTCTCACCGAGATACGATTCGGCGGTTTCCTTCATCTTCTGGAGCGTGAAGGCGCTGATCTGCGACGGGCTGTATTCCTTGCCACCGGCGCTGACCCAGGCATCGCCGTTCGAGCCGCGTACGATCTTGTACGGGACCAGCTCGGTATCCTTCTTGGTGACCGGATCGTCGAAGCGGCGCCCGATCAGACGCTTCACCGCGAAGATCGTGTTGTCGCCATTGGTGACGGCCTGACGCTTGGCGGGCTGCCCGATCAGTCGCTCGCCATCCTTGGCGAAGGCGACGATCGACGGCGTGGTGCGCGCGCCTTCCGCATTCTCGATGACCTTGGCCTTGCCGCCTTCCATCACGGCCACGCACGAATTGGTGGTGCCGAGGTCGATACCGATAACTTTTGCCATGAGTGCTTTACCTAGCCCCTGCATATTTGTGACTTCGTCGCCGCCACGCCCCGTTACGGCAGCGCAACCGCGTGTGACGAACCGCGATATAGGTGGCGTGATCCGGCCCGCAAGATTGCAGGGCGTCGACGGAGGGAACCATTGCCTGATCGCCGCGTGGAACGTAGAGGAGGCCATCATGCAGACCGCCCGTATCTTTCAGCGCCCCAAGAACGCCATGCAATCCGGCAAGGCCCGCACCGATACGTGGCAGCTGGAGTTCGAACCCGGCGAGGCGAAGCGCCCCGATCCGCTGACCGGCTGGGCCGGCAGCGGTGACACGCGCGACCAGATCCGGCTGTTCTTCCCGACCTGCGAAGCCGCGGTGGCCTATGCCGAGGCGGAGGGGCTGGCGTTCACGGTGATCCCGACGCCGGAGAAGAAGCTGAAGCTGCAGAGCTATGCGGATAATTTTCGCTGAGTTGAGGATTCGCTGAGTTGAGGATGCGCGCCGACGGGCCGCGGTTTTGCTTCGCGTGACCCGCGATTTGCTCGAATTCCTTCCGACACCCTGACCGTCATGTCGGGCTTGTTCCGGCATCCACGGTCACGCAAACCTGCCAGCCCATGATCTCGCGGCACGGTGGATGCCGGAACAGGTCCGGCATGACGGGCTGGAATTTGCGAGGCTGTCGACAATCTCCTTCGACGTGAAGGCGCCCTTTCGCCCCAAGCGCCCTCGCCCCTGCGAAGGCAGGGGCCTATGTCTGTGTCGTCCGGGTCGGCGCCCGACACACTAAGCGCCGCGATTGTGTCAGCCCGCGCTCAACCACGCGACAGCCATGGGCCCCTGCCTGCGCAGCGGCGACGGCGCCCGTCGTCAAACGCTCGCCACACTGGCGGGCGTTCGTTCGTTCGCTTCAGCTGATCAGCGCATCCGCGAGCAGCACCAGCATCTTGACGTCCATCGCCACGCCCGCGGCGCGCTTCTGCGCGACGAAGGCGGCGATTTCGGTGCGGGGCACGAGATGCACTTCGATATCCTCGTCGGCCTCGCCGCCACCGTCGCCGACTCTGACCAGATCGTGCGCGCGCACCAGCGTGAAGCCCTCGCTGTTCATCCCCGGCGAGGAATGGAAGAAGCCCAACTCCTCGATCCGTCCGGCGCGATAACCGGTTTCCTCCTCCAGCTCGCGCGCAGCGCCGACCGCGACCGCCTCGCCTTCGGTCTCGTCGCCGATCAACCCGGCGGGTAGTTCGAGGCAGCGGCAGCCCAGCGGCACGCGATATTGCTCGACCAGCACCACGCGGTCGGCGTCGTCGATCGCGACGATCACCGCCGCCTGGATGCCGCGCTGGCGGGCGACGAACTCCCAGCCGCCTTGCTTCACGACCTTGATATAGCGGCCTTCCCAGGCGGTTTCCGGCGGGAAGGCGGCATCGCGATGTGGGTAGGTCATGCCGCACGTTTATCGGCGCGGCGGCGCTTGGCGAAGCGAAAACCGCGCCTAACCTCAGCCACTTCGTGCAACAGGGAAGGAAGCCGATCATGCTCAAGGATTTCCGGGCGTTCATCGCGCGCGGCAACGTGCTGGATCTCGCGGTCGGCGTCATCATCGGCGGCGCCTTCGCGACCATCACCAAGTCGCTCACCGATGACGTCATCATGCCGATCGTCGGCGCGTTGTTCGGCGGCTTCGATTTTTCCAGCTATTTCGTACGGCTCGGGCCGGTGCCGGCGGATTTCAAGGGCTCGCTGGCCAGCTATGCGCAGCTTAAGGCGGCGGGCGTGCCGCTGCTTGGCTATGGCGAGTTCATCACCGTCGTCATCAACTTCGTGATCCTCGCGTTCATCGTCTTCCTGCTGATGCGCAGCGTCAACAAGCTGATCGCGACCGTCGAGCGCGAGAAGGCTGCGGGCGAGGCCGAGCCGGCCGCCGATCCCGCCGAGGTGGTGCTGCTGCGCGAGATCCGCGACGAACTGAAGGCGCGTGGGCCGGTGCCGCCGCAGGTGTAACTGCGGTCGCCCCTGCGAAGGCAGGGGCCTATGTCTGTCGAATGTCTTGATCGGCCCCGATACATCAGCAGCGCTATTTGTGTCAGACGGCCCGCGGGGCGACACAGACATGGGCCCCTGTCGGCGCAGGGGCGACAGAAAGAAAAAGGGCCGGGGGATCGCTCTTCCCGGCCCTTTTCTTTTCACCTCACGCTTGGGTCAGTGAGTCTCGTGCGCCTCTACGATGCCGCGCCCCAGATGGCTGTGGCGGCGGCTGTAACCGAAGTAGATCACCAGCCCGACCGCACCCCAGATCGGCAGCACCAGCATCGCCGCCGAGGGCAGGTTGAAGAACAGGAACACGCAGCCGATGATCGTCAGCGGCCCGACCAGCCACAGCGCCGGAGTGCGGAAGCTGCGTGGCTGGTCCGGGGCGGTGCGACGAAGGATCATCACCGACACCGCGACCATCGCGAAGGCGTAGAGCGTCCCGGCATTGGCGATGTCGGCCAGCTGCCCGACCGGCAGGAAGGCGGCGGCGAACGCAACACCGACCCCGGTCATCGCGGTGACGATGTGCGGCGTCTTCCACTTCGGATGGACCGTGGACAGCCGCTCGGGGAGCAAGCCGTCGCGGCTCATCACGAAGAAGATGCGCGTTTGGCCGAACATCAGGATCAGGATCACCGACGGTAGCGCGACGAAGGCGGCGATACCCAGCAGGTTGCCGACCCCCGACCAGCCGATCGTGCGCAGGACGTGCGCGAGCGCCTCGCCCGAGCAGACCAGCGCATCCTTATATTGCGGCAGCGCGCATTCGCGGGCCAGTTCCTCGGAGCCGGCCGGGAAGGGGATGCCGTTCGGCCCCATGATCGGCTGCCCGCCGATCGTCCCGATCGCGCCCGCCGCGACCAGGATGTAGAAGACGGTGCAGAACAGCAGCGACCCGATCAGGCCGATGGGCACGTTGCGCTGTGGATCCTTGGTTTCCTCGGCCGCGGTCGAGACGGCGTCGAAGCCGACATAGGCGAAGAAAATCGTCGCCGCCGCGCCTACCGCGCCGACCCCGGTGCCGAAGCCCCCGAAGACGCCCGCAGGCAGGAACGGGTTGAACCGCTCGGCGCTGAAATGATCGCTCGGCAACGTCAGCGCGACGAAGGCGGTCAGCGCCGTCACCTTGATCGCGACCAGCACGGCATTGACGCGCGCGCTCTCGGTCGTGCCGATCATCAGCAGCCAGGTGATGAGCAGCGCGATCACCACGGCGGGCAGGTTGATGAGCCCGCCCGGTGCGCCGCCCAACGCCAGCGGCGCCGCCGAAAGCCAGGGCGGCAGATGCACGCCGAGGAACTGGTTCAGGATCGTACCGGTGAAATACCCCGACCAGCCGACCGCGACCGCACTGGCGGCGACCGCATATTCGAGGATCAACGCCCAGCCGACCGTCCAGGCGAGCAACTCGCCCATGGTGGAATAAGTGTAGGTATAGGCCGACCCCGCCACCGGGATCATCGCCGCGATTTCCGCATAGCAGAGCGCGGCGACGATGCAGATCGCGCCGGCGATCGCGAAGGCGAGCATCAGGCCGGGACCGGCCTTTTGCGCACCCGCCGCGGTCAGCACGAAGATGCCAGTGCCGATCACGCAACCGACACCGAACAGCGTGAGCTGGAACCAGCCGAGCGTGCGATGCAGCGACTTTTTCTCGGCGGTAGCGAGGATGGCGTCGAGAGGTTTGACGCGCCCGAATATCATGTAGGTCGAAGCCCCCGGAATCTCAGATGACGGGAGCCTAGCGGCGGATCGCGCGCGCGCAATAGTGTTGCGTAACGATGACGGTTTCAGTCGCGGCTGTCGTTCTGCACCAGCATCGCACCCAGCGGACGTCCGCCGAGGATATGGACGTGAAGGTGCGGCACCTCCTGATGCGAATCGAGTCCGGTGTTGGCGATCAGGCGATAGCCGCCCGCGACCAACCCGGCGGCGCGTGCAGCCTGTCCGATCGCGCGCGTGAAGCTGACGATCTCGGCCTCGCTCGCACTGGCAGCGAAATCGTCCCAGCTGACGTAGCTGCCGCGCGGCACCGCCAGCAGGTGCGTCGGCGCCCAGGGCGCGATGTCGTGGAAAACGATCGTGTGATCGTCCTCATAGACGCGCTTCGACGGGATCTCACCGCGCAACAGCCGTGCGAAGATGTTGCCGTCGTCATAGGGCAGGGTGGCGTCGACGCTCATGCGCGGTTCCTCATTCGGCGCGGAAGGAAAGGGGAAGCGGGCCGCGCGTCGCCTTTTCCTCGTGCCCGCTGGTGCCCTCGCGCCGCCCCAGTTCGTCGCGGATGTCGTCGGGGGTGAGCCCGGCGTCGGCGAGCAGCACGAACAAATGGTAGATGAGGTCGGCGGCCTCCGGGACGATCGCGCGCGGGTTCTGGCCCATTGCGGCGATGACGATCTCGGTGGCTTCCTCGCCGATCTTCTGCGCGATGCGCGGGCGGCCGCGAGCGAACAACGAGGCGGTGTACGAGCCGTCGGCATCGGCACCCTTGCGCGCGGCGATCGTCGCGAACAGCCGGTCGAACGTGTCGGTAGCAGTCATGCGGCCGAGGTGCCGCGTCGCGGGGGCGGGGTCAATGGTCGCCCGCCCCCACGCGCAATCGCACGTCAGGCGCCCGGTGGATAACGCGACGGACGGCCGGCGGTCGCGACCTTGCTCGCCTTGTGCCGGTCATAGACCTTCTTGGCGACGTACGCGCCGCCGAGCGCCCAGCCGAGCGGGCCCATCCGCGTCACCGCGCGCGCAGCGACTGCACCGAGGATCGCGCCACCGGCACCGCCGTCACGCCCGCGACGATCGAGTTCACGCCCGATCAGTCCGCCCAATATGCTCCGAATCATGCCTTGATCCTTTCCGATACGCTGTCACCGAGGATTTCGATTCCCTTCAGCACGCCCCAGCCGATCGCCCAGGTCGCCACCACCGGCAGCACGACCTTCAGGACATTGGCGGTGATCGCGCCGTACAATGCGCCGTCGGCAGCGCTGTCGTCGCCCGACATCGAGTCGATCGCGCCGCCGATCAGCGCGCCGATCGTGGTAGCACCCATGTTGATGACCCCTGTTCGTTTCGCATCAACAATGCCGGGGAAGCGGCGGGGTTCCGGCGAGTTGGGTGGACCTTGAGATCGTCGCCCGGAGATGGGTTCAGGTTCAGGAACGCCCCAGCATCGCCTCCGGCCGCACCACGCGGTCGAACGTCTCCGCATCGACCAGCCCGAGCGACAGCCCCGCTTCCTTGAGCGTCAATCCTTCGGCGTGCGCATGTTTGGCGATCTTGGCGGCATTGTCGTAGCCGATCTCGGGCGCCAGCGCCGTGACGAGCATCAGCGAGCGATCGAGCAGCTCCGCGATCCGCCCCTCATTGGCGGTCAGCCCCTCGACGCAGCGCTCGGCGAAACTGTCGCAGCCGGTCGCGAGCAGGTCGATCGAGCGCAGCACGCCCGCGCCGATCACCGGCTTGAAGACGTTGAGTTCGAGGTGTCCCTGCGCACCGCCGACCGTGACCGCGACATGGTTGCCGATCACCTGCGCCGCGACCATCGTCAGCATCTCGCATTGCGTCGGGTTGACCTTCCCGGGCATGATCGAGCTACCCGGCTCGTTGGCGGGCAGATCGAGTTCGCCCAGTCCGCAGCGCGGGCCCGAGCCGAGCAGCCGGATGTCGTTGGCGATCTTGGTGCACGCCACCGCCAGCGTGTTGAGCGTCCCCGACAAATGGACAAGCGGATCGTTGCTCGCCAGCGCTTCGAAGAAATTGTCGGCCGGGCTGAACGCGACCCCGGTGATCGCACCGAGTTCGGCGCAGACGTCGCGCGCGAAGTTCTTGGGCGCATTGAGCCCGGTGCCGACCGCGGTGCCGCCCTGCGCAAGCCGGTCGGTACCTTGCTCGACCGCCGGACCAATCCGCTTGAGGCAGCGATAGAGCTGGTGCGCATAGCCGGAGAACTCATCCCCGAGCGTCAGCGGGGTCGCGTCCTGCAGATGCGTGCGCCCGATCTTGGCCAGATCGCGCCATTCCTGCGCTTTGGCGTCGAGCGCGGCGTGGAGTCGCTCGACCGCGGGCAACAGCCGCTGCCGCACCGCGATCGAACAAGCGATGTGGAGCGCGGTCGGGAAGCTGTCGTTCGAGGATTGGCCGCGGTTGACGTCGTCATTGGGGTGGACCGGGGACTTGCCGCCGCGCGTGCCGGTCAGGATCTCGTTGGCGCGGCCGGCGATCACCTCGTTGACGTTCATGTTGCTCTGCGTGCCGCTGCCGGTCTGCCAGATGACGAGCGGGAAATGCTCGTCGAGCCGGCCCGAAGCGACTTCCTGCGCGGCCTGTTCGATCGCCTCGGCCTTTTCGGCGTCGAGCCCGTGGCGGCGATTGACCCGCGCCGCGGCCTGTTTGACGAGCGCGAGCGCGTGGACGATCTCGATCGGCATCCGCTCGCGCGCGCCGAACGGGAAGTTCTCGAGGCTACGCTCGGTCTGCGCGCCCCAATAAGCGTCGGCGGGGACCTCGATCGGGCCGATCGAATCGGTTTCGGTGCGGGTGGTCTGGGTCATGCGGGGATAACTGGCCGGCGGGAAGGTTGTTGCGCAACCCGCTCGCGCGGAACTCCCCTCGTTATGCCCGCTCACTCCCCGTCATTCCCGCGAAGGCGGGAATCCAGAACCTCTGACGTCGCGGCTCTTACGAGGACCTGCGCGTCTGGATCCCCGCCTCCGCGGGGATGACGAAGGTGGGGGCGGCCTACCCGATCCGCTTCGACAGGAAGAAGCGCGCCTCGCCAGGCGGATAATCGTCGATCCGGCCGAAGACGCCATAGCCGAGCTTTTCGTAGAAACCGCGCGCCTGGAAGCTGAACGTGTCGAGCCAGATGCCGACGCAGCCCAGCCGTCGCGCTTCGTCCTCGGCGGCGAGCATCAGTGCGCGGCCCTGTCCCTTGCCGCGCGCCTGCGGCGGGAGCGCGAGATATTTGACGAACAGCCAGCGATAGCTCGCCTCCGCCCACAGGCCGCCGATCGCGGTGCTGGCGTCGTCGCGCAGCACGAGCGCGACCTTGTGACGCTCGGTCGGGCCGGCGGCGGCGTCGTTATGCGCGGCGAGCGGCGCGAGGATCGCGTCGAGTTCGGCGTCGCCGGGGTTGGGGATCAGGTGGATGCTGGTATCGGTCATGACGAAGGGCTCATAGAACTGCGCCTCGGCAACATCCATTCCGTCGGGACCGGGTGATTTACCCGCTGCCGGGCCACGTCATGGGCAAGTTTCCGTCATTGCTTCGCTGCGCTCGCAATGACGGAGAAGTCCGCGAGGAAGGGCACGTCATGGGAGTAAATCCCATGACGTCGGACGCGGGCGGTGCCGCGCCGGCCGTGCCCGCGCCTCGCTTCGCGACCGCGGCGCACGCGTGCGCCGCTGGCGCGGTCACTTCTTCCTTTTGAAATCCACTGCGACGACGTTCGAGCCGTCCTCGACCGGCGTCACGCTCGGGCCGTCGTTCTCGGCCGGATCGTGCGGGCCGGGGCCATCGCCGGGGCCTTCCTGCGCCTGGAAGCGCAATTCGAAATTGACCGTCGGATCGTGGAAGCCGGTGATCGCCGAATAGGGGATGACCAGCTTCGACGGCACCTGATTGAAGCTCAGGCCGACCGAGAAGCGCTCCTGATCGACCGTCAGGTCCCAGAAGCGATTCTGGAGGACGATCGTCATCTCGTCCGGGAATCGCTCGATCAATCGCTGCGGGATGTCGACCCCGGGCGCCTGCGTCTTGAAGGTGATGTAGAAGTGGTGCTCGCCCGGCAGACCGCCCGACTCGGCCACGGTTCCCAGCACGCGCCCCACGACCGCGCGCAGGGCTTCCTGCACGATTTCGTCGTAAGGTATCAGGCTGTCGGGCAGCATATCGCTCATGGCCGCCATGGGTAGCGCGCCGCGCGCGCCGGTCAAGCTTGCTCGGTAAGGTTACTCGCCAAGGTTGCTTGGGCAGCGGGGCGCGTTATGGACGACGCGATATGCGCACCGCCACGATCCGCCGCGATACTTCGGAGACGAAGGTCGCCGTCACCGTCAACCTAGACGGGACAGGGGCTTACGACGTGAAGACCGGCGTCGGCTTCTTCGACCATATGCTCGAACAGCTCTCGCGGCACGGCCTGATCGACCTGCACGTCCGCTGCGACGGCGATCTGCATATCGACGAGCATCACACCGTCGAGGACACCGCGCTCGCGATCGGCAGCGCGGTGGCGCAGGCGCTGGGCGACAAGCGCGGCATCCGCCGTTACGGCGACGCGCTTAGCCCGATGGACGAGACGCTGACCCGCGTCGCGCTCGACATTTCGGGGCGGCCGTGGCTGGTATGGCGCGCGCGCTTCTCGCAGGCGCGGCTGGGCGGGATGGACACCGAAATGTTCCAGCATTTCTTCCACAGCTTCGCGCAGAACGCCGGTATCACGCTGCACATCGAGACGCTGTACGGCGACAACAATCACCACATCGCCGAGAGCATGTTCAAGGGCCTCGCCCGCGCGCTGCGCGCCGCGGTCGAGATCGACCCGCGCAAGGCCGATGCGATCCCCTCGACCAAGGGGACGCTGTGACGGGGTTCCGCGCCAGCGGTTACCTGTGCGTCGTGCTGCTCAGCTATGTGCGGCCGCTCGATGAGGTGGACGCACAGATGGCGGCGCACGTCGCGTGGCTGGAGCAAGGGTTCGGGCAGGGCGTGTTCCTCGTTGCGGGACGCCGGACGCCGCGCACCGGCGGGGTGATCGTGATGCGCGGTGCGCGCGATGCGGTGGAGCGCGTCGTCGCGACCGATCCGTTCGTGACGAGCGGAGTCGCGACCGCCGAGATCGTGCCGTTCAGCGCCAGCTTCGCCGCGACCGAGCTGCACGGATGGCTGGCATGACGCTCGCACTGATCGACTATCAGGCCGGCAACCTCCACTCGGTCGAGAATGCGTTGCGCGCGGCGGGCTGCGCCGATCTGACCGTCACCGCCGATCCCGAAGTGGTGCGGCGCGCCGATCGCATCGTGCTGCCCGGCGTCGGGGCGTTCGGCGCGTGTGCGGCGAATTTGCGCGCGGTGCCGGGGATGATCGCGGCGCTGGAGGAGCGGGCGCTCGAGCAGGGCGCGCCGTTCCTCGGCATCTGCGTCGGGATGCAATTGCTTGCGGAGACCGGCGAGGAACTCGGGCTCCACAAAGGGCTCGGCTGGATCGCGGGCAGCGTGCGCCGGATCGACCCGGCGGGCAGCGACGCCAAGGTGCCGCACATGGGTTGGAACGACGTGGTGCCGATCGCTGGCCACCCGCTGATCGTCCCCGGCGAGGCTTATTTCCTTCACAGCTACGCCTTCACCGGCGAGGGCGTGGTCGCGACCACCGATCATGCCGGGCCGGTGACCGCCGCGGTCGCGCGCGACACGGTGCTGGGCGTGCAATTCCATCCCGAAAAGAGCCAGCGCTACGGCCTGGCGCTGCTCGAAAGGTTTCTGGCATGGCGTCCCTGATCGTCTTTCCCGCGATCGACCTCAAGCAAGGGCAGGTCGTCCGGCTCGCCGAGGGCGATATGGCGCGCGCGACCGTCTATGGCGACGATCCCGCGGCGCAGGCGCGCGCCTTCGCGGCGGCGGGGGCGACGCACCTGCATGTCGTCGACCTCGACGGCGCGTTCGCGGGCGAGAGCGTCAACGGTGACGCGGTCCGCGGGATCGTCGCGGCCTTTCCGGGCAAGGTGCAGCTCGGCGGGGGCATCCGCACGCCCGAGGCGGTCGCGGCATGGCTCGCGCTCGGCGTGGCGCGGGTGGTGATCGGCACCGCCGCGCTCGAACAGCCGCAGTTCGTCCGCGACATGGCGGCGCGCTACCCCGGCCAGATCGTGGTCGCGGTCGATGCGCGCGACGGGATGGTCGCGACCAAGGGCTGGGCGGAGGTATCCACCACCAGCGTCGCCGATCTCGCGCGGCAATTCGAGGACGCGGGCGTTGCGGCATTGCTGTTCACCGATGTCGGGCGCGACGGGCTGCTCAAGGGCTGCAACGTCGCGGCGACCGTCGCGCTGGCGCGCGACGTGCGCATCCCGGTGATCGCCAGCGGCGGGGTCGCCGACATCGACGACATCCACCAGCTCGCCGCGCACGCCACCGAGGGCGTCGAGGGCGTCATCACCGGCCGCGCGCTATATGACGGGCGGCTCGATCTCGGCGACGCCTTGCGGGTGGCAGGGCGCTGACCCGCTCCGTGCCTCGCCGCGTCGGCGCGCTGCTCGCACGCGCCGATCGCTTCCTGCTGCTGCTGATCGCGACAGTGGCGCTCGCCGCCGTGCTGCCGGCGCGTGGGCAAGCGGCGGTGTGGGTCGAACATGGAACGACCGTGGCGGTTGCGCTGCTGTTCCTGCTCTACGGCGCGCGGCTCGCGCCGCAGGCGATCTGGGCAGGGCTCGCGCAATGGCGGTTGCAGCTTCTGGTGTTCGCCAGCACCTTCCTGCTGTTCCCGGTGATCGGCCTCGGCGTCGCGGCGGCGACCCAGTCGTGGCTGCCCCTGCCGATCGTCACCGGCTTGCTGTATCTCTGCCTGCTACCGTCAACCGTCCAATCGTCGATCGCCTTCACCTCGATCGCACGCGGGAACGTGCCCGCGGCCTTGTGCAGCGCGTCGCTGTCGAACCTCGTCGGCGTCATCATCACCCCGCTGCTGGTCGCGCAACTGCTCGCCACCGCCAGCGGCGGGCTGTCGCTCGACGCGCTGCGCGACATCGCCTTGCAGATCCTGCTGCCGTTCGTCGTCGGGCAGGCGATAAGGCCGTGGGCGCAAGGCTGGCTGCTCGCGCATCCGCTGCTGACCAATGTGGTCGATCGCGGATCCGTGCTGGTGGTCGTCTATGCCGCATTCGGCGCGGGGGTGGTCGCCGGACTGTGGCAGCATGTCTCGCCGCTGACCCTGGTGGCGATCGTGCTCGTCTCGCTGGTGATTCTCGCGCTGGTGATCGGCGCGGCGACGCTGGTATCGCGCGCACTGGGGTTCACGGTGCCCGACGAGATCGCGACCGTCTTCTGCGGGTCGAAGAAGAGCATGGCGAGCGGCATCCCGATGGCGGCGATCCTGTTTCCCCCGCAAAGCGTCGGCCTGATCGTGCTGCCGCTGATGATCTTCCACCAGGTGCAATTGTTCGTCTGCGCCTGGCTGGCGCGGCGCTATGCGGAGCGGGCGGAGTGACCTGCTTGCCCCGTCGTTGCCCGGCGGGCATGAGCCGCGCATGACCGTTCGCGCCCGTGTGATCCCGTGCCTCGACGTTGCCGGTGGCCGCGTCGTCAAAGGCGTCAATTTCGTCGATCTGGTCGATGCCGGCGACCCGGTCGAGCAGGCGCGCGCCTATGACGCGGCGGGGGCGGACGAATTGTGCTTCCTCGACATCACCGCCAGCCATGAGGCGCGGGGCACGATCCTCGACGTCGTGCGCCGGACCGCGGCGGTGTGCTTCATGCCGCTCACCGTCGGTGGCGGCGTGCGCACTGCGGAGGACGCCCGCGCGCTGCTGCTGGCCGGTGCGGACAAGGTCGCGGTCAATTCCGCCGCCGTCGCGCGCCCCGAAGTGGTCGCCGACATCGCCGAGCGGTTCGGCAGCCAATGCTGCGTCGCCAGCGTCGATGCGCGGCGCAGCGGCGATGGCTGGGAAGTGTTCACGCACGGCGGGCGACGCGCGACCGGGATCGACGCGGTCGAACACGCGCTACGGCTGGCGGAGCTGGGCGCGGGCGAGTTGCTGGTCACCTCGATGGACCGCGACGGAACCAAGGGCGGCTACGACCTCGACCTGATCCGCGCGATCGCCGACCGCACCGCGGTGCCGGTGGTGGCGAGCGGCGGCGTCGGGTCGCTGGACGATCTGGTCGCGGGGGTGGTCGAGGGGCACGCCTCGGCAGTGCTGGCGGCGTCGATCTTCCACTTCGGACAGGCGACGGTGGCCGAGGCGCACGCCGTGCTGGCGGCGGCGGGGGTGCCGGTCAGGTCGCCGCTGATCTGATCTTCATCGCGCCGGGAGGTGATTGAGATCCCCGCTCCTTGGCGCATGATGACGTGAGATCGCTCCTAGCCGTCATTGCGAGCGCAGCGAAGCAATCCAGAGCGTCTTGGCTGTGGCCCTGGATTGCGTCGCTGCGCTCGCAATGACGATGCTCGGTAGATGCGAGGTCATCTCTAATCAGCGGCAAGAGGAGAGGAAACGGGTTCCAGAATGACTAGCGGGAGCGGTCGGCTCATCGACCTATTCTTCTCGCGCGATCCACTCCGCACCCGCATGTTCGCCCAGCCGCGGGCTCGGCCGTGCCGCCACCGCGCGCTCGCCGTCGTAGCGGATCGGTGAGGCGAGGCCGGGGATGCCGGCCATCGCCAGCTGCATCCCGCGCGCGATCACCTGCGAGTCGGCGAAGACCTGATCGATGCGGTTGACCGGGCCGACCGGCACCCCCGCTACCTCCAGCGCGGCGAGCAGGTCGGCGGCGCGCCACAGGACGGTGCGCGCCACCAATAGCGGGAGCAGCGCGGTGCGATGGGCAACCCGCGCCGGGTTGGTCGCGAAGCGCGCATCCTCCGCCAGCCCCGGCACCTCCAGCACTGCACACAATCGCGCGAACTGGCGATCGTTGCCGACCGCGACGATCAGGTCGCCGTCGCTGGTTGGGAAGCTCTGATATGGCGCGAGATTCGGATGGCCGTTGCCGAGCCGCTGCGGCACCACGCCGCTCGCCATCCAGTTCAGCGCCTGGTTGCCGAGCACCGCCACCTGCGTGTCGAGCAGCGCCATGTCGATATGCGTGCCGACGCCACTCGATGCCCGCGCCACCACCGCGGCGAGGATCGCGACCGTCGCATAGACGCCGGTGAACAGGTCGGCATGCGCGACGCCGCCCTTCTGCGGCGGGCCGTCGGGCTCGCCGGTGATCGACATCATCCCGCCCATCCCCTGGATGATGAAGTCATAGCCGGCGCGCTGCGCATAGGGGCCGTCCTGCCCGAAGCCGGTGATCGAACACACGATCAGCCGCGGATCGGCGGCGCGCAGCGCGGCGGGGTCGAGCCCGTATTTGGTGAGCCCGCCCACCTTGTAATTCTCGATCACCACGTCCGCCCCGGCGGCGAGCGCGCGCACCTGCGCCTGACCCTCGGGCGTGGCGATGTCGATCGCGACCGACCGTTTGCCGCGGTTGCAGGCATGATAATAAGCCGCCGAGCCGCGTTCGCCGGGCGTGTCCGCGACGAACGGCGGACCCCAGTGGCGGGTGTCGTCGCCTTCGCCGGGCCGCTCGACCTTGATGACGTCCGCGCCCAGATCGGCGAGCAACTGCCCGGCCCATGGACCGGCGAGGATGCGCGCGAGTTCGAGGACGCGCAGGCCGGCAAGGGGGCGATGGGTCATCGGGTTTGTCTAGAACAGCGAGCGCCAGATCCAAACCGTTCGCGTGCACGATCGGATCGGGTCAGTCGGCCACGGTGAGCCTTGAACAGTTCCGCCTGCGCCGCCTAAGACCCGGCGCGACAGTCACGAAGAGGTTGCTCCCATGAAGACCCGCGCCGCCGTCGCGTTCGAGGCGAAGAAGCCGCTGGAGATCGTCGAACTCGATCTCGAAGGGCCAAAGGCCGGCGAAGTGCTGGTCGAGATCATGGCGACCGGCATCTGCCACACCGACGCCTATACGCTGGACGGGCTAGACAGCGAGGGGCTGTTCCCGAGCGTGCTGGGCCATGAGGGCTGCGGCATCGTTCGCGAGGTCGGCGCGGGGGTGACCAGCGTGACGCCGGGCGATCACGTCATCCCGCTCTACACCCCCGAATGTCGCCAGTGTAAGTCGTGCCTCAGCGGCAAGACCAATTTGTGCACCGCGATCCGCGCCACGCAGGGCAAGGGGTTGATGCCCGACGGCACGACCCGCTTCAGCTACAAGGGGCAGCCGATCTACCATTATATGGGTTGCTCGACCTTCTCGAACTTCACGGTGCTGCCCGAGATCGCGGTCGCCAAGATCCGCCCCGACGCGCCGTTCGACACCAGTTGCTACATCGGCTGCGGCGTCACCACCGGGGTCGGCGCGGTGGTCAACACCGCCAAGGTCGAGGTCGGCGCGACGGTGATCGTGTTCGGGCTCGGCGGGATCGGGCTCAACGTCATCCAGGGCGCGAAGCTGGCCGGGGCGGCGCGGATCATCGGCGTCGATCTCAATCCCGACCGCGAGGCATGGGGGCGCCAGTTCGGGATGACCGACTTCGTCAACCCGAAGCAAGTCGGCGATATCGTCCAGCATCTCGTCGCGATGACCGACGGCGGCGGGGATTATACGTTCGATTGCACCGGCAACACCGTCGTGATGCGGCAGGCGCTCGAATCGGCCCATCGCGGCTGGGGCGAGTCGATCGTGATCGGTGTCGCGGAAGCGGGCAAGGAGATCAGCACGCGGCCGTTCCAGCTCGTTACCGGGCGCGTCTGGAAGGGCACCGCCTTCGGTGGCGCGCGCGGGCGCACCGACGTGCCGACGATCGTCGACTGGTATATGAACGGCATGATCCAGATCGACCCGATGATCACGCATCGGCTGACGCTGGACGAGATCAACAAGGGCTTCGACCTGATGCATGCCGGCGAGAGCATCCGCAGCGTCGTGGTTTACTGAGGGAGCGGACGGCGATGTTCAGTCATGTGATGGTCGGGTCGAACGACGTGGCGCGGTCCAAGACGTTCTATGACGCGCTGTTCGCCGCGCTGGGCGGCCGCGAGGGGCGGCAGGATGACAAGGGCCGCGTCGTCTATGCGCATGACGGTGCTTTGTTCATGATCTCGCGTCCCATCGATGGCGAGGCCGCGTGCCATGCCAATGGCGGGACGATCGGCTTTCGCATGACTGGCCCGGAACAGGCACAGGCGTGGCATGACGCCGGCGTCGCCAACGGCGGCACCGCGATCGAGGACGCGCCGGGCGTGCGGACCAGCCCGTTCGGCCAGCTCTATCTTGCCTATCTGCGCGACCCTGACGGCAACAAGCTGTGCGGTGCGTATCGCGTACCGGCGTGAGTGACGCCGTCATTGCGAGCGTAGCGAAGCAATCCAGGGCGTCCTGATCCGGCCCTGGATTGCTGCGCTACGCTCGCAACGACGAAACAGGTCAACGAGAAGGATCATCATGGAAACCGTCTCCACCGCCCGCGCGCACGGCGGCACGCAGGGCGTGTATCGCCACCGTTCGACCGCCACCGGCACCGACATGACCTTCGCAGTCTATGTCCCCGATCACGCGCCCGGAACGGTGCTGCCGGTGGTCTGGTATCTGTCGGGGCTGACCTGCACCCACGCCAATGTCACCGACAAGGGCGAGTTCCGCCGCGCCTGCGCCGAGCACGGGCTGATCTTCGTCGCACCCGACACCAGCCCGCGCGGCGACGAGGTGCCCGACGAGGACGCGTGGGACTTCGCCAAAGGCGCGGGTTTCTACGTCGATGCGACGGAGCAGCCGTGGGCGACGCATTACCGCATGTGGTCCTATGTCACCGCGGAGCTGCCCGCGCTGGTCGGCGCGCATTTTCCCGTCGACATGGCGCGCCAGTCGATCATGGGGCATTCGATGGGCGGGCATGGTGCGCTGACCGTCGCGCTCCACCACCCGGAGCGGTTCCGCGCGGCGTCGGCGTTCGCGCCGATCGTCGCCCCGACGCAGGTGCCGTGGGGCAAGGCGCTCGATCGCTATCTGGGCGACGATGTGGCCGCCAAGCGCTGCCACGATGCAGTGGCGCTGATCGAGGATGGCGCGCGCGTCCCCGAAATCCTGGTCGATCAGGGCGATGCCGATTCGTTCTTGGCCGAGCAACTCCGTCCCGAACTGCTCGCGACCGCCTGCGCCGCTGCGGGGATCGACCTGATGCTTCGGATGCAGCCGGGCTACGATCACAGCTATCACTTCATCTCGACCTTCATGGCCGACCATCTGGCGTGGCACGCGGCGCGGCTGCGCGCTTGACGCAAGCGGGCGGGGCGGGGCATCAGCCCCCATGCCCGATCGCCTGACCGCCGACCCGCACCATATGAAGCGTCGCGGATTGTTGTTCGTCCTGTCCTCGCCCTCCGGTGCGGGGAAGTCGACGATCGCGCGGATGCTGCTCGCCAGCGAGGCCGAATTGTCGCTGTCGGTGTCCGCGACCACGCGCGCGATCCGCAAGGGCGAGGAGGACGGGCGCGATTACCACTTCGTCTCGCTCGACCAGTTCCGCGAGATGGCGGCGAATCACGAGTTCCTCGAATGGGCGCACGTCTTCGACCAGCGGTACGGCACGCCGCGCGCGCCGGTCGATGCGATGCTGTCGGACGGGAAGGACGTGCTGTTCGACATCGACTGGCAGGGCGCGCAGCAGCTCCACCAGATCGCGGGCGGCGACGTGGTGCGCGTGTTCATCCTGCCGCCGTCGATGGAGGAACTCCGCCGCCGGCTGGAAGGCCGCGCCACCGACGCACAGGAGATCATCGAGCGCCGGATGAGCCGCGCCGATGCCGAGATCAGCCATTGGGACGGCTATGATTATGTGCTGGTCAACGACGACGTCGAATCGTGCTTCGCGAAGGTGAAGACGATCCTCGCCGCCGAGCGCCTGAAGCGCTCGCGTCAGACCGGCCTGATCGGCTTCATCCGCAAGCTGCGCACGCCCGCGGGATAGTCATCGTCATCCCAGCGCAGGCGGGACTCAAGAATCTCTGATGCCAGTGGCTGGCGCGAGAACCTGTGCGTCCGGGCCCGCCGACGCGGGCCGTTAGCTTCCCCGCTTCTTCGTCGATGTGCTGCGGGCGAGCGTCTCAGTTCGACAGATACGGATCGACGGCTGACAGGCGATGCCGATGTTCGAGCATCGTGCGGCATTGCCGCCAATCGGACAGGCGCGGCAGACGCGCTTCACGTCGGTACAGGATGTCGGCACCGCGAGTGCCAGCGCCATCATCAGCAGCATTCGTTCCTCCCGATTGCTATTCGCGTAGCTGTAGCTGCTGGGTCATGGCTTCCTAGATAAAGACGACAGCGAACTGACCCACTTTCGTCATTGCGACGCCGGTTTGATCGGATGTCATAGCGCTACAGAAAGCGGCGATGGGGCCTGTCGTGATCGTGAACTGGCTCTAGCCATTCTCCAGCAGCGAAACGAAACACACCGCGGCGTCATAATCGCGCCGTTTGCCCTCGCGCGCCTGCGTGGCGAGCGTGTCCTCGCCCCAACACTCCACCTGCCAGTCCTCGTCGACCATCGCCGCCCGCCACAATTCGTCGGCCGAAACCGCTCCCTCCGCCAAGGCCAGCGCGCCAACCAACGTACCCGTCAGCGTGACCAGCGGCGAGAGCGCCGCGAGGTGGAAGGCGTCGCGGCTCGCCACGGCATCGGCCAAACGCGCAATCGTCGCAGGCGGCTGCGCACGATGCATCACCCCGGTGACGATCTCGAAATGCACATAATAGCGATCACGCGCCCAGTCGAGCAGCGGGTCCCACGCCGCCGCCTGCCGCGCGACCAACGCGGCGGGCGCATCGGCGCGATAACAGAGCAGGTCGCTTTCGGCATAAGCGGCCAGCCCGGCGGCATAGCCGTCGGGCGCCGCAGCGATGCGGTCGATCGCGGCATTGGCAAGCCCGGTCAGCGGCATCGCGCGCGGGTCGAGCGTTTCGCCCACCGCACGCCATTCGTCCGCTACCGCCTCGGCCAACGCGCCGGTCGGCAGCGCGAGCGGCGCCCGCCCCGGTGTCCGCACCGGACGCGCGTCGAGCCGGATCGCGCGGTCGGCATCCACCGTGACGTCGGTCCAGAAGCGCTTCACTTCGGGCTTCTCCACCGCCGTGCCAGCGCGCGCGGCACAATGGCGATCATCCACAAGGCGCTGACGACGATTGCAATGCCCAGCAGCTTCGGCGCCAGCGTCTGCGCACGCCCGAGCAACACCACGCCCATCAGCGCGCCGGCGGTCCCCGCCAACCGGGTCGCGACGATCGCTGCCCAGCGGGCGCGTGCCGGATCGCTCATGCCGCCAGGCACGCGGGCAGATCGGCGCAGCGGTGCGCGATACGCGCAGCTCCCGCCTGCCACAGCGCCGCTTCGCGGTGATAGCCCCAGCTCACGCCGATCGCGTGCACGCCTGCCGCTTTGGCCATCGCCATGTCGAAGCTCGTGTCGCCGATCATCGCGGTCATATGGGGCAGCGCGCCCGCCTCCGCCATCGCGGCGTGCAGCATCGCGGGATGGGGCTTCGACGGATGACGGTCGGCGGTCTGGAGCGTAACGAAGCGCTCGGTAAAGCCATGCACCGCCAGCACATGCGCGAGGCCGCGATCCGACTTGCCGGTCGCGACCCCCAAAGACCACCCGTCCGTCGCCAGCGCATCGAGCGCCTCGACCAGCCCGTCGTACAGCGGCTCGGCATCCAGCTCGCCCGCCTCGCGCATCCGCCGGAACGTCGCCTTATATGCATCGCTGAGCGCCAGATGCGTCGCGGCGTCGAGGTCGGGGGCAAGCAGCGCCATCGCCTCGACGAGGCTCAACCCGACGATCGCGCGAGTCGCCGCGCGCGGCGGTGCCGCCAGCCCGAGCGTGGCAAATGCCTGTTCCATGGCGCGGCAGATGTTGGCCTGGCTGTCGACGAGCGTGCCGTCACAATCGAAAACCGCAAGTTTGATGGGCATGTCACGCCTGTTAGTCGGCGAAGCGTGGGAGGCAAGCGGCGAGGCGCGCGTTAACGACTTCGTGACGGACCGAAGCTATGGTTAACCCCGCACGGACACCGGGGGCGTGCGCAACTTTAGCTGGAGCCGAGGGCGGGTAATGATCGAAGCCGTTGCACTAACGTATGGGATGCTGTTGAGTTTCGTGCTGAGCGGCGCATCGCGCAATCGCAAGCTGGAGCGTGCGAACCCGCCGGTGCTCAACTACATTGGCTACGTGCTTTTCGGGATCACCTGTTCGGTGGCGCTGATGGCCGCCAGCTATGCGGCATGGGGCGTCATCACCGATTCGGCGATGGCGATCTGATCCGAACCTTTTCCCGTCGTTGCGAGCGTTGATACGCGCGCAATGACGGACCGAACCTTCACCCGCGCTTGCGCGCCTGCGCATACGTCCCCAGCACCCGCACCCATTTGGTGTGGAAGCCGAGTTCCTCCATCGCGCGGTCGAATGCCGGATCGCCGGGGCGGCCCTCGATGTCGCAATAGAATTCGGTGGCCGCGAAACTGCCGCCACGCTGGTAGCTTTCCAACTTGGTCATGTTGACGCCGTTGGTCGCGAACCCGCCCATCGCCTTGTAGAGCGCGGCGGGGATGTTCTTCACCGCGAAGATGAAGGTCGTCATCCACGGCCCTTCGCCCGACAAGGGCCGCGCGCCGCGCGCCAGGGTGACGAAGCGCGTGGTATTGTGTTCGGCGTCGGCGATGTCCGTCGCCAGCAGATCCAGCCCATAGATCGCCGCCGCACCCGGCGGGGCGAGCGCCGCGACGCTCGGGTCGCGCAGCTCGGCGACCACCGCCGCCGCCCCGGCGGTGTCGGGGTAGTTGATCGGCGCGATGCGGTGCGCCTTCAACCAGTGACGGCATTGCCCGAGCGCTTGCGGATGGCTCATCGCCTGCCGCACGCCGTCGCGCGGGCCGCAGCCGATCAGTGCGTGGCGGATGGCGAGGAAATGTTCGCCGGTAATGACCAGTCCGGATTCGGGCAGCAGGAAATGCATGTCCGCGACGCGGCCGTGCAGCGAATTCTCGATCGGGATGATCGCGCAATCGGCGGCGCCGGTCTTCACCGCATCCAGGGCATCCTCGAAGCTGAAGCACGGCAGCGGCAGCGCATCGGGAAAGGCTTCCAGCACAGCGACATGGCTGTTTGCGCCCGGCGCGCCCTGAAAAGCGACTGCCCGCGACGGCTCGGCGGCGGCGGCGGCAGCCATGGCGGCGACGATCGGACGGGCGGGGGCGGCGTAACTTTGCATGGCCCAAGCGACTAGAAGAGCGCGTCGCGCCGCTCAAGCGCTTGCGGTGTGCGGGAGCCCTTTCTATGGAACGGGCACGGAAGAGGGGCGAAACGGCGACATGGACGATCGGACCAACACGATTTTCGGCTGGGCGCTGGCGGCGGCGGGGACGGCCTTGGGGCTGTCGATCGCGGGCGGCATGATGTTTCATGGCGAGAACCCCGAGAAGAAGGGCTATGCGATCGAGGGCGTCGAAGAGGCCGGCGGCGGCGGTGGCGCGGCCGAGGTGCCGATCGCTTCGCTGCTGGGCAGCGCCGATCCGGCCAAGGGTGCCGAGGTCTTCAAGAAGTGCGCGGCTTGCCACACGATCAATCAGGGTGGCGCGAACGGCATCGGCCCGAACCTGTACGGCACGCTGGGCGAGCCGATCGGGCAGGGCAAGGGCGGCTTCGCCTTCTCCGATGCGCTGAAGAGCGTCGGCGGCAACTGGAACTTCGACAAGATGAACGCGTGGCTGACCAGCCCGCGCAAGTTCGCCAACGGCACGAAGATGACCTTCGCCGGGCTCGGCAACGCGCAGGACCGCGCGAACATCATCGCCTATCTGAACCAGCAGGGATCGAACCTGCCGCTGCCGGCTGCCCCGGCGGCTGGCGCGGCGGCGCCGACCGACCCGGCAGTCGCCAACGTGACCGAAGCGACGAAGGGCGACACCGCCGATCTCGCCAACACCGGCACCCCGGCCTCGGGCGCGCCGTCGATCGATCCGGCCGCGAAGGGCGACAAGGCCTTGGGCGCAACGCCGCCCGCCAAGGAGTAAGGTTCGGGCCGTCATTGCGAGCAATTGGGTTAGTCCCGTCATTGCGAGCGTAGCGAAGCAATCCAGGGCGTCCTGATCCGGCCCTGGATTGCTTCGCTACGCTCGCAATGACGATCTTGTCCTCGTCACCCCGGACTTGATCCGGGGCCCCGCTTCTTTTTCCTCACGCGCGTGAAAGAGGAAGTGGGAGCCTGGGGTGACGTGTGAGGAGATGCCTCGCCCTCACCATAGGTGCCGGGTTTCCCCCACCCCGTTCGTCCTGAGATTGTCGAAGGACGTGCGCCGCGCGCGCATGATGTTCGACCGCCCCACCGCACGAACAACAGCCCCCGGATCAACTCCGCAGCGGCACACACCCACTCACCCCGCCGCCAGCCACGCCGCGACCTGCGCCGCGATCGGAGCGAACACGCGGTCGTCCGCCAGCGCCGCCGGCGGCTGCCCCGCGTCCGAGGCAGTGCGAGATCGCGATATCCAGCGGCACGCGCCCCAGAAACGCAATCCCCGCCTCTCGCGCCGCCGCCTCCGCACCACCGTGACCGAACGGATCCGACACTTCGCCGCAATGCGGGCAGGAATAGCCCGCCATATTCTCGACCAGCCCGATGATCGGCACGCCTGCCTTTTCGAACAGGTCGATCGCGCGGCGTGCGTCGATCAGCGCGAGGTCCTGCGGGGTCGAGACGATCACCGCACCCGCCGGGCGATGCTTCTGCACCATCGTCAGTTGCACGTCGCCGGTGCCGGGGGGCAGGTCGACCACCAACGTGTCGGTCGCGCCCCAGTCGGCATCGATCAACTGCCCCAGCGCGCCCGCGGTCATCGGTCCGCGCCACGCGATCGCGCGGCCGGGCTCGACCAACTGCCCCATCGACAACAGCGGCACGCCATAAGGCGTCGCGACCGGCAGCAACACTTTGTCGCGCGCCTCGGGTCGGGTGCCTTCCACCGCCATCAGCCGCGGCTGCGACGGACCATAGATGTCGGCATCGACCAGCCCGGTGCGCCGCCCGGCCTTGGCCAGCGCGATCGCAAGATTCGCGGACAGCGTCGACTTGCCGACGCCGCCCTTGCCGCTGGCGACCGCGATGATCCGGCGCGCGACACGCTCTGCGGTGACGACGGTGCGCACCTCATAGCCCGGCCGCTCCGCCGCCATCCGCACGCTCGCTTCCAGCGCGTCGCGCGCGGTCGCGTCGAGCCCTGCGGCGTCGATCACCACGCCGATCCGCTGTCCCTCGATTCGGACGGTCGCACGGGTTCCGGCCACCGAGGCGACGGCTGCTGCCACATCTTTCTGGTCCATGGCGGCGATCCGTAGGCGCGTGCAGGCCGCTTGCCACTGTTTTTCGTGAACGGCGCACCTATAAAGACCACATGACCATCCTGCGACGCTGGCTCCGGCGCCCGATCATCCTTGCTGCCGACAACAATAATGGACCGTGGGGAGGCGGCGGCGACGACAGTGCCGGCCCGCGCAATCCGTGGTCGGTGCCCCCGGGTGGGCGGCGCGGTTCGTCGAAGCCGACCGCGCTCGACGAATTCCTCAAGAAGACGCGCGTCGGCGGCGGTGGCGGCGGGGGCGGCGGTCGTCCGCAATTGCCGCTCGGCACGTCGGCGCGAACCTTGTGGCTGATCGGCGTCGGATTGCTGATCGCGGTCTGGCTGCTGCTCACGTCCTTCCACCAGATCGGGCCGCAGCAGCGCGGGGTCGTCACCTACTTCGGCAAATATTCCGGGATGCTGGAGCCCGGCATCCGCGTCACCCTTCCTGCGCCGATCGTCAACGTCACCAAGGTCGACGTCGAGCAGGTGCGCACCGACGAATTCCCGCAGGACGGCGGGGAAACGGTGCTGACCGGTGACCAGAACATCATCGACCTTGCTTATACGGTGCGCTGGCGCGTGTCCGATCCGCGCAATTACGTGTTCGAGATCAAGGACCCGCAGGAAACCGTCCGCGCGACCGCCGAGAGCGCGATGCGCGCGGTGCTGGCCACGACGCGGATGAACGACGCGATCGGTGCAGGGCGTGGGCTGATCGAGGCGCGCGTGACGCAGGTCATGCAGCAGATCCTCGACAGCTATCAGGCCGGGGTGCGCGTGCAGGGCGTCTCGATCAAGCAGGCGTCGCCGCCTGCGGCCCTGGTCGACGACTTCAACGCCGTCACCGCCGCTCAGCAGGAAGCCGTCGGCAACCTCAACAACGCGCGCAGCTATTCGCAGCAGGTGATCGCGCGCGCCCAGGGTGAGGCGTCGGCCTTCGACCAGGTCTATGCGCAATATCGCCTCGCCCCAGAGGTGACGCGTCGCCGCATGTATTACGAGACGATGGAGGCCGTGCTGGCCAAGACCGACAAGACGATCGTCGAGACACCCGGCGTCACGCCGTATCTGCCGCTCGATCGCGCGAAGAAGCTGGTCGAGCCGACGCAGGGAAGCACGACCACGACCACGACGACCGCCCCCGCGCAGGAGGGCAGCGCTGATGCACCAGGTGATGCGTAACCCGATCGCGATCGGGATGCTGGCGCTGGTGCTGGCGATCCTCGCCGCGGCGACCTTCGCGATCGTGCCCGAGACGCAGCAGGCTGTGGTCCTGCGGCTCAACAATCCGGTGCGGCTGGTCAACCAGTGGCAACCGGGGCAGATGATCGGCAACACCGGCGCGGGCGTGATCGCGCGCGTGCCGTTCATCGACAAGATCGTCTGGGTCGACAAGCGCGTGCTCGACGCCGATCTCGACAATACGCTGGTGCTGTCGACCGATCAGCTGCGGCTCAACGTCGACGCCTATGCGCGCTTCCGCATCGTCGATCCGCTGAAGGCGGTGACGTCGACCGGCAGCACCTCGAACACCGAGGAGCGCGTGGCGGATCAGCTGCGCCCGCTGCTCGGTACGGCGCTGCGCAACGAACTCGGCAAGGTGCCGTTCGCGGTGTTGCTCAGCCCGGAACGCGGCGCGGTCATGGATGCGATCCAGAATTCGTTGCAGGGCTCGGCGCGCCAATATGGTGCGGAGATCGTCGACGTGCGGATCAAGCATGCCGACCTGCCCGAGGGCAGCCCGCTCGACAGCGCGCTTCAGCGGATGCGGACCGCGCGGCAGCAGGAGGCGAACACGATCCGCGCGCAGGGTCAGAAGCAGGCGCAGATCGTCCGCGCCGAGGCCGATGCGCAAGCCGCGCGCATCTATGCCGAGGCGTTCAGCAAGGATGCTGATTTCTATGACTTCTATCGTGCGATGCAGAGCTATCGCCATACGTTCGGTGCCGATGGCGGGCCGCAGCCGGAAGGTTCGACCAATATCATCATGAGCCCGAACAATGGCTATCTTCGCGCGTTCGAAGGCGGTGGTCGTTAATCGACGATGAGCGCGCCGTTCATATTCAAACGCCGTTCATCAGGATTGCCGCACATGGGGCAATGTATTCTTCACTTTCGGATCGGGTGACCAAGAGGACATGAAAACCGTGCGTTACGCTTACGCCCTGACCGGCGCCCTGCTGCTAGGCGGCACGGCCGCGTCGCTCGCGCTCCAGAACCCGGCCACCGCGCAGATCGCGCAGAACGAGCCGGGGGCGATCAGCGCAGCGGCGCCGCGCGCCGGTGCGCCGATGAGCTTCGCCGACATGGTCGCCAAGCTTCAGCCGGCGGTGGTCAACATCTCCACCACGCAGAAGGTGACGGTGCAGCAGCAGCCGAACCCGTTCGCGGGCACACCGTTCGGCGACCTGTTTGGCCAGTTCGGCGGCGGCGGTGGCGGTGGCGGCGGCGGCGCGCCGGTCACGCGCGAGGGCCAGTCGCTCGGGTCGGGCTTCCTGATCTCGGCGGACGGTTATGTCGTGACCAACAATCACGTCATCGCGCCGGCGGCGAAGGGTGCGACGGTCGAGTCGATCACCGTCACGCTGCAGGACAAGAAGGAATACAAGGCCAAGCTGATCGGCCGCGATCCGACCTCGGACCTTGCGGTGCTCAAGATCACCTCGCCGACCCCGCTGCCGTTCGTGAAGCTCGGCGACTCGAGCCGTGCGCGCGTCGGCGACTGGGTGGTCGCGATCGGGCAGCCGTTCGGGCTCGGCGGCACCGTGACCGCGGGCATCGTCTCGGCGGTGCATCGTCAGACCGGCGGCGGTCCGTTCGATACCTTCATCCAGACCGATGCCGCGATCAATCAGGGAAATTCGGGTGGCCCGATGTTCAACCTGAACGGCGAAGTGATCGGCATCAACAGCCAGATCTATTCGCAGTCGGGCGGCAACATCGGCATCGGCTTCGCGATCCCGGCAACCGAGGCCAAGCCGATCCTCGCCACGCTGATGAAGGGCGAAGTGGTCAAGCGCGGCTATCTGGGCGTCAGCATCCAGCGGATGACGGACGACATTGCCGGCGCGCTGGGTCTGCCTAAGGATCAGGGCGAGATCATCGGCCGGGTCGAGCCGGGCGGCCCGGGTGCCAAGGCCGGGCTGCGCGCGGGCGACGTCGTAGTTGCGATCAACGGCCAGGCGGTGACGCCGGACCGCACGCTGTCGTCACTGGTCGCTGATGCCGCGCCGGGCTCGACGATCAAGCTCGACGTAATTCGCGATGGCAAGCGCCAGTCGCTCAACGCCGTCGTGGCGACGCGTCCGACCGACGATCAGCTTGCCGCGATCAACGGCGACGGCGAAGGTGACGACGGGCTGCCCGACGATGACAGCGGCGCGCAGGCGACACCGGGATCGAGCTCGCTCGGCATCTCGGTCCAGCCGCTCACCCCGCAGATCGCGCGCTCGATCGGCGTCGATTCTACCGTGCAGGGCGTGGTCGTCGCGGGCGTCGACCCGTCGAGCGATGCGGGGCAGAAGCTGAAGCGCGGCGACGTGATTTCGGCAGTCAACTCGCAGCCGGTGCGGACCGGCGCCGATGTCGCGCGCATCGTCGCCGCGGCCAAGGCGGCAGGCCGGCCCTCGGTATTGCTCAGCCTAACCCGCGGTCGCCAGACCGGTGGTTTCGTTGCGGTGAAGATCAAGTAACGCCTTTGCTGTCACAGAGGCTGTGATCTAAACCGCCACCGAACTTCCTCCGTCATGCCGGACGTGTTCCGGCATCCACGGCGACGCGACGCACAAAGCCATCAAGTGCGCGGAACGGTGGACCCCGGAACAACTCCGGAGTGACGAAGTGAACGAGGCGACGAAGTCCTAGCCAATCGGGCCATCGCATCGCATGATGCGGTGGCCCTTTGCTTGGGAGAGAAAGCGTGGCGGACGGCGGCACCATATTGATCGGCGCAGGCGAGGGCGGGGCCGATCCGCAGCGGCTCGACCTGGCGCGCGCCAATCGCCACGGATTGATCGCTGGCGCGACCGGCACCGGCAAGACCGTGACCTTGCAGGGGATCGTCGAGGGCTTCTCGAACGCCGGGGTCGCCTGTTTCCTCGCCGACGTGAAGGGCGATCTGTCGGGACTCGCGATGCCCGGCGCAGCGACCGCCAAGACGCACGAAGCCTTCGCCGCGCGCGCTGCCGAGATCGGGGCGAGCGACTGGCATTATGCCGATACGCCGGTGCAATTCTGGGATCTGTTCGGCGAGCAGGGCCATCCGGTCCGCACCACGATCAGCGAGATGGGGCCGCTGCTGCTCGCGCGGCTGATGGGGCTGAATGCGGTGCAGGAGGGCGTGCTGACGATCGCCTTCCACGTCGCCGACGAGGAAGGGCTGTTGCTGCTCGATCTCGACGATCTGCAAGCGATGCTCGCGCATTATGCCGAGCGTGCCGAGGAACTGACCACCCGCTACGGCAACGTCTCGAAGCAATCGGTCGGTGCGATCCAGCGCGCGCTGCTGCAATTGCGCGCACAGGGGGCGGAGCATTTCTTCGGCGAGCCTGCGCTGGCGCTGGCGGACCTGTTCGGCACCGACGACAACGGGCGGGGGCTGGTCAACATCCTCGCCGCCGACAAGTTGATGGCATCGCCGCAGCTCTATTCGACGTTCCTGCTGTGGCTGCTCGGCGAAATGTTCGAATTCCTTCCCGAGATCGGCGACGCCGACAAGCCGAAGCTATGCTTCTTCTTCGACGAGGCGCACTTGCTGTTCGACGAGGCGCCGCCCGCGTTGATGGACCGCATCGAACAGGTGGTGCGGCTGATCCGCTCGAAGGGCGTCGGCGTCTATTTCATCACGCAGAACCCGATCGACGTGCCCGACAGCGTCGCGGGGCAATTGGGCAACCGCATCCAGCACAAGCTGAACGCCTTCACCCCGCGCGACCGCAAGGCGGTGCAGGCCGCGGCCGAGACGTTCCGCGCCAACCCCGGCGTCGATGTCGCGACCGCGATCACCGAGTTGCGCACCGGCGAGGCGCTGGTGTCGTTGCTGCAGCGCGACGGCGCGCCGTCGCCGGTGCAGCGCACGCTGATCCGGCCGCCGTCGAGCCGCGTCGGCCCGGTGACGCCTGAGGAGCGTCGCGCGCTGATCCAGACCGATGCGATCGGCACGAAGTACGACACGCTGGTCGATCGCGAGTCGGCGGAGGAACTGCTCGCCGCCAAGACCCAGGAGGCCGCCGCTGCGGCGGCCGCAGCGCGTGCGTCGACCGATGCGGAGAAGACGGCGGCGGCACAGGCGAAGGAAGATGCGCGTACCGCGCGCGAGGCGGATCGCGCCGCCCGCGAGGAAGACCGCGCGCGCCGTGCGACCGAGCGCGAGTCGTCGAGCGATCCGTGGAACCGCGCGATGACCTCGGCGTCGCGCTCGGCTTCGTCGGCGGTCGGACGCGCGGTGGCGAACGAAGTGACCAAGGCGGTGTTCGGTGGCTCGCGGCGCGGTGCCAGCAGCGGCGGCTTGCTGGGGCAGGTGGTGCGCGGCGTGCTCGGCGGGTTGATGCGGCGCTGAAAAACCCGCCGTTCGTCCTGAGCTTGTCGAAGGACGTGTTCCGGGCACGTACTTCGACAAGCTCAGCACGAACGGTCTCCATCCAAATCATCGATGATGGTTCGCTTGCTCCCGGAAACCCCGCTGACCATCCGCCCATTTTCCGCTAAGGCGGCGCGCATGACGACCGAATACGACCGCCCGCTGCTGACCCCGCCCGACGGGCAGAAGAAAGTGCTGCTCCATTCCTGCTGTGCGCCCTGTTCGGGCGAGGTGATGGAGGCAATGACCGCGAGCGGGATCGACTACACGATCTTCTTCTACAATCCGAACATCCACCCCAAGGAGGAATATGTCCTTCGCAAGGAGGAGAATATCCGCTTCGCCGAGAAGCACGACATTCCGTTCGTCGATGCCGATTACGACACGGTCAACTGGTTCAAGCGCGCACGCGGGATGGAGTTCGAGCCGGAGCGCGGGCTGCGCTGCACGATGTGCTTCGACATGCGGTTCGAGCGGACCGCCCTTTACGCGCATGAGCACGGCTTCCCCGTCATCACCTCGTCGCTCGGCATCTCGCGCTGGAAGAACATGGCGCAGATCAACGATTGCGGCGAGCGGGCCGCGGCGCATTATCCCGATATCGCCTATTGGACGTTCAACTGGCGCAAGGCCGGCGGCGCGGCGCGGATGATCGAAATCTCCAAGCGCGAGCATTTCTACCAGCAGGAATATTGCGGCTGCGTCTATTCGCTGCGCGACACCAACGCGCATCGCGTCTCGCAGGGCCGCGAAGAGATCCGGCGGGGCGAGCTGTTCTACGGCGAAGAGACGAAGGCGGAGTAGGACAGCGAGGCGCATCGGGCAGGTGCTTCGACAGGCTCGGCACGAACGGTGGGGGTACACCTCCGTTTGCCACGAGTGTGATGACATGAATTGCGCCCAGCCGTCATTGCGAGCGCAGCGAAGCAATCTAGGGCGTCCTGGTCCGACCCTGGATTGCTTCGCTGCGCTCGCAATGACGATGCTGGGTAAACGCGTTTCCATCACGACCCAAACCTGTCGATGCGCGGGTCCTTCAGCCTCCGTGCCGGACCGACGCCTTTGCAGTGCGATGACATAACTTCGAACCGGAGCCGTCATTGCGAGCGCAGCGAAGCAATGACGAACGTGCGTCGGCTCGACGGCATCCTGATCTAACTCCCCCGTTCGCCCTGAGCCTGTCGAAGGGCGTGCCCCATACGACGCCCCACCGACTATCCCGCCACCGGCACCGCGATCGTCGCGCACAACCCCGGCCCGGCATCCTCCAACGACAGCGTCCCGCCGTGCATCCGCGCGATCGCCTCGACCAGCGGCAGGCCCAACCCGTGCCCGGGACGATGGCGGCTCGCATCCAGCCGGCCGAAGCGCCGCAACGCGGTCGCGCGTCCTTCCGCCGGGATGCCCGGTCCGTTGTCGGTCACCGTCAGCCGCATCTGCGCCGCCGCGCGCGTCACTGCCACCGTCACCCGCGTCCCCGGTGGGCTGTGCGTCAGCGCATTGCCGACCAGATTGAGCGCGGCCTGCGTCAACAATTGCCGGTCGCCCTCGATCTCGCCGTCCTCGATCGCCGTCAGCGTCAGGACATGGCCACTGTCGTCGGCGCTCGCCGCGAGCGTTTCGGTCACATCGGTTGCCACCCCCGCCAGCGAAAAGGCGCGGAAGGCCGTCCGCCGCTCGCCGCCCTCGACCTCGGAGATGCGCAGGATCGCCGAGAACATCGCGAGCAATTCGTCGCATTGCTCCAGCGTCGCCTCGAGCGCGGGAGTCGGCGTTTCGGCGACGATCAGCGCCAACCGGCTGCGCAGCCGTGCCAGCGGCGTGCGCAGATCGTGCGCGACATCGCCGCCGACGTGGCGCAGGCTTTCGACCAGCGCCGCGATCCGGTCGAGCATCCGGTTGAAGGTCGCTGCCTGTCCGGCAAAGGCGCCGCTACCCGGCTCGACCGGGACGCGTTGCGTCAGGTCGCCGTCGATGATCGCCTCGGCGGTCGTGCGCAGTTCGCCGATCCGTCGCCGCACGATCGTGCTGAACGACACCGCGCCCGCGACGACGATGAGGACGATCAGGCCGAAGCCAAGCGCATAGCTGCGCAGCCACACCGCGGCGAAACCCTCGATCGGTTCGGTTTCGACCAGCGTCACCAGGTGCAAGCCGCCGCCTGCGTCACGACGCTGCATCCGGAACGTCGCGGTGCCGGGCAGCACGCTGTCGCCCAGCGTCGAGAAGCCCGGCGGCACCGGCCCGGACACGTTCACGTTGCCGCCCAGCCGCTGTCCCTTGGCGTCGGTCAGCTCGAACCCGAGGTCGCCCGTCTCGCGCTGCGTGGACAAGGCCGCGATCCGCGCCAGGATCGCGGCCGCATTTCCCCGCAGCGATTCGTCGAGCAGCGCGCGGCTGACTTCGTCGAGACGGCGGTCGACCAACGTCTCGATCGTGTGTCGCGACGCCGAATAGCTGGCATAGCCGGTCAGCGCGGTCGCGGCACCGAACGCACCGAGGAACAGCGCGGTCAGCCGCCCGAGCGACGCCTCCAGCAGCCGCATGTCACGCGCGCAGCATGTAACCGACGCCGCGCTTGGTGGCGATCGGATCGTCGCCGCCGCCCGCGGTCAGCTTGCGGCGGAGCAGCCTCACCTGCGCGTCGACGATGTTGGTGCCCGGCTCGAAATCATAGCCCCAGACTCGCTCGATCAGCATCGCGCGCGTCAGATAGCTGCCGGCGTGGCGGACCAACTCGGTCAGCAGCCCGAATTCGAGTCGCGTCAGGTCGAGCGGTTCCTCGCCGCGCCACGCGCGATGCTGGCCGGGGCTGATGACGATGTCGCCGGCGCGTAGCATGTCGCCCTCGCCGACGGCGGTCCAGCCGCGCGCGCGCAACAGCGCGTTGAGCCGCGCCTCGATCTCTGCGGCGGGGGTCGGCTTGACGCAATAATCGTCGGCGCCCGCGGTCAGGCCGCCGATCTTCTCCGCCGAGCGTCCCAGCGCGGAGAGCATCAGCACCGGCAGATTGTGCCCGGCATCACGCAACCGCTCGACCACGCGCACGCCGCTGAGTTGCGGCAGCATCGAGTCGAGGATCATCGCATCGAACGCATCGCGCTCGACAGCGGTCAGCGCGCTCGGCCCCGTCTCCGCGATCGTGACCTGGTGATCGCGTTGCGCCAGTTCGGCCTGCAGCGCCGTGGCATATTCGACGTCGTCCTCGACGATCAGCAGCTTCATGATCGGTTTTCGCCATGTTGATGACTGTCACCGACACTATCGGATCGGCGGCCGGACGGCTATCATGCTTGCAGCGCCAAAGGCTTATCTTGCTAAAGTTTAATGTTGGCGCTTTGCTGACGGGATGGAGCCAGTGATGACGCGACCGTTCGGCACCGGAGACATGGCGGCGCGCATCCGCGCCTTCGACTGGTCGGCCACCGCGCTGGGCGCACTCACCGACTGGCCTGCCGAGCTGATGTCGGCGATCGAGACGATGCTCGCGATGCCGCGTCCCGCGACGTTGCTGTGGGGCGACGCGCTGCTGCAACTCTATAACGACGCCTATATCGAGATCGCGCGTGACCGGCATCCGGCGTTGCTCGGCCGCCCGGTGTGGGAGGGGTGGAGCGAGATCTACAATCAGGAGGTCGCGCGCCGGCTAGCGACCGTCTGGACGGGGCAGGCGGTGGAGGTCGCCGGGCGCGAGGCAGCGCTGCGCGATGCGAACGGCGAGTTCCAGTGCCGCACCTTCGATCTCACCTGGATCCCGGTGCGCGATGCGGACGGGGCGGTCGCCGGCGCGTTGCAGCAACTGGTCGAGGTCACCGATCACCGTCGCACCACCGCGGAATTGCGCGACCGCGAGGCGCAGCTCCGGATGATGGCGGCGACCGGCCGCCACATGCTGTTCCGGATGAGCGCCGACTGGAGCCAGCTGCTGCGGCTGGAGGGGCGCGAGATGCTGCTCGACGTCGATGCGCCGGTCAGCGACTGGGTGGAGCGCTTCATCCCTGACGAGGATCGCGGCGCAGTATTCGCCGCGATCGCCACCGCACTGGACGGGCCGTCGATGTTCGAGCTGGAGCATCGCATCCGCTGCCCCGACGGCTCGATCGGCTGGGTCGCGTCACGCGCGTTACCGGTCGTCGATGCGCAGGGCCAGGTCATCGAATGGTTCGGCAGCGGGATCGACGTCACCGCGCGCCGCACCGCCGCCGAGGTCGTCCGGCGCAGCGAGGAAATGCGCCGCATCGCGCTGGACGGCGGCGGCATGGGGGCGTGGCGCGTCGACCTCGCGAGCGGCGAGGTGCGCGGCGATGCGCGCTTCTTCGCCTTGTGGGGCATGCCGGCCAGCGACGAGCCGCGCGCGGCGGCGGAATTCCGCGCCCGTTTGTCGCCGGTCGGGCGTGCCGCCGTCAACGGCTTCATCGAACGCAGGATCGTGCCGGGCGAAGAGCTGGATGGCGAATTGGAAATCGTCGCCGGCCCGACCGCGGGATGCTGGCTGCGGTGGCGCGGGCGTGCGGACGGGCCGGATACGCGCATCCTGCACGGCGTCGTCTTCGACGTCACCGAACAGCGGCAGGCGACCGAACGGCTGCGCGAGCGTGAGGAATTGCTGCGGCTGTTCGGCGACGCCTCGCGCGACGCCTTGTGGATCCGCGATGCCGACACGTTGCGCTGGCGCTACGTCACTCCGGCGTTCCGCACGATCTACGGCCAGCGGCGCAGCGTGGTGCTGACGGGCGACCATTATCGCAACTGGCTGGCGTTGATCCTGCCCGAGGACCGCGCGCGCGTCGAAGCGGCGGTCGCGCGGGTGCGCGGTGGCGAGCATGTCACGGTCGATTACCGGATCCGCTGCGCGTCCGACGATGCGACCCGTTGGTTGCGGACCACCGAATTCCCGATCCGCGACGCGAAGGGGCAGGTGGTGCTGATCGGCGGCATCACCTCCGACGTGACCGCGTCGCGCCACGCGCGCGAGGCGGTGACCCGCAGCGAGGAGCGGCTGCGCAACGCGGTCGAGGTCGGCGGGATCGGCCTGTGGGACTGGAACGTCGCCACCGACGAGGTCCATTGGTCGGCCGAACACTACCAGCTTCAGGGCTATGCGGTCGGCTCGGTCGAGCCAAGCTATGACGCATGGCTGGCGCGCCTCCATCCCGACGATCGCGCCGAGGCGGAGACGCTGATGGAGGAAGCGATGGGCGGGGGCGTCCCTATGCGCAGGAGTTCCGCGTCGTCCATCCCGATGGCTCGCTCCATTGGCATTCCGCGCGCGGGCGCTTCTTCTTCGACGAGGCCGCGCAGCCGGTGCGGATGGTCGGCGCGATCATCGACGTCACCGAACGGCGCGCCTGGGCAGAGCGCCAGCAGGTCTTGATCGCCGAGCTCCAGCACCGCACCCGCAACCTGATCGGCGTGGTGCGCGTGATCGCGGACAAGAGCGCGCGGTCGAGCCGTGACCTGCCCGATTTCCGCCAACGCTTCGGCGATCGCTTGCAGGCGCTGGTGCGCGTGCAGGGCTTGTTGTCGCGATTGTCCGACGATGATCGCGTCACCTTCGACAGCCTGCTCGACGCGGAGCTGGCGGCGCTCGACGGCGAGGCGACCGCGGTCACGCGCGCCGGGCCGAAGGGCGTGCGCCTGCGGTCGTCGATCGTCCAGACGCTGGCGATGGCGCTCCACGAACTCGCCACCAACGCGGTGAAATATGGCGCGCTCGGCGCGGCGGGCGGGCGCTTGTCGATCACTTGGGCGGTCGTGCCGGCAGAGGATCAGACGCCTTGGCTGCACATCGACTGGCATGAGACCGGCGTTGCGATGCCGCCGGCCGATACCGCGCCGCTCGGCTCGGGCGAGGGCCGCGAACTGATCGAGCGCGCCTTGCCCTATCAACTCGGCGCGCGAACCTCGTTCGCGTTAGGCGCGGATGGCGTCCGCTGCCTGATCGCGATCCCGATCTCCCGCTACGCCCCCGGTTGACCACGGCGCCGGGTCGAGCGTCTTCTTCAGGAACGCGACGAATGCCGTCACTGCCGCCGGCACCGCGGGCGCACGGGGGTGCAGCGCGTGGATCGCGAGATCGCGCGGGCCTTCCCAACCGGGCAGCACCGCGACCAGCCGCCCCGCTGCCAGCGCATCGCCGACGTCCCAGATCGATCGCAACGCGATCCCGACTCCGGCCAGCGCCAGCTCGCGCACGATCTCGCTGGAATTGGTGCGGACATGGCTCTGTGCGTCGATCGCCTCTCGCCGCCGCCCGTTGACCAATTGCCACGGCCACTGTCCCTCGGCGGCAAGCAGCCGGTGTCGCAGCAGGTCGGTGGGCGTGCGCGGCTGGCCATGTTCGGCGAGATAGGCGGGCGCGGCGCACAACAGCCGCGGGCTGCTGCCGAGCCGGTGCGCGGTCAGGCTTGGCGGGATGTCGCGCGCGATCCGCACCGCGACATCGACGCGCTCGGCGACCAGATCGACATTGGCATCGGTCAGGTTCAGCTCCAGCGACACGCGCGGGGCGGCGCGCAGGAAGTCGTGGAGACGTGGCGCGATGTGCAACCGTCCGAACGAGGTCGGCGCGGAGACGCGCAGCACTCCGGCCGGTTCGTCGCGGACGCCTGTCACCCGCGCCTCGGCCGCGGCGATCTCGTGCAGGATCGCGCTGACGTCGGCATGGAAACGCTCGCCCGCATCCGTCGCGGCCAGCCGCCGCGTCGTGCGCTGGATCAGCCGCACGCCCAACCGTGCCTCCAGCCGCGCCAGCCGCTTCGACGCCATCGCGGGCGAGATACCGAGCGCGCGCGCGGCCGCCGAAAGGCTGCCGGCCTCGATCACTTGCGCGAACAGCACGTAATCGGGATCGAGCATTCGTTCTCCACGGGAAAAGGTGTTTGGAACCTTTGCCTGCTACCGACAGGATCGCAAGCCGGTTAAGGCTGTCGGTCAGGAGGATGTGGACGATGACCGACCCTTATGCCGATCGCGCCGGACTGAATGTCGCCGCCGAACTCGCCAGCTTCGTCGAAGACCGTGCGCTGCCCGGCACCGGCATCGCCGCCGACGCCTTCTGGCGCGGCCTGGCCGCCCTCTACGCGCGCTTCGCCCCCGAGAATGCTGTGCTGCTCCGGCATCGCGACGCGTTGCAGGCGCAAATCGATGCGTGGCATCGTGCGCGCACCGGGCAGCCGCACGACCACGCCGGCTATCAGGCGTTCCTCCGCAAGATCGGCTATCTTGTTGCCGAACCCGCGCCGTTCACGATCGCGCCCGGTGCGGTCGACGACGAAGTGGCGCGCGTCGCCGGGCCGCAACTCGTCGTCCCGATCCTCAACGCGCGCTTCCTGCTCAACGCGGCGAACGCGCGCTGGGGCAGCCTGTACGATGCGCTGTACGGCACCGACGCGTTGCCGGGCACGCCCGCCGGCCCCGGCTACGATCCGGCGCGCGGCGCGCAGGTGATCGGCTGGGCGCGCGACTTCCTCGACGATGCGTTGCCGCTCGCACACGGAAGCTGGCGCGACTGGGCAGGGGACGCGCCCGCGCTTGCCGACCCGACACAGCTTGCGGGGCGGGCCGGCGACAATTGGCTGCTGCGCCATCACGGGCTGCATATCGAACTGGTCATCGACCGTGCGCATCCGATCGGCCGCAACGATCCGGCGGGGCTGAGCGATGTGATCCTCGAATCGGCGCTGACCACGATCTGCGACCTTGAGGATTCGGTTGCGGCGGTCGATGCCGCGGACAAGGTCGCCGCCTACGCCAACTGGCTGGGGCTGATGCGCGGCGATCTGGCGGAAACCTTCACCAAGAACGGCGCGGCGCTCACGCGCCGGCTCGCCGCCGACCGCGCCTATGTCGCGCCCGACGGCACGCCGTTCACGCTGCCGGGGCGCGCCTTGCTGTTCGTCCGCAACGTCGGGCACCTGATGACCACCCCCGCGCTCCTGCTGCCCGATCGCAGCGAAGCGCCGGAGGGGATCCTCGACGCCGCGCTCACCAGCCTGATCGCGCTCCACGATCTCGGCGGTGCGCGGGCCAATTCGCGCGCCGGTGCGATCTATATCGTCAAGCCGAAGATGCACGGCCGTGACGAGGCGGCGTTCACCGACCGGTTGTTCGATGCGGTCGAGGATCTGCTCGGGCTCGCGCGCCACACGATCAAGGTCGGCGTGATGGACGAGGAACGCCGCACCAGCGCCAATCTGGCCGCCTGCATCCATGCGGTGCGCGACCGTGTCGTCTTCATCAACACCGGCTTCCTCGATCGCACCGGCGACGAGATCCATACGTCGATGCAGGCGGGCGCGATGGTTCGCAAGGCGCAGATGAAGGATGCCGCGTGGATCGCTGCCTATGAGGATCGCAACGTCCAGATCGGGTTGGCGTGCGGCTTCGCGGGACGGGCGCAGATCGGCAAGGGGATGTGGGCCGCGCCCGATCGGATGCGCGACATGCTCGAACAGAAGATCGCGCACCCGCGTGCCGGAGCGACCACCGCCTGGGTGCCGTCACCGACCGCCGCGACGCTCCACGCCACCCATTATCATCGCGTGTCGGTCGCCGCACGCCAGGCGGCGCGGGCGATCGAGCCGGTCGCGCCGCTCGACGCGCTGCTGACGATCCCGCTCGCGGCGGGGCACAACTGGTCGGCGCAGGAGGTCGCCGACGAACTCGACAACAATGCGCAGGGCATCCTCGGCTATGTCGTGCGCTGGATCGATCAGGGCATCGGTTGTTCGAAGGTCCCCGACATCCATGACGTCGGGCTGATGGAGGATCGCGCGACGTTGCGCATCGCGTCGCAGCATCTCGCCAACTGGCTGCATCACGGTGTCGCCACCGCCGCGCAGGTCGATGCGGCCTTCACGCGCATGGCGGCGCGGGTCGATGAGCAAAATGCCGCGGATCCGATCTATCGTCCGCTCACATCTGATAGTTTGGCGATGCAGGCGGCACGATCACTTGTTTTCAAAGGGTTGGCGCAACCGAATGGCTATACCGAGCCGGTGCTCCATGAATATCGCCGTAATGGTAAATTGGTTGGTGACCCATAACGGCGAGCATCAGGAACGGAATCTTTCTTCATCCGCTGCGCATTTGTGGAAACTGTTATCTCTCATTTGCGCGCACAGGCTGACCGCTACAGCCGGTTGGCACGTCATCTCGATACACGCGGCGACAGCGCGTTCCTGGACTCCATGGCCGCGGGTTATCGCGCGAAGGCCGATCGCGCCGCCTCGGTCGTCGCCGAGTTTCGAAGCTGATCGTCGGAGGTTCTCCCCTCCTGAACTCTGCGCTCACATGCGCTGAATGTCAGACAAGCCGATCCGTTTCCCGCCGCTCCCGCTGCTGTTACGTGTGGTTAACAAGCTACAATCACGCCGCTAAATCTTGCAATTTCACGCTATGTGAAGGCTTGATGATGTTGACGCGTCAATCCTCCCCGCATTATGTCTGATTAATAAACGCCGCGAGCGGGATCGCGGAGGTGGGAGAGATGCAGTGAAGGCGACGATGAAAACCCTGTTCCGGACGGCGTTGCTCGCCGGAACGGCGCTGACGCCGGGTCTCGCTGCCGCACAGGATGCACCGTTGCCGCAGGAGGCAAGTGCGGTCGCGCCGACGTCGTCCGTCGCGTCGACCGGTCCCGCTGCCGACGACATCGTCGTGACCGGCGTGCGTGCCAGCCTTCGCTCGGCGCAGGCGCTCAAGCGGGATTCGACGTCGATCCTCGATGCCGTCGTCGCCGAGGACATCGGCAAATTGCCCGACAACAACGCGTCCGAGGCGCTGGCGCGCGTCACCGGTGTGCAGGTCAACCGCTCGAACGACGAAGCGAACGGCGTGCTGATCCGCGGGCTTGGCGATATCAGCACCACCTTCAACAATCGCGAGATCTTCACTGCCGAGAACCGCGGCGTCGCGCTTCAGGACTTCCCGGCCGGCGCACTCGCCGCGCTGGAGGTCTACAAGTCCGGCACCGCCGACCTGATCGAGCCGGGTCTGGCCGGGCTGGTCAACGTCCGCTCGCGTCGTCCGTTCGACTTCACCGGCTTCGAGATCGCGGGCGGGATCCGCGGCGCGTACAACGACCAGTCGGGCAAGCTCGATCCCGTAGGCAACATCCTGATCACCGATCGCTGGGACACCGGGATCGGCGAGATCGGCGCGCTGGTCAATGTCGCGGTCACGCGCACCCGCTATCGCAACGCGGTCCGCTTCAACGACCAGACGACCCGCACCCCGATCGGGGACGTCAACAATGCCACCGACGATCTGAACGTCACGACGCCGGGCGTCGGCACCGATTTCCGCATCCCCAATTCGGTCGGCAATTACTTCGCGACCGGCACGCGCACGCGTCCGTCGGTCAACGGCAGCCTGCAATGGCGCCCCAGTGATCGGCTCGAAGTCTATGCCGACGGGCTGTGGCAGGCGTATCGCGGCGAACAGTCGAACGAGAATTTCACCGCCTTGCTTGAGGCGGAGACGCTCGCGCTGCCCGGCCAGAACGGCACGCGCCCGACGCTCAGCAACGTCGTCCTCGACCCCAGCGACCCGCGCAAGGTGCGCAGCCTCACCAAGACTGGCGGCCTCGCCCCGCAGCAGTTCCGCTCGACGTTCAACGACCGAACCGACACCTATCAGGGTGCGATCGGCTTCGTATGGAAGGGTGACCGCGCGAAGATCAGCAGCGATTACGCCTATACCTACAGCACCTATTCGCAGCTAGAATACAGCCTCGACGCGCGCTTCGCCTCGTCGCCGCAGGTCGATGTCGAGTTCGACCGCGACGGTGGCGCATCGTTCGCCTTCCCCGGCTTCGACGCGCTCAACCCCGACAACTACATCTGGCGCGGCTTCTACCAGAAGCGCTACCACGCGACCGGCGGCGGGCATCAGTGGCGCGCCGATCTCCAGCTCGATACCGAGCTGCCGCTGATCAAGCGGCTCGACTTCGGCGTCCGCTGGGTGTCGCGCACCGCGAAGCTCGAGCAGGGCGACCGCTACCTCGCCACCGACGCGCTCGGCATCCCGCTCGCCAGCCTGCCGACCGGCGCGCTCGAGAAGGTCGAGGACGGCTTCCGCCAGCCCGCCGCGCAGTTCCGCAACTGGTTGATGCCGTCGCGCGCCGCGATCCGTTCGAACTTCGATGCGTTGCGCGCGCTGGCCTATTCGGTCGGCCCGCAACTCATCGCGCGCGATCCCAACAACGGCGACCTGCGCGACAGCGTGGCGCGCTTCGGCCAGGAAGAGATCGCACTTCGTGAAGACGGCGGGTTCAGCGCGCAGGAAAGCACCTACGCCGCCTATGCGATGGCGAACTACGACTTCACCGTCGCGGGGATCGAGGTCGACGGCACCGCGGGTGTCCGCGTCGTCAACAACGACGGCACCTATCGCGGCGTGACGCGGCTCAACACCGACAACGTCATCTCGTTCCTGTCGCAGATCAACCGGCAGAATTACGTCGACGTGCTGCCGTCGTTCGGCGCGCGGCTGAAGTTCACGCCGAAGCTGCAGGCCCGCCTCGCCTATACCGAGACGCGGACGCGCCCGAACTTCGGTCAGCTGAACCCGGCGTTCAACATCACGCGCAGCACCGTCACCGGCGGCGCGTTCGATGCGGCCGGCAGCGGCGGCAACCCCGATCTGGTGCCGCTGACCTCGAACAACTGGGACGCGACGCTGGAATGGTATTTCGCGCCGACCGGCTCGTTTACCGCCTCGGTCTTCTACCGCGACCTGTTCGGCTTCATCAGCAACTATACGTCGATCGTGCAGGACCCGACCTATGGTCGCCTGCAAGTCTCGCGCCCGGAAAATGCCGGCTCGGGACGCATCAAGGGCGCAGAGGCCAACTTCCAGACCTTCTTCGACTTCCTGCCCGGCCTGCTCAGCGGCTTCGGCACGCAGCTCAACGTCACCTATCTTGACGGCACCAACCAATTGCCGTCGTCGCTGGGTGAGGCGGCGCCGACCGTGCCGATCACCGGCGTGTCGAAGTGGACGTACAATGCCACCGGCTTCTACGAAAAGGGCCCGATCTCCGCGCGGCTCTCGTACAATCGCCGCTCCGAATATGTGGAGAGCTTCACCCGCAATCCGGACGAGGCGCAGTTCGCGGGCGTGACGGTGCGGCCGATCTCGCGGCTCGACTTCTCGGCCTCCTACACGCCGTTCGAGAACATCACGCTGACCGCCGACGTCAGCAACATCCTCGCGCAGCCGTGGCGCAACTACCGCAACTTCGCCGCCGACGCCGGCTATCCGGTCGATGTCCGCGAGGAAGGGCGCTATTACTCGCTCGGCATCCGCTTCCGCCTTTGACGCTCCCGCTGTCATTGCGAGCGCAGCGAAGCAATCCAGAGCCGGACCAGGACGCCCTGGATTGCTTCGCTACGCTCGCAATGACGAGCGCGGCTCGCTAGCGGTTACTTCTTCGCCGCCAGCAACCCGTGCATCCCCAACCAGCGGACATAGGCGTCGAACCAGCCGGTGCTCGTCGTCGGCTTCTGGTACATGCCGAAACCGTGCCCACCCTGCTCATAGAGGTGGAACTCGACCGGCCGCTTCACCGCGCGCCACTTGTCCACCAACCCGATCCCGTCGTTGGCGAAGAACGGATCGTCCGCCGCCAGCGCGATGAACAGCGGCGGGGCATCGGCGGGCACGTCCATCGCGCCGAGCGGGCCATAGATATCCGCGACGAACGCCGGCTTCGCGTCCCCGCCGGCGAGCGTCGTCGCCATCGTCAGCATCGCACCCGCCGAAAAACCGATCATGCCGATCCGATCGGGATCGACCTTCCATTCGGCGGCGCGGCGGCGGATCAGCGTGAAGGCGGCGCGCGCATCGGCGATCTGCGGCCCGAGCCGAGCGGTCATTGCGGTCGGATCGACGCGCGGACGGGGTGCGGAGCTGGAGAAGATCTCGCCCATCGACTTCTCGAAGCCCGGCATATCGGCGGGCGTCTGGTTCAGCCGGTATTTGAGGACGAACGCCGCCACGCCGCGCTTCGCCAGCGCCTTGGCGACATCCCAGCCTTCATTCTCCATCGACAGCGTGCGGAAGCCGCCGCCCGGCGCGACCACCACCGCCGCGCCGGTCGCAGTGCCGGGGGCGGGGAGGAACGGCGTCAGCGTCGCCACCGTCACGTTGCGCGTGAAGGTGCTGCCATATTGCCGGTGCCACGCTTCCTTGTTCGGCGCATCGGGCAAAGGCCCGGTGTCGAGCGTGATCGCGGTCGGCTGCGCCGGAGCTTCGATCGGCGTCATCTTGTCAGCCTGTGCCAGCGCGGTCGACGCCGCCCCTGACAGCAGCAACACCGCGCAGCCTGCGACCCACCCGTTACGAACCTTGCGCCTCGTCATGGCCATCCCTCCATCGTTATCTTTTTCGCGTCCCGCCGCGGCGAGCCGGAAAAAGATAGCGCTAACTTCGAGGGGTTGCCAAGTCTCGTGTGCTTGTCACCGTGATCGAAACAAGCTCCTTTCCTGAAGGGGAGGGGGATCCATCCCCTACCGCACCCGCTCCGCGACCAACGTATCGACCACGGACGGATCGGCGAGCGTCGAGATGTCCCCCAGATTGCCCGTATCGTTCTCGGCGATCTTGCGCAGGATGCGCCGCATGATCTTTCCCGAGCGCGTCTTGGGCAGCCCCGGCGCGAATTGCAGCGCATCGGGGCTCGCGATCGGCCCGATCTCGTTGCGCACCCATTGCCGCAGCTCGATGCGCAGCGCATCGGACGGCTCGACCCCGCTGTTGAGCGTGACGAAGGCATAGATGCCCTGGCCTTTCACCTCGTGCGGCATTCCCACCACCGCCGCCTCGGCGACCTGGGCGTGCGCGACCAATGCGGATTCGACCTCGGCGGTGCCCATGCGGTGCCCGGAGACGTTGATGACGTCGTCGACACGGCCGGTGATCCAGTAATAGCCGTCGTCGTCACGACGGCATCCGTCGCCGGTGAAATACTTGCCCGGATAGGTGCTGAAATAGGTCTGGAAGAACCGCTCGTGATCCCCCCAAACGGTGCGCATCATCCCCGGCCAGCTATCGGTGATGCACAGATTGCCCTCCGCCGCGCCGTCCAGCACCTTGCCCTCCGCGTCGACGATCTGCGGCTGCACGCCCGGCAGCGGCTTGGTCGCGGAGCCGGGCTTGAGATCGGTGGCATAGGGCAGGGGGAGATCAGGATTCCGCCGGTCTCGGTCTGCCACCAGGTATCGACGATCGGGCAACGCCCGCCGCCGACGACGCGGTGATACCAGCTCCACGCCTCCGGGTTGATCGGCTCGCCGACCGATCCGAGCAGCCGCAGCGACCCGCGATCGTGGCGCGTCACCCATTCGTCGCCCTCGCGCATCAGCGCGCGGATCGCGGTCGGCGCGGTGTAGAGGATGTTGACCCCCAGCCGGTCGACCGTCTCCCACAGCCGCCCGTGATCGGGATAGTTCGGGACGCCATCGAACATCACCGTCGTCGCGCCGTTCGCCAGCGGGCCATAGACGACATAGCTATGCCCGGTGACCCAGCCGATATCGGCGGTGCACCAGTAAACCTCGCCGTCGCGATAATCGAAGACGTCCTTGAAGGTCTTGGTCACCCACAACAGATAGCCGCCGGTGGTGTGGAGCACGCCCTTCGGCTTGCCGGTCGACCCCGAGGTATAGAGGATGAACAGCGGGTCCTCGGCGTTCATCGGCTCGGGCGCGCAATCGTCGCTGACGCCTTCCAGCGCGTCATGCAGCCAGATGTCGCGCCCCTCGCTCATCGCCACGTCGCCGCCGGTGCGGCGGATGACGAGGACATGCTTGACGCTGGGGCAGCGCGCGACCGCCTTGTCGACATTGGCCTTCAGCGGAATGCGCTTGCCCCCGCGGCACCCTTCGTCGGCGCAGATCACCAGCGTCGAATTGCAATCCTGGATGCGATTGGCGAGGCTGTCGGGGGAGAAGCCGCCGAACACGATCGAATGGATCGCGCCGATCCGCGTGCAGGCCAGCATCGCCGCCGCCGCCTCCGCGATCATCGGCAGATAGAGCGTGACGCGGTCGCCCTTCGCGACGCCCAGCGCCTTGAGGACATTGGCGAAGCGGCACATGTCGCGGTGCAGTTCGCGATAGGTCAGCGCCTTGGTCTCGCCGGGTTCGTCGCCTTCCCAGATGATCGCGGTCTGGTCGCCGCGCATCTCCAGATGGCGGTCGACGCAATTGGCGGAGACGTTGAGCACGCCGTCCGCGAACCAGCGGATGCGGAAATCGGCCTGGTCGAACGACGTGTCCTTCACCTGGCCGAACGGCGCGATCCAGTCGAGCCGCTGCGCCTCCTCGCGCCAATAGCCCTCGGGATCGTCGACCGAGCGTTGCCACGCCGCCGCGGCGTGTGCGCGGTCGATGCTGTCGTCGGTGCCTGCGGGGGCGGGGTAAACGCTATCGCTCATGCAGCTCTCCTATGGCGACCTGCGATGACGCCTAGGGTCTGTACTCAATCGCCACAAGGTCGTGACGGAGCGGATTTTGGCGCCAGGCCAGGAGCAAGGAGGGAGCGATGCTCTCGCATCGTGACCGACGCGCGACGCCGCTTGGCGCCAAAGCCGCCCGCCGCTCGCGGTCGCCGGTGGAAGACCGCCCAGCATCGTCGCTTGCTTGCGGGTAGCTCTGCTACCCGGCTGCGCTGCGCTCCTTGTGGGCGGCCTTCCACCGGCGATCACGATCCTTTTGGCGATTGAGTACAGACCCTGAGCGGGTGATGGGTCAAGACAGCGACACCTAGCCAGCGCCGAATTGCTGTCCTATAGCGCCGCCGGTCGCACGCGCGGGCGTGGCGAAATGGTAGACGCAGCAGACTCAAAATCTGCCGTAGCAATACATGTCGGTTCGAGTCCGACCGCCCGCACCACCCAGACAAAAGGCCGGTCGCCCCTGCGAAGGCAGGGGCCCATGTCTGTCGAGTTCAGCGAGCGGATCGCCACGGGCAGGCGGTGCATGTGTCAGCCATCCCAACCGGACAACCATCCGATCCGTTCGCACTGAGCTTGTCGAAGTGCGTGTTGCAGGCGCTGCGCTTCTCTCACGTGCTTCGACAGGCTCAGCACGAACGGGGGGGCGAGTGTCCTGCGGTTCGCGTCACGAAATCCCCAGATCCCCCGGCCCGAACGCATCGGGCAAAAGTTCGCTCAGCCGATAGCTCGCCACCGCCTCGCCCTCCGCGCCCGCGCAATGCACCGCCACATCGCGCCCGCCGAGCTGCGCCGCCTCGTTGAGCACCTGCCGACACCGCCCGCAAGGCCGCACCGGCTGATCGCCGCGCGCGCGCCCCTCGGCATCCATCGCACCACCGATCACGCCCACCGCGACCACCTCGCGCAGCCGACCCTGCGCGGCGACGGTCGCGATCGCCACCGTCTCCGCGCACAGCGACAGGCCGTAGCTGGCATTCTCGACATTCGCCCCGGTCACCACGCTGCCGTCGGTCAGCAACACCGCCGCCCCGACCGCGAAGCGCGAGTAAGGCGCGTGCGCATGGCGCGCCGCATCGCGGGCGGCGGCGATCAGCCGGGGGCGTCACTCATTCTCGAAGGCTCCTTCTGTCGCGACATCCCAATTGACCGGCCCGTCGACCCCGTCGACGCCGCGCATGTCACTGGCGCGCCACATCGACCACGGCCGCGTGCCATAGCCCGGCTTCAGGAAATTGCCCATCGCCCACCATTTGCGGTTGAGCGCCTCGGTCAGCCGGTAATCGTCCTCGACCCGGCCGGCGATGCGCAGCACCACCGGCTTGCCCATATGCGCCTCGATCCGCTCGATCATCGCCCGCACCCCGGCGATCAGCGCGGCGCGCTCGGGCCGGTCGGGGCAGGTCGGGTCGTAATCGAACGCGATCGCGGCCGGCAGTGCCTTCAGGTCGCGCGGCACGACGGTGTTGAACACGTCGCCCTGCACGCGCGGCGACTGGCAGAAGGAGAAGACGTGCACCGCGCCGCGCGTCAGCCCGACCTTCGCCATCGCATCCCAGTTCGCCTGGAAGTTGCGGTCGCGCGTCGTGGCACCGACCGTCGCCACCGCGTAGCCGAAGCGCGCTCCTGACGCACCCTTGAGCACCGGCCACACGATCGTGCCCGTATTTTCGGACACGTCGACGCCCTGCAGCGGATATTTCTCGATCCCCGGCGCCCAGCGCACCGCGAGCCGCCACCCCGCCACACCGGCCAGCGCCAACGCGGCCAGAACCAGCACGAGCCGTCCCAAACCCCACATAATCAGTAACTCAAGCCTTGATGTGCAGGACGCAGATCAGCGTGAACAGCCGCCGCGCCGTGTCGAAATCGATATGGATCTTGCCGTCCAGCCGCTCGCGGAGCAGCTCGGCCGCCTCATTGTGTATCCCCCGCCGCGCCATGTCGACCGTCTCGATTTGCGCGGGTGTCGATTGGCGGATCGCCTGGAAGTAGCTGTCGCAAATCGCAAAATAGTCGCGGATCGGTCGCCGGAATCGCGCCAGACCCAGCACCAGCGTCTCCAGAGGCGTCCCGTCCTCGCGCGCGATATGAATCGCCAGCCGCCCTTCCTCGACGCCCAGCTTGACGCGATACGGTCCCGCATAACCGTCGGCATTTTCGCGTTGCGGCGCGAAATGATTGTCCTCGATCAGGTCGAAGATCGCGATCCGCCGTTCCTGCTCGATATCCGCCGAGCGCCACAGGATCGTGCGCTCGTCGAGTTCGATGTCGATGATCCGCGGATCGGCCATCCGTGTGCCGTTAAAGCCGAAGTCGCGCCGCGACAACGTCGATCCCGGTTATGCGAGGCGCCACGATCGACTATAGCCGGGGAAATGGCGACTCTGGCATTCCCGCAACCGGCTTCGGCCGAACCCGTCCATCTGCCCCGCAACGTCGAGGCGGAGGCCGCGATGCTCGGCGCGATGATGATCGACAACCGGCTGGCCGACGACATCGTCGACCGGCTCGAGCCGATGCACTTCTACGAGCCGGTGCACGGGCGCATCTTCGCCGCGATCAAGTCACTTCGATCACAGGACATGCTCGCCACGCCCGTCACGCTGCGGCCGATGTTCGAGGCTGACGAGGGGATGAAGGAGCTGGGCGGGGTCGCCTATCTCGCCACCCTGACCGGGTCGGGCGCGGGGCTGATCGGCGCGCGACAGTTCGCGACGCAGATTTATGATCTCGCGATGCTGCGCACGCTCGTCTCGGTCGGGCATTCGATGGTCGACCGCGCGATGGACACCAGCGAGGAGGTAAATCCGCGCGCGCAGATCGAGGCCGCGGAAGAAGAGCTGTACCGCGTCGCCGCCGACGGCGGAGCCGAGAACAGCGTCAAGAGCTTCGCGCAAGCCAGTACGATGGCGGTCAAGATGGCCGAGAAGGCGCTGAATTGGGGCGGCAACCTCAGCGGCGTCACCACCGGGCTCGACTCGATCAATTCGAAGATCGGCGGTATGCACCATTCGGACTTGATGATCCTTGCCGGCCGTCCCGGTATGGGCAAGACGTCGCTGGCCACCAACATCGCCTTCAACGCTGCGCAACGCTGGATGCGCGACATGCGCGACGGCATTCCGCCGTCCAAGTCGGTCGGCGCGAAAGTCGCGTTCTTCAGCCTCGAAATGAGCGCCGACCAGCTCGCGACGCGTATCCTCGCCGAACAGTCGCGGATCAGTTCCGAGGCGCTGCGCATGGGCAAGATCAGCAAGGCCGAGTTCGAGCAGCTCGCGGCAGCCGCGGCGGAACTGGAGAACTTGCCCTTCTTCATCGACGACACCGGCGGCCTGACGATCGCCTCGCTGCACACCCGCGTCCGGCGGCTCCAGCGGCGACACAATAACGAGATCGGGCTGGTGGTGGTCGACTATCTCCAGCTGCTGACCGGGTCGGGCAAGGGCGATGGCAACCGCGTGCAGGAAATTTCGGAGATTTCGCGTGGGCTCAAGACCTTGGCCAAGGACATGAACGTTCCCGTCTTGGCGCTGTCGCAGCTCAGCCGCGCGGTCGAAAGCCGCGAGGACAAGCGCCCGATGCTCTCGGATCTGCGCGAATCGGGGTCGATCGAGCAGGACGCCGACATGGTGTGGTTCGTGTTCCGCGAGGATTATTACACCGCGCAGCGCGAGCCCAAGCGCCCGATGGAAGGCGACGAGGCCAAGGTGTTCGAGGATCACGCGCGCTGGGCCGCCGACATGGAGCGCGTCTATGGCTTGGCCGAGTTGATCGTCGCCAAGCAGCGCCACGGCGCGACGGGCAAGGTGGTGCTCAAGTTCGACCCGACGATCACCCGCTTCTCGGATTACGCTGGCTTCTGAGCGCCGTCGTTCGTCAGCGCTCGGCGCCGCCGATCGCGGCGCGGATCAGCGTGGCCGATAGGCGATCCGCGCCGCGCCCTCCGCACGCACCGGCAGGAACAGCCCGGCGCCGGTCACCTGCAACCGGCCGGTTGTCACGCGCGCCACATCGGTCGACAGGAAGAAGTCGCCCTCCTGTCGCGCACCGATCGCCGCCTGCGCCTTGGCAAGCACCTGCTTATAATCCGGCGCGAAGTCGTGCTGCAACGCCACCGCTACCGCCTGCTGGACCTGCGTGGCGTCGAGTAGGCTGACGATCAGGTCGACCGCATCCGAATCGGTGTCGGCGGCGAGTTGCACATCGCGCGCGCGCACCAGCTGCGAGTTTTCCTCGTTATAGGGTTGGGCCGTCAGCCACGCCTCGCCGCTGGTCGCCGGGAAGCGGCGGTCGCGCGGCACGACGCGCGCGGTCACGCCCACCGCCAGTCGATTGTTGGCGGTTGCGTAGACGGTGACCTTTCCGAAATCGACGTCGACCGGCCCGACGGCGGTCAGCGAGATGCCCTTCGCCGCCAGCTTGCGCAACGTGCGCTGCACCACCGGCTCAAGCTGCGCGTAATCGGCCAGCACCGGGATGAAGAAGCGTAGGCCCGGCTGACCGGCGATCCGCGACGGTCGTGGCAGCGGGGTCGGCGTCGGGTCGTCCGGACGTTTGCCGACGAAGGTCTGCGTCAATGCCTCGGCTGCCAGCGTCAACTGCAGCTCGCGCCCGGTGATCCGATAGCCGCCGACACCAAGAGTTCGCGGAGCGACGCGCATCCACGCCGGCGGATTGCGCTTGCTGAGTTCGATGACCGTAAAGCCATGTTGCCACGCGCCCGCGAGCTGCCCGCGCAGGTCGAGCTTCGCCACTTCGCCGGGCAAGTCGCGTTCCAGCTTCTCAACCACGCGTTTCAGCTTCTGGTCGGCGCGGCTGGTGAAGGTGATCCGCTGCCCGGCGATCTCGATCCCTGGCGGCTCGCGCCAGCCATAAGCGAGATCGAGCGTCGCACGTGGTTGCCAGTCGCCGACGATCGCCAGCTTGCCGGTCGCGTGCACCATCGCACGCGCGGTGACGGTCTCGCCCAACACCCCGCCGATATCGCGGACATGGATCACGGCGGAGACCGGCATGGTGATGTCCAGCCGCTCGCCACGCCCCGCCACGCGGATCGTGCCGCGGGTGACCTGCCCGACCAGTCGGCACCCAAGATCGGGCGTCACCTTAACCTTGCCGATGCCGAGGTCGACGCGCTTGCCCTTGACGCACTTGTCGCGATGTTCGTCGATCGTCCACAGCACCTTGGGCGTGCGCTTGTCGAGCCCGCGTTCCAATTGGTCGAGCCGCGCGGTGACGGGCACGACGATCGTCGACGTCTGGTCGGGGAACGGCGCGATCGCGCTTTCGACGCGCGGCGGGGCGGGGAGGGTTCATGCCGCGCACATCCAGCGGCGAGCAGCACGAAAATAAGCAACACGCGCCGCACGCCGGTCTCCGTCACCTGATCGACGTTACCAATCCGTAACGGCCGGTTTCGATCCGCCTTGCCATCCGTCATTGCCTCGCTGCGCTCGCAACGACGGTGACGTTTTGGGGTTTTAGAACAATAACGTGGTCGAATACACCAGCGCGCCGACCACCGCCGACGCCGGGATCGTGATCACCCACGCCACCACCACGTTCTTCGCCACGCCCCAGCGCACCGCCGTCGCCCGGCGCGAGACGCCCGCGCCGATGATCGATCCGGTGATCGTATGCGTGGTCGACACGGGGATGCCGAGCGTCGAGGCGCTGAACACCACGATCGAACCGGCCAGCGACGCGCTGAACCCCTGATGCTGCGACAACCGCGTGATCCGCGAGCCCATCGTCTCGATGATCCGCCACCCGCCGGTCATCGTGCCGAGCGCGATCGCGATATAGCAGCTGATCGCCACCCAGTGCGGCACCTCGAACGGCCCGCTCAGATAGCCGGTCGAATAGAGCAGGACGGTGATGATCCCCATCGTCTTCTGCGCGTCGTTGAGCCCGTGGCTCAGCGAATAGGCCGCCGAGGACGCGAGATGCAGCGCGCGGAAGCTGCGCTCCGCCTGCGGCGCGGTCGACCGGCGCAACGCCCAGCTCGACAGCAGCATCACCAGCATCGCGAGGAACATGCCGATCACCGGTGACAGCACGATCGCCAGCAGCGTCTTGTTGAGCCCGGCCCATTTCACCCCGGTGATCCCGGCGTGCGCGACGCCTGCACCGACCAGCCCGCCGACCAGCGCGTGGCTGCTCGACGACGGAATGCCCTTCAGCCAGGTGATAACGTTCCACGTCATCGCCCCGCCCAGCGCACCGAAGATTACCGCGGGGGTGATGACATCCTTGTCGATCAAGCCCTTGCCGATCGTCTCCGCCACCGCGTGGAGGCTGGGGAACGCAAGTGTCAGGAAATAGGCGGCGAAGTTGAAGAAGGCGGCGAACGCCACCGCCTTGACCGGCGACAGCAGCCGCGTGGCGACCACCGTCGCGATCGAATTGGCGGCGTCGTGGAGCCCGTTCAGGTAATCGAACGCCAGCGCGACCAGGATGAGGCCGACCAGCAAGGGAAAGGCTAGTTCGTGCATGGGTGCGTCGACCGGGCGTCAGGCGTGGTCGATGACGATGCCGTCGATCTCGTCGGCGACATCCTCGAACGCATCGAGGATCCGCTCCAGATGCTTGTAGATCTCCCGCTCGACGACGAAGCGCAGCGTGTCGCTCTTGCCATATTGCTCCAGCGAGCGGCGCAGCCCGGCGGCGTGGCAATCGTCGGCGCGGCCTTCCAGCCGGATCAACTGCTCGGTTAGTTCGTGCAGGCGCGGGCCGTTGCGGCTGACGTCGCGCAGCAGCGGCATCGCCTCGACCGCCAGCCCGGCGGCATCGACCGCCACCTGCGCCATCTCGCGCATCTCGGGTGCGAATTCGGTCAGCCCGTACAGGTCGATCGCGGACGCGGCGGCGTACATTTCGTCGATCGTATCGTCGAGCGCGCCGATCAATGCGGTGATCGCACCGCGATCGAACGGCGTCAAAAACGTCGCGCGAACGCTTTTCAGCACGTCGCGGGTGATTTCGTCGGCCTCATTTTCGCGCTTGTTGATTTCGACGAGCAACGCGGGACGATCCGGCCCGCCGTCCAGCAAGTGCGCCGTGGCGCGCGCGGCGGCCAGGCCGATGGCGGCATGTCCTTCGAATTGTTCGAAGAAATTGCCGGTCTTCGGCAACAGTCGCTGGAACCAGGCGAACATCAAACTCCATCCCGAACAAATCTAGAGAATAGCTGCGCCGTTCCGGACACGATCGTACCGGATGGCCGAGCTGGGCCGTGCACGTCATGTAAGACAATTGCGTGACTCAGGAGCCGCGGCGGGCGCATTCCGTCTCCCGTGCCGTCCGTCATCGCCCCCGATCGGGACGACGTCCGGATACCGGCTCAGCCGCGTTCGTACCAGATCGCCGCGCTGCCGAACAGCGTCCCGGCGTCGGTGCGATGACCTGATCCGAAGGTGACGTGCATGTCCGCACCCGGACGCTGGCCATGGAGTGCGACGGCGACGCGCAAAACGCGCCCGTCGTGCCGCCGCTCGAACGCCAGCACCGGCCCCGCGCGAGCCCCTTCGACCTGCGCGGGGATGTAATCTCCCTCGGTGAACAGCGGCGGATCGTCGCGACGCAGCCGCAGCAGGTCGGCGATCAGCCGCAGCTTGGCCGGAGGATCGCCCGCCAGCGCCACGCGCCGCGCCGCGTAGTCAACCGGCCGGCGATTGTGGGGATCGACGAGGCTGAGGTCGGCGAACTCGGTCCCCTGATACAGATCCGGCACTCCCGGAACGGTGTAGCGAAGCAGCACCTGCGCCAGCGCGTTATCCTGCGCGGTCGCATCGAGCATCGCGACCGTCTTGGCGATCAGCGCCAGCGCCTCAGCGTCGCCCGGCAACGCCTCGACCAGCGCCGCCGCTGCCGCCTCATAGCTTTCGTCCGGTGCTTCCCACGAGGAACGCAGCTTGGCCTCGCGCAGCGCCTTCTGCTGCCAGGCGGTCACGCGCTCCACGAAGTCCGGGGTCGCTCCATCCTCGGGCCACGCGCCGACTAAAGTCTGGAACAGCATATAGCGGTCAGCATCGTCGACCCCACCGTCATCGCGCTCCAGCCATGCCAGCGCCGCGTCGCGCCATTCGTCGGGATGCGCGCTGATCGCCGCGAGCCGCGCACGCGTATCCTCACCGCGCTTGTGGTCGTGCGTGGCGGTGGTTAGCATCGCCTGTGGAACATCGCGCGCGCGCGCCTGCATCAGCGCGTGGAAGTCGGCGGTCGACATGCCCATGCGCTCAGCATCGAAGCCGACGTCGTTGCGCGACAGCAGGCGGCCATAGCGATAGAAGCCGGTATCCTCGACCGCTTTGGCCGCGATCGGCGCGGAGAGTTGCTGGAAGCGTCGCACCGCATCGGCCGCCTCAACCGGACCATCGCCCGCGAGCCACGCCAGCACCAAGTCGACGACATGAACCTCACCCGGCGGTATCAACTCGGCGACCCGCGCACGCGCCTCGGTGCGGATCGCGGCGTCGCTGGCGGGCGCATCGGGGCCATAGGTGCGATAGACCGGGAACACCCACAGCAACCGCTCGATCGCGCGGCGTAGCATCGCAGCGGTCACGCCCTCCGGCGCGACTGCATGGAAGGCGGCGACGCACGCGTGGAGCTGCCCGCTGAACTGCCACGACAGCAGGTCCTGCCGCGCCTGGAATTCCTCTGGCTCGAACGACGCGCTGCGCCCGCTGATTTCCTCCCACAAGGCGCCGAGCGGCTCGGCACCGGCGGGATTGTGGAGCAGGCTCGCGACCTGTTCCATGAAGTCATAGCCGCTCGTGCCATCGACGCCCCAGCCGAGCGGTTGCGGTTCGTCAGTGGCAAGGATCTTCTCGATCACGATCCACGCGTCGTCGCCGAGCCGCGCACGCAGCGCCCGGCAATAGCCGATCGGGTCGGTCAGCCCGTCGACGTGATCGACGCGCACGCCGTCGATCAAGCCTTCGTCGTGCAGCCGGAAATAAAGCGCGTGGGTCTTCTCGAACACCGCCGGGTCCTCGATCCGTGCTCCCGCCAGCTCGTTGATCGAGAAGAACCGCCGCCAGTTCAGCTCGTCGTTCGCGACGCGCCAATAGGCGAGCCGATAATATTGGCGCGCGAGCAGCTCGGCGAGCGGCAGCGCCTCGGCGTCGTCCTGATCCGCGTCACGCACCGGGAAACGATGCTCGCCATAAGCGACGATCGACCAGCGCCCATCATGCCGCTCCAGCGTCAGGTCGCCGTTTGCCAGCGCATCGGACAAGGGCGCGCCGAGCACCGGCAGCACGACGCGCTCGCGCCAGTCGATGTCGAACACCGCAGCGTGTTCGCTGTCCGGCCCGCGCGCGAGCACATCCTGCCACCAGGCATTGCTGTCGGCCGCGACGCCCATGTGGTTGGGCACGATGTCGATGATGATGCCCATCCCGCGCGCGCGCAGCGCGGAGATCAGCGACCGGAACGCGTCTTCTCCACCCAGCTCGGGACTGATCGTCGTCGGGTCGACCACGTCATAGCCGTGCGTCGATCCCGGCGCGGCGGTGGTCACCGGCGAGGCATAGACGTGGCTGATGCCGAGATCGTCGAGATACGGCACCAGCGCCTCGGCATCGGCGAAGGTGAAATCCTTGTGGAACTGGAAGCGATAGGTGGCGCGGGGTGTCGTCATGCGTGTCTCTCCGCGTTGAGCAGGGCGATGCGGCGCGCGACGTCGCGGCGCGCCAGCAGGTTGGGGGTGGGCGCGTCCATCCGCCGCCGCCAATTGGGATGTTCGTCGATCGTGCCGGGCAGATTGGGCTGTTCCTCAAGCCCGAGCAGATCCTCGAGCGGCACGATCGCCAGCGGGCAGGGCGCGCTGGCGACATGCGCGATCATCGCATCGATCGGCGGCGCGGCGGGTGGATCGCCGGGCTTGTCCATCGCCTTCCACAAGGCGGCGCGCTCGGTGGCGCGGCGGTCGCGATCCGCACCACTGCGCCCAAGCTTCTCCGCCCAGTCGATATCGCGCTCCTTCCACCAGCCGGCGAGCGTCGGCGTGTCGTGCGTGCCGGTCATCGCCACCGCCGCCTCGTCCCATTCGGCCGGCGGCACGAACCCGCCCTCCGCATCACGCTCGAACGGCAGTACGCGCATCCCGAGCATACACCGCGTCGCCAGCGTATCGCGGAAGCCGGCGGGCACGGTGCCGAGATCCTCGGCGATCACCACCGCGTCGGCGCGATGCGCCTCGATCGCGACGATCCGCCGCAGATGGTCGCCCGGCATCCGCAGATAGGCCCCCTGGCTCGCGTCTGCGCCGGCCGGAATGACCCACAGGCGTTCCAGCCCCAGCGCATGGTCGATCCGTATCCCGCCGGCATGTGCGAGCGCGACACGCAGCGTCTCGATGAAGGCGCGGAAGCCGGTGCGCTGCATCGCGAACGGGTCGAGCGCGGTGATCCCCCAATTCTGCCCGTCCGGCCCCAGCGGATCGGGCGGCGCGCCGACCGTCAGCCCGGTCAGCAATTCGTCACGCGCGCTCCACGCATGGCTACCCCCGGCGTCCATCCCGACCGCGAGATCGGCGACGATACCGGTGCTCATTCGCTCGCGCGCGGTACGCTGCGCGGTCGCCAGCCCGAGATCGACGAGCCATTGCAGGAAAGCGTAGAAGGCGATGTCGCGCTCATGCTCGGCAGCGAAGCGGATCACGGCCTCGCCGTTCGGATCGTGATAGGCCGCGGGCCAGTCCTGCCAGCCATGCCCGCCCAGCGTCGCATGCAGCGCATCGAACCGCGCATGCGCCTCCAATGCCGCACCGCGCTGCCGGCGATAGGCCCGCGCCGCCGACAAGGCGCCTTCGCTGGCCAGATCGAAGGACGTGCGCAACTGCGCGATCCGCTCGCGCGCCGCCTGCGGCCAGTCGATCAACGTCGTGGCGCGGGCGGGGGGCAGCGGCACACCGATCAGCGACGGGTCGGCGAGCAGCACGTTGTGGAACAGCCGCGTCGACGGCGAATAGGGGCTGAAGCGCGTCGGGTCGGCGGGGAACAGCGCATGGGTCGGGCTGATCGCCAGCGCTTGCGCGCCGATCCGCCCGAACGACGCGGCGGCCTCGACCAGCGCGCCCGCATCGCCGAAGGCGCTGTCGGTGCTCGCGCGCAGGCTCGGCACCTGCACCGCTACGCCCCAACCGCGCTTCGGCAATGCGCAGCGTCGCGGGGCGACTGCCAGCGTATAGTCGCGCCCGCCCGCGATCAGCCGATGATAGCCGACGCGCTCGACCGGCGGCAGCGTGCCATCAGCAGCGATCGTCAAGGCAAGCCGCTTGCCGTCATCGAGCAGCAACTCGGCGTCGCCGGTCACCCCGTCCGGCAACGCAATCGCGCGACCGGCATCGGCGGAGAGGAACGGCACCTCGGGCGGAGTGGTGTTGAGGCACGCGAGGATCGCCTCCAACACCTCGTCAGCGAGGCGCTGCGGACGGCCGTCGGCATTCTCCCAATCGCGTGAGAGGCCGAAGGCGGAGGCGCGTTCGGACAGCGTCATGGGAAGGAACTGTCATGAAGAGGTGGCAGCCTTTCACCAGGCAACCGCCCCGGCGAACGCCGGGGTCCAGTCACGCAACCCCCATGAAAGATCGCCAACGTCCCCCAACTTAAACCCGGCGTCCGCGGGGGTGACGAGAACAGGAGAGTCACGCTTCGATCCACGCGACGAACCGCTCGCCCTCGACGAACAACGGGTCCGCGCCACCCGGCAGCGTCGCAGGCTCGTCCGCCAGATCGATCGCCACCCCCAGCGTCGTCCCGTCACCCAGCCGCCAGCGCGCGACCACCGCCGCCTCGCCCAGCACCTGCGCCCCGACCGACACCGCGCCGACGAGATGCGGCACGATCCGCTCGCGCCGCAACGTCAGCAATTCCCGATAGAACGACCGCCACTCGTCCGCCTCCGGTCCCGGCTGCGGCACTGACGCGTCGAACGTCGTTCGGGCGTTGGGATCCGGAATACGCGCCCGAGCGTCCGGATCGGCAAAGGCGTCGAACTTGGCGAATTCCTTGCGCCGCCCCTCGCGCACCGCATCTGCCAGCTCGTCATGGAAATCGGTGAAGAACAGGAACGGTGTTTCGCTTCCATCCTCTTCGCCCATGAACAACAGCGGCACCTGCGGGCACAGCAGCAGCAACGCAGTCGCGGCGCGCAGCCTGGCCTTGTCGGTCAGTGCGATCAGCCGCTCGCCCATCGCGCGGTTTCCGACCTGATCGTGGTTCTGGAGGAACGACACGAACCGCGTCGGCGCGAGATGCGCGCTCGCGCTCCCACGCGGCGTGCCGTCGTGGTTGGCCGAACCTTCGCCCTGGTAGATGAACCCCTCCGCCAGACAGCGCGCCAGCCGCTCGGCCGGGCGATCCGCGAAGTCGGCGTAATAGGCACTCGTCTCGCCGGTCAGCAAGACATGCATGACGTTGTGGAAGTCGTCGTTCCATTGCGCATCGAACCCGCCGTCGCGCAGCCGCGCGGCGTCATTCTCTTCGTTCTCCAGCATCAGATGGACGTGACGGTTCGGCAGCGAGGCGCGGATCTCCGCCGCCATCGCGTCGAGGAACGCCGGATCGCCGATCGCATGCACCGCGTCGAAGCGTAGCCCGTCGATGCGATAGTCGCGCAGCCACATCAACGCATTGTCGACGAAGAAGCGCGAAACCGGCGCCCGCGCGACCGCCACTGCGCCGCCCCACGGCGTATGGACCTCGGCATCGAAGAAGTGTGCGGCATAGGCGCCGAGGTAATTCCCGTCCGGTCCGAAGTGATTGTAGACGACGTCGAGGAACACGCTGACGCCCAGCCCGTGCGCGGTATCGACCAGCCGCCGCAGCTCGGCGGGTGAGCCATAATCCTCCTGCACCGAATAGGGCAGCACGCCGTCATAGCCCCAGCCGCGCGTGCCGCCGAACGCACCGACCGGCATCAGCTCGATCGCGGTGATGCCCGCCGCGGCGATCACCGGCAGCCGCTCGATCACCCCGGCAAAGCCGCCGAGCGTCCCGGCGTGACATTCGAGGATCACCATCTCGTGCCACGCGCGGCCACGCCATTCGGGATGCTGCCAGTCGTAGGTGGTGTCCGGGACCACGCTCCAGCCGTGGACCCCGCCCGCCTGCAACCGTGCCGCCGGATCGGGCGCCACCTGCTCGCCGATTCGGAAGCGATAGCGCGTCCCCGGTCCCTCGGCGCGGTCGAGCGCGTACCAGCCGTCCGCGCCACGCTCCATCGCCAACGCCTCGCCGCCGTCGATTTCCACCGTCACACCCTCGGCATCGGGCGCCCACAGCTGGAAGCGTGTCCCGCCGCCAGCGATCGGCTCCGGGCCCCAGCGCGTCACGGTGCGCTGGTCCACGTCACCAGCACCGCGCCCTGCGGCGCGACCTCGTAGCTGTTGTCGATCTCGACCTCACCCTGCTCGGGCCTGGCGCTGTCGATCAGCACGATCCGCTTCACCTCTGGCGGGGGCAGGGTGAACGTCACCGGATCGCCCGAGGCGTTGAGCAGCAACGACACCGCCTCGATCGCGCCATCCTCGGTCCGCGCCGCCCGCCGCATCATCAGGGCACGGCCGTCGGGGTTCTGCCAGTCCTCGGGCGACAATTGCTCGCCACGCTCGTCCCACCATTCGATATCGTTGATGCCGCCCTCGGCGGTTTCCTGCCCGTAGAGGAAGGTCGGGCTGCGCAGCACCACGAACCGCCGCCTGAGTTCGGCGAGCCGTCCGGTAAAGTCGATCTGCGCCTGCCCCTCGGGCGTGTTCGCCGCCTTCCAATCGAGCCAGCTGATCTCGTTATCCTGGCAATAAGCGTTGTTGTTGCCCTGCTGCGTCCGTCCGAATTCGTCGCCTGCGACCAGCATCGGCGTCCCCAGCGAGGTCATCAGCGTCGTCAGCATCGACCGCATCACGCGCCCGCGCGCGTCGTTGATCGCCGGATCGTCGGTCGGTCCCTCGACGCCCCAGTTGCACGAGGCGTTGTGCGAATGGCCGTCGCGATTGTCCTCGCCATTGGCCTCGTTGTGCCGCTCCTCGTACATGACGGTGTCGGCGAGCGTGAAGCCGTCATGCGCCGCCAGCAGGTTGACGCTCGCCCACGGCCGCCGCGCACGCCGATCGAACAGGTCGCCCGATCCCGCCAGCCGTGCCGCCAGATCGGGGCGCTTGCCCGGCTCGCCGCGCCAATATTCGCGCACCGTGTCGCGATACTTGTCGTTCCACTCCGCGAAGCCCGGTGGGAAATTGCCGAGCTGATAGCCACCTGGCCCGACGTCCCACGGCTCGGTGATGAGCTTGAGCCGGCCCAGCACCGGATCTTGCCGCAACACGTCGAAGAAAGCCGAACCCGGATCGAACCCAGTCTCCTCTCGCCCGAGCGTCAGCCCGAGATCGAAGCGGAAGCCGTCGATCCCGAAGCTCGTCGCCCAGTAACGCAGGCTGTCCGCGACCATCTGGATCACGCGCGCCTTGCTCATGTTCAGCGTATTGCCGGTGCCGGTGTCGTTGATCGTGTAACGCGGATTGTCCTTGACCAGCCGATAGTAACTGGCGTTGTCGAGCCCGCGCCACGACAGCGTCGGGCCCTTCTCGCTGCCCTCGCAGGTGTGATTGTAGACGACGTCGAGGATCACCTCGATCCCGGCCTTGTGCAGTCGGTGGACCGCGCGTCGTAGCTCGTCCTGATGCTCGGTCGCCATATAGCTCTGCTCGGGGGCGAAGAAGCTGAGCGTGTTGTAACCCCAGTAATTGCGCAGCCCCTTCTCCTGCAGGAAGCGATCCTGCGTGAAGGTGTGGATCGGCAACAGCTCGATCGCGGTCACGCCGGTGCGTTGCAGGTGCTTGATGACCGCCGGATGCCCCAGCGCGGCATAGGTGCCGCGCTCGCGCGCCGGGACCAGCTCCATCAACTTGGTCAGTCCCTTGACGTGCGCTTCATAGATCACCGTCTCCGACCACGGCGTGTTCGGCCGCCGGTCGCGCGACCAGTCCCAGTGATCGTCGACCACCACCGACTTCGGCATCGCCGGCGCGCTGTCGCGCTTGTCGAACGACAGATCCTCCTTGCGGTGCCCGATGCGATAACCGTGCAGCGCGTCGGTCCATTTGATCTGACCCTGGATGCGGCGCGCATAGGGATCGAGCAGCAATTTGTTGGGGTTGAAGCGATGGCCGTCCTCGGGCGCATAGCGGCCATGCGCGCGCAGGCCATAGACCAGCCCCGGCCCGACGTCGGGCAGGTAGCCGTGCCAGACCTCGTCGGTGCATTCGGTCAACGGCAACCGCTGCAGCTCGCGCTTGCCTGCGCTGTCGAAGAGGCACAGCTCGATCGCGTCGGCGTTGGCGGAGAAGACCGCGAAATTGACGCCCTCGCCATCGAACGTGGCGCCAAGCGGATAGGGCGATCCCGGCAAGAGCCGGTCCGGCAAGTCGTGCAACGATGTGCTCCCGTCAGGAGGAAAAGGGGACGATAGGTCCGGGTGGCGCGTCGGAGCGCGCCGCGCCGCGCGTCAGGTGGTACGCTTGCGCCGCGTCGCCGGCTTCTTCGCCGCCGTCGGCTTGGTGGCCGGGGTGGCCGCCGGTTTTTCCGCCTCGCTCACGGGTTGCTCGGGCGCGCTGAACGGAGCGGCACCGGCGGCCGGCTCGTCGGCGACCGTCGCGCCCTGCGGATCACTGGCCTGCGGATCACCGGCCTGCGGATCGGGCTCGTCCGCGACCGGACCTTCGCCTGCGAAGGCGCGCTCCGCCTCGTCCCAATGCGCCTGGTCGCGGCCGTGCGGCTCGCCTTCTTGCTGCCAGAGCCGATAGGCGTGTTCGCTGATGCGTGCGTGACGATCGTCGGCCATGCGCTTTTCCCCAGATGATCCCTGACCGCAAAACTCGCGAAGGCAAGGATCGTCGCAGTCGCCGCCAAGAAAATCAACCGAGCCTGATCAGCCGCGCGCCAGTGCCACGGCGCTGGCGATCGCCAGACCGTCCTCGATCACCCCGCTCGCCGTCGCGCCCCAGCGTCGCGTCGCCGCCTTCCGGAGCCGGAAGGTCAGGTGCGACGCCACCACCGCCGAGGCCGCGCCAAGCAGCGCCCCCGCCACGCGATCGTCGCGGTGCGCGCACGCCGCTCCGGCGATCGCACCGCTCAGCAGCCGCCCGGCGATCCCCGCCGCGCCGATCCGGTCGGGTGCGTTGCGCAGCTTGTCGCCCGCTATTTCGCCCGCCGCGAACATCATCGATCCCGCGGAAAATACCGGCGCGCGCCCGCCGCCACGCGTCGCCGCCAGTGCGGCGAGCGGCGTCATCGCGCGGGCACCCGCCACCGCGCCCATCAGGATCGACCGTAACATCAAGAAACTCCAGGAGGTTTGACGATTGAACCGCGCACCCACCCGGAGGTTGCACCCACCCCGCGCGAGGCGAATGTGATCTGCATCATTTATCTAATGTTTAGTTACGCGGCTTATAGCGGCTGCCGTGCTCAGCGATGCGTCATGGGCTGCGGAGAGTTTGCCGATGATTACCTGGTTTCGTGATGTCGCGCCGGTACGGACGAAGTTCCTTGCGCTCGCCTTCATCTACGTTGGTCTCGCGCTGGTGTCGCTGGCCGCCACCGCTGCCTTGGCGTTCGGGGTGGTCGGCGCGACCCTCGCGCTGGCGGTCGCCGGCACCGCGGTCGGCGTGGTCGCGATCGTCGCGCTCGTGTCGCGCACTTTGGTCTGCGATCCGTACGTCAACACGGTGGTGCGGATGGAAGCATTGGCGCGTGGCGATTACGACAGCCCGATCCGCTACACCGATGCGCGCGACTGCGTGGGCCGCATGACCAAGGCGATGGAGGTGTTCCGCGGCAACGGCAAGTCGCTCGCGATTTCCTCCGCGGCGCAGCATACGGTGGTCGAGGCGCTCGGCACCGGGCTCGGCCGGCTCGCCGACAACGATCTGACATTCAAGATCGAAGAGCCGTTCACCGCCGACTACGAAGGGCTGCGTCACAACTTCAACCGCGCGATGGCGGCGGTATCCGACGCGATCGGCGCAGTGACGATCGCCGCCAACGGCATCAACAGCGGCGCCTCGGACATTCGCCAGGCGTCCGATGACCTGTCGCAGCGCACTGAACAGCAGGCCGCCTCGCTCGAGGAAACCGCCGCTGCGATGGACGAGATCACCACGACCGTTCGCGAGACCGCGGCCGGCGCACGTCGCGCCAATGACGCGGTGGTCGAGGCGCGCACCGAGGCGGAAAGCTCGGGCGACGTCGTCCGCCGCGCGGTCGACGCGATGGGCGGGATCGAGCGTGCGTCGTCGGAAATCAGTGAGATCATCAGCGTCATCGACGGGATCGCCTTCCAGACCAACCTCCTCGCGCTCAACGCCGGGGTCGAGGCGGCGCGCGCAGGCGACGCGGGCAAGGGCTTCGCAGTCGTCGCCTCCGAAGTCCGCGCACTCGCGCAGCGCTCGGCGGACGCCGCCAAAGACGTCAAGACCAAGATCCTCGCCTCGTCGCAGCAGGTCGAGTCCGGCGTGACGCTGGTCAGCGAGACCGGCAAGGCGCTCCAGCGGATTATCACGCGGATCGGTGAGATCAGCACGCTCGTCTCGACGATCGCGCAATCCGCCGAGCAGCAGGCGACCGGCTTGCAGCAGGTCAACACCGCGGTGTCGGAGATGGACGGCGTCACGCAACAGAATGCCGCGATGGTCGAGGAAGCGACCGCCGCCGCGCGCAGCCTCGCCGAGGAAGCTGACCGGCTGACCACCGAGGTCTCGCGCTTCCGCACTGCCGCCGCGCCGCGCCCGGTCCTTGCCGCGACCACGCCCGCTGCGTCGGTCCACGACCTTCAGGCGCGCGCCGCGCAGGCCGGCCGCGACCTCGCCCGCACCGCCCGCCGCCCGGTCACCGGCACACGCGGCACCGCGCTGGCGGTGGCGGACGAGGAATGGTCGGACTTCTAGGTCGCAGGGCGGGACGGCCCGCGCCGGGCCGACCTCGCCCAAGACCGGCCGGCGGGGCACCGCCCCGACCGACGACGCGGCTTCGCCGCGGCGGCCACCAGCTTCCGTATCCCGCCTCTGGTCGCCACCCGCAACAATGAGCGGGACCCCGGGGAAACACTGTGGCGTTCCTCCATCGTCACAATGCCATGAAGCTGCGTTCAACGATCGCAGCGAGCAAGAAGGCGTCGGCTGAGCCAGCGCCGTACTGGTTCGTCGTAGAGCTTGAGGCTCACATAGGCGATCGCCACCGCTGCGACCACGAGACCCGCGCCGATCGGCCCGCCGACGCACGCGGGCACCTTATGATCGACCACCCATGCGGTGTAGACGTAGATCAACGGATAATGCGTGATGTAGAGCGGGAATTACAGGTCGCCGAAGAACCGCGCAACGCGCACGCCCGCGCCCGTCGCGCTTTTGTCGCCGGCGCCGATCGCCACGACCAGCGGGAATAGCAGCAGTACGCACGCGGCGTCGTACAGGCCGTTGCTCCAATGGTGCGGCGTGTCGCCCATCCGCGGCAGCGCCAGCGCAACGATGAGCAGCGCGGCGCTGATCGGGAAAGCGTACCGGCTTTGGAGCCGCCAGCCCGAGCGCATCAACAGCATCCCCGCGAGAAACGGATAGCAGAGGCGCGCAAGGCCGACATGAATGCCGGCGGCGTCAAGCGACCAGCCGCCGATCAGGTCGCGCCGCTCGCCCAGCAACGCGACGTCGAGCAGCAACGCCGCCGCGAGCAGCGCCAGGATCATCAGCACGCGCGACGACAAACGCCGCAGCACGAGCGCGTAGGCGACGTTCGCGACATATTCGTAGAACAGCGACCAGGCCGGGCCGTTGAGGGGATGGATCTCGTCCCAGCCGCGAATGTCGAGCTGCTTGGGAAGCGGCAACAGCGTGCAGCCTAGCAGCATCATCAGCAGCATCTGCCACACCGGGGTCGCCGCGATTTTCGGGAACAGCCCACCGGCCTGAAGATAAAAGAGCGCCGCGCCGATCAGGCTGCCCAGCACCACCATCGGCTGGAGGCGGATCAGGCGGCGCAGGTAGAATTCGCCCTGCCGCATCCGCCCCCAGCGATCATCATAGGCGTAGGCGATGACAAACCCCGACAGCAGGAAGAAGAAGTCGACCGCCAGATACCCGTGATTGATGATCTGCCGCGTCGGGTCGCCGTCGGCATAGGCCTCGAACGTGTGGAACATCACCACCATCAGCGCCGCGACGCCGCGCAACCCGTCGAGCACGACATAATGGCTCTTCCCCGGCGCGGTCGCGTCCGTTGACGTCGCCGCCGCTGCTGCCGGCTGAGCCTCGCTCAGCGCGCTCTGCATCGCACCGCTCACGGGCGTCGCACCAGCTCGACGATCCCTGCCGGCGGCAGCGCGACGACGTGTGCGCCGCGCGACAGGTCGATGGACATCCGCGACACCGTCCGCCCCTCCGCATCGATCGCCCGCGCCTCGTAGCGGCCGAGGTCACGCGTCGCCTCAACCAGCAGCCGCGATGCCGCGGTGGCGTTGACGAGATCGATCTTGGGCGTCGCCTCGCTCAGCGTGATCGCGCGGTCGGCATAGGCGGCGACGATCTGCTTGTCGGCGTTCACCGCGCGGACGATTTCATATTGCGCATTGATCCCCTCCGGACTGAAGCGCCCATCGAGCAGCACGTCGCGGTTGGCGCGCCAATAGGCAAGGTAATGCGTCAGCATCGCGGCGTGCGCCGGGCTGAGCGCGTCGAGCCGCATCGACACCTGCGGCATCCCAAACAACGTGTCGAGCAGCTGCAACGCCGCCTTGTCGCTCGGCTCGTCGGCATTCCACACGATCGGATCGGCGTGGACAGGGGTGGCGCCGGCGAGCAGTCGCAGGTCGACGATCCGCTGCCGGTTGAGGATCGAGCTGTTCGGCGCGTCCGATGCGCGCAGCATGTTGCCGAAGGTCCGGATCACCGGCCCGCTGTACGGCTGACGGAACTCGATCATCACGTCGGGCCGCACGGCGCGCAGCTCCGCCATGACGTCGACCATCAGCCGATTGACCGCCTCGTAGACCGAAGCGATGTCACGCCCGTCGGCACGATCCAGCACGGTCGTCTCGTCGCTGCTGAACATGTCGATGAAGTCGAGCTTCAGCCCGTCCCAGCCCCAGTCGCGCACCGCGCGCCTGAAGGTCTCGATCAGATAGGCGCGAACCTCGGGATAGCGTGGATCGAGCACGTTGGTTCGCTGGTCGGCCCAATGGTGCAGGATCTTGCCGCGGAACCGCGGCAGCACCGCCGCCTCGTCGCCGACCAGCGGCACCGAGAACCACAGCATCCCCTTCATCCCGCGGGCGTGCAGCGCGTCGGTGACGGCACGCATGCGCCTCAGCCGTTCGGGCTGCCAGTCGCCGGCATGCGCGTAGCCGCGATTGCCGTCACCCGTCTGCCAGCCATCGTCGACGATCATCACCTTGAAGCCGCGCCGTGCCGCCGCTTCGGCCTCGGCCAGCACCGTCGCCTCGTCGACGGCCTGGTGATAGCTGTACCAGGTCGAGTCGAGCGGCTCGCGCGCGCTGGCCGGCGCGGGAACGGGCTGCTTGCCCGGTTGGCGCGACCACCAGGCCGCGACGTCCCCCAGCGCCGCCGGGACGGGGACCGCACGCGTGTCGAAGCGGATGCTGGTGGTGTAGCGGGTCAGCGGTGCGTGCCGTTCGCTGAACAGCTCCACGCTGCCGTATACGCGCACGTCCTCCTCGCGCAGCCTGGCGGCGATCAGCACCGGATTCACGGCGTCTTCGGCGGCCACCGTCAGCCGGTTCTGCTCGCCGCGCCCGTAGAGCGTCAACACCGGGGCCGCGGCGGTGAGCGTCGAGCGCAGTCGCGTCGACGCAAAGTCGGGCACGATCGTCCGTCCAAGCCCGGCATCCGGCGTCCACATGCCGGCCATGTCGACCGAGGGCTGCGACCAGCGGATCGTCAGCCGCGGCGGCGGGGCGGGCGTGGCGCGGGTCAGCGTCAGCACTGCGCGGGCGACCCCCGGTGCGATCGGCTCGGCCCGGACGTCGAGTGTAAAACCGTCGAGCGCGCCCGTGATGGTAAGTTCGAGTCCCGCAACGGTGACGCTGCGGCGCGTCTCGGTCGGCGCGGGCGCGCCCGTTTGCGCGGCGGCGACTCCGGGCCACAAGCAGACGGAGAATGCCGCCGCGGCTACCCAACGCTTCATGTCCGCTCTCCTCGTACGGCGTTGCCGTCGCGCGTCACCGGCGTACCGGTGCATAGTTTACGTGCGCCAAAAAAAGGCCCGACGCACGCGGCGTCGGGCCAGGGGGAGGACGTCAGAACTTGACGCGTGCGCCGAAATTGTAGCGGGCGCCCGTTTCCTGGAGCAGCAGGAAGCGCTCCTCGATCGCAGACCATTCGTGGATGCGCTGGTTGGTGACGTTCACGCCCTGCACGTACACCTGGAAGTTCTCCGTGATGTCGTAGCCGACGTTGAAGTCGAACTGCCCGTAGCTCGAGCGGTTGCGCGGACGTCCCTGGTCGGAGCGGCATGCGCGCAGATACTCGGAGCGCCAGTTGTACGATCCGCGCGCGGACAGCCCGAACTTCTCGAAGAAGACGCTGCCGTTGGCGGAGTGCGGGGAAAGGCCGTTGTACCCGCATTCGTAATCGGCGAGCGACGAGTCACGCTCGGCCTTGCTCTCGACATAGGTGTAGTTGCCCGCCACGCCGAAGCCCGACAGGACGCCCGGCAACCAGTCGAGCGCATATTGGCCGCCGATTTCGATGCCGCGAATATAGCCGCTCTGTCCGTTGCGGGTCCGGGTGTCCTGGAACGTCCGGCCGAAGCGCTGGACCGGTACCGTCTGCAATTCGAGGAAGTTGTCGAGCGTCTTGTAGAAGGCGCCGGCGCTGAAGTAGCTGACGGCGTTAAGATAATATTCGATCGACAGATCGTAGTTGGTCGACTTGAACGGCTCCAGCGTCGGATTGCCGCCGCTCGACAGCGGCACGGAGATACGGCCTCCAAACGAATTGTCGACACCCAGATCGGTCAGCGTGGGGCGCGTCACCGTCTGCGAGAAGGCGGCGCGGGTGATCAGCTTGTCGGTGACGTTCACCTTGATGTTCGCCGACGGCAGGGCGTTGACGTAGCTGTTGCGCACCGAAACCGGCGTGGAGTTGCCGTAGGTGTAGACCAAAGTATCGTCGCCGCGCGTGTTCGTGATGTCGATGACGGGCTGCTCGAAACCGCGCGACACCGTCTCCGTGCGCACGACGCGGACGCCGGCGTTGGCGCTCCAATTGTCACCCCCGAAGGTCATCGCGACATAGGTGGCGAGCAGGCGTTCGTTGACGTTCAGCAGGCTGCCGAGGTTCTCGCGCACACCGTATGGCCCGCCCGGCAGCGCGAGCAGCCGCGCCGCCTCCGCCGCCTGCTCCGCCGCGGTACGGCCCTGGCGCGCACGCGCCAGATTGGTCGGGTTCGACAGGAAGGCGATCACCGCATCGGCATTGTAGGTGAAGAATTGCTGCGGAACGTTCTCGCTGCCCGAGACGCCCGGCAGGAAGTTGTTCAGCTTGAAGGGCGACAGCAGCGACGTATCGACCGGAATGTCGTAGCCGCAATAGGCACAGCCGCCGTCGGCGTTGTTGAAGAAACGGCGTTCCTTCGTGCGATCCGAATAGGCCATGCCGATCCGCACCGACTTCAGGATGCTGTCCTGTATCTTGTAGTCGGTGTCGAGGTGATACTCGGAGCTACGATCGCTCACCCGGTTGTTGCCCACGCCGGTATAATGCGCCCGCATCAGCGACGGGTCGGTGATGTTGCCGAAGTTCGACGCGATCGGCAGGTCCTCGCCCTTGTTCAGGTCGAAGCGCGGGCTGGTCTGCGCCAGCGAGCCGACAACGACGAACTGGGTCGGATTGCGCTGCTTCGCGCGCGAGGTGGAGGCATCGAACCGTACCTCGATGTCGTCGGTCGGATTCCACTTCAGGTTGCCACCGATCTGGTACGTCTGCGTCAGGCGGTTGTTGTTGTCGACGATGTTGTCGTTCTGCGACAACGAGACGAGGCCGTTCAAGGCCGGGTTCGCCGCCAGGAACTGCTGGCCCGGTCGGTTGAAGCCGGTGGCGGAATTGGTGCTGTCGACCTCGAGCCCGATGTAGGGCGCCGAGTAGAAGTTGGCGAAGACGTTACGCGAGCTGAAGACGTCGAACTTCGAATAGATGCCGTCGACGGTCAGCAGCAGCTGATCGCTGAGCTGCGCCTGCACCGCTCCTGCCACGTTGATGCGGCGGCGACGATCCTGCTGCCGTGCGAACGCCAGGTTCTGCGGTACGTTGACGACCGCGGTCCGGCCAAGCGGCGGCTGCAGCCCGGTCGACGAAGCGGTGCCGTTGACGACGTTCTGCTGCCCGAACAGCCAGCCGTCGGTCTGCACGTAATCGAGCTGGCTGCGGCGGTCGGTGTATGATCCCGACAGCACGATCCCCAGCGTCTTGGCGTCGTTGGTGAGCGAGGTGACCGCCGAGAAGTCCGGGCTCAGCTTCTCGCGCAGCGTGTCGTAGATGCCGCCCGCGGAGGCCGCGACATGGAACCCGCTCTTGCCGTCGAGCGGACGTGCGGTGATGATGTTGACGGTCGCCCCGATCCCGCCTTCCTGCAACTCCGGCACGCTCGACTTATAGACGTCGGTGCGCTGGATCATGTTCGACGACAGCACGTCGAACGAGAATTCGCGCCCCGGATTGTCGGTCGCCATCACGCGGCCGTTGACCAGCACCGTATTGAATTCCGGCCCCAGGCCGCGGACGGTGATGAACTGCCCTTCGCCGCCCGACCGGTCGATCGCGACGCCGGTGATGCGCTGGAGCGATTCGGCGATGTTGGCGTCGGGGAACTTGCCGACATCTTCGGCGGAGATCGTGTCGACGATCTGGTTGGCCTCGCGCTTGACGCGGGCCGAGGACGCGAGGCTTGCGCGGATGCCGGTGACCACGATGTCGTCGCTCGCCTGGCCGACCTGCGCGGCGGGCGGGGTCGGTTCCTGCGGAATGCCGTCGGGGCTGGTTTGCGGTGCACCGGCGGCGGGTTGCGTGGCGTCCTGCGCCAGCGCCGGCATCGCCAGCATCATCCCACCGGCCAACAGCACGGCCTTCAAAGACGTTCTCATGTGGTCATCCTCCCTGTTATGCAGTCGTTGTCGATTGCGACCCGGTGAGCCTCTTGGTGGGCTCATCCGAGATTACCCTGATTACTGTGCCACTTCGAAGACGAAGGCGGTACCGACGAAATCGCCTTTGAGCGGCGCGCGCAATCCGTGCTCCATCCAATAGGCTCCGCTGGCGCGCGCTGGCACGCCGTCCGGCAAGGCGCCACCGCCCAGCACGCGAACGGCGTAGACCTGCGCCGGATCGAGCCCCTGCGGATGCTGCGCTGCCGGATTGTCGCGCCACATCGACGAATGCAGCATCTGGAACATGACGCCCTGGCGGCGATCCTGCGACACGTACATCGTCGCCGATGACGCATTGTCGTTGCTGGGCGGATCGATGCGATAGAGCGCCCCGCGCTGCACCGTCTCGCGGATCGTCTTGTAGGCGGCGACCCACTTGCGGGCGGTCGTGAAGTCCTCGGCCTGCCATTTGTCGAGATTGGCCCCGATCCCCAACCCGCCCTGCATCGACGACAGGAAGCGGTAGTCGAGCGAGGTCGCGCGGGTGTTCGCCCAATTGGGGCTGTCGGTCACCCACGCCATCATGACCGAAACCGGATACACCTGGGTGAAGCCGTCCTGGATCATCAGCCGGTCCGCGGGGTCGGTGTTGTCGGACGGCCAGACTTCGTCGGTCAGGCCGATGATGCCGAGGTCGACGCGCCCACCGCCGCCGGAGCACGCCTCGATCTCCAGCTTCGGATGGCGGCGACGAAGCTCGGACAGGATGTAATAGAGGTTGCCGACGTATTGGACGTAGACGCGCTGCTGGTCCGCGACCGGCACCCCGGGCCAGCCCGCCTCGGTCCAGTTGCGGTTATAATCCCACTTGAGAAACGCGACATCGTTCTGCGTGACCAGCCGGTCGAGCACGCCGAGCAGATGGTCGCGAACATCCTGCCGCGCGAGGTTGAGGACCAGCTGGTTGCGCCCCTCGGTCCGCGGACGGCCGGTGTAGTTGAGGACCCAGTCGGGGTGCGCGCGGTACAGGTCGCTGTCGACGTTGACCATCTCGGGTTCGACCCACAGTCCGAAGTCCATGCCGAGCGTATAGACCTTGTCGATCAGCGGCTTCAGGCCGTTCGGGAATTTGGTCGGGTTGACGGTCCAGTCGCCGAGCCCCGCCTTGTCGCTGTTGCGCGCGCCGAACCAGCCGTCGTCGACGACGAAGCGCTCGACGCCGATCTTCGCGGCCTTTTCGGCGAGCGCTTCCTGCCCCGCTTCGGTCACGTCGAAGGCGGTCGCTTCCCAGCTGTTGTAGAGGACCGGACGTAGCCGCGCCTTCTGGCCGCCGGGAACGATGTGCGCCTGCTCAAACGTGTGGAAGGTACGCGACGCCGCGCCCAGCCCGCCCGTGGAATAGCCGGCGTAGAAGACCGGCGTGTCCAGCGTCTCACCCGGCTTCAGCGACCAGGAGAAGTCATAGGGGTTGTAGCCGGTCATGATGCGGACGCGGCCGAGATTGTCCTGCCCGACGCTGATCCGGAACGATCCCGACCACGCCAGCGCGCCGTACCAGACCGGGCCGTGCTCCTCGGTGGTCAGCCCATCCTTACCGATCGCGAAATAGGGGTTGTTGCCATGCCCGGTCGACCCGCGGCGGCTTTCCAGCACGGTCAGCGCGGGAGTGATGCCGACCTCCTTCTTGGTCCATTCCGCGGCGTGACGCCCCGTGAGATAGTGGAGCCGGTAATCGTCGCCGACCGGCAGCGTGAAGACCGCCGAGGCGATCTGGTCGACGCGCACGGCGCGCCGGTCGCCATTGCGGACGGAGGCGGAGCGCGCCAGCACGCCGGTGTCGGGATCGATGGTGTAGCGCAGCGTGACGGTCAGCGGGCGACGGATGTCGGCGAGTTCGACGTACAGCGTCTCGCCGTCCACGCGGTGCGACCGGTATTTGAGGACGAGGTCGCGATTGCCGTCGGCGAAGATCGCCTTGATGCCGGGATCGCTGACCAGCCCTTCGCCTTGTCCGGGAAATTCCTGCAGCGTCACCGATCCGGCGGGGTCGAAGCCCGATAGTTCGCCGGGCGCCTTCACCAGCACCGGATCGCCGGTCTTGACCGGGTCGGTCGACACGAGCGGGTCGTTGGCGGCCAGCGATGATCCCCAATAAAGCGGCTGGAGATATCCCTTGTCATCGACGCCGAGCGCATAGGTGACGCCACCGCCGTCGAGACGGAACACGCGCGACGCCGGATCCGCGGTGACCTTGGCGACGGCGGGAACCGCGCTCGTCATCGCTGCGCACGCTGCCGCAGTCGTACACCATCCGTGTCGCATAACCCCCTCTATCTTCGCGAATCTCTTAGTTCGCAATCGATTGTGATGAATTATATGATTTTCAGGGTGGATGGCAAGGAAGTTCGTCAATTGAGGTCACGCTGAGGGGATGGGAGCCGATTGGCGGCGTAAAGCTTCGGCACCTGTCGCGTCCCGTTGTACGCCTGATCGCCGTTCGGCTTCCCCGACTACATCAGGGCGGGGAGATGGTGATCCAGCCTGGCCGTGGTCAGGAGCGCAGTGATATCAAACATGGCCGGTATGATCGGCTATCGCCAAACCTCGTCAGCGCGGGTCACGGTGATCCTCTGCTCGCGCCCGTGTCACCAGAGCGCCACCAGCGACAACGTAAGCGCGCAACAGTGATAAGCTCCGCGTGGTGGGTCCGCCGGGGCTCGAACCCGGGACCTCTCGATTAAAAGTCGCTTGCTCTACCGACTGAGCTACGGACCCTCACGCGGATCGAAGCCGGTTAGGGCGGCGCGCGCGCGGGTCAACCGGGCATGGAGATGTCGCAGCGTCAACGCGCTGCCCGGCGGACGCCAATCCGGCGCGATCGCCGTCGCCGGCCCCAGCACGAACGCGCGCGCGCGGAACGCCGGATGCGGGATCGTCAGCGTCGGGCTCCGCCACGCGCCGCCCGACCACAGGATGATGTCGAGGTCGATCACCCGTGCGCCCCAACGCCGCCCGCGCCGCCGTCCGAAGCTGCGCTCGATCGCCTTCAGGCGCGCCAGCAGGGCTGGCGGCGTCTCGTCGCTCTCGATCAGCACCGCGCTGTTGGCGAAGGTGCGCGTCGACGGACCGAGCGGCTCACTCGCGATGATCGGCGACGAACGCCCGCCCAGCAGTCGCAATGCCGCCGCCACTTCGTCGCGCGGCGTCCCATGCCGGCCGCACCGATTGGAGCCCAAGGCGAGGAGAAAGATTGATGCAGGCATCCGCAAGCGCCTATCGCACCCCGATGACCTTCGCACCTTCTTCGCTTCCCGCGACCGAACCGCCGCTCGATTGCCCGCGCTGTCCCCGCCTCGTCGACCTCCGCCACGAAATGCGCGCGCAACACCCCGAATGGTGGAACGCGCCGGTGCCCGCGTTCGGCGACCCGCAGGCGTGGCTGGCGATCGTCGGGCTCGCGCCGGGAATGAAGGGCGCGAATCGCACCGGGCGTGCGTTCATCGGCGATGGGGCAGGGGCGCTCCTCTATGGCACGCTCGCAAAATTCGGGCTGGCGCACGGTACCTTCACCGGCAGCCGGGAGGACGACATCACGCTCGACGGCGCGATCATCCTCAACGCGGTCAAGTGCCTGCCGCCGGGCAACGCGCCCACGCCCGAGGAAGTCCGCACCTGTCGCCCGTTCCTAGAAGGGCAGGTGGACGCTCTCCCGACCGCGCGCGTCTATATCGCGCTGGGGCAGGTCGCGCACCAGTCGGTGGTCAAGGTGCTCGGCGGCAAGCTGCCCAAGGCACGCTTCGAACATGGCGCGGTGCACCGCGTGCCGGACGGGCGGGTGCTGATCGATAGCTATCACTGCTCGCGCTACAATCAGAACACCGGGCGGCTGACCGCGGAGATGTTCGAAAGCGTCTTCGCCAAGGCGCTGGAACTGCGGCCCAGCTGACTCCGTCGCCCCGGACCAAGTCCGGGGCGACGATAGCCGTCGAACGATCTCAGATATCCTGCACCAGTCGCCCGTACAGCTCGGGACGACGGTCGCGGAAGAAGCCGAACGCCGCGCGATGACGCCGCACGCGGTCGAGATCGAGCGTCGCGACGATCACGCCCTCTTCCTCGCGGTCCAGTTCGGCCAGGATATCGCCGCGCTCGTCGGTGATGAAGCTGGTGCCGTAGAAGGTCTGGTCATGTTCGACCCCGACCCGATTCGCGGCGATCACCGGCACCACGTTCGACACCGCATGGCCGACCATCGCACGCCGCCACAGGCGCGCGGTGTCGAGCGAGGTGTCGTGCGGCTCGCTCCCGATCGCGGTCGGATAGAACAACAGCTCCGCACCCATTAGCATCATCGCGCGCGCGGTCTCGGGATACCATTGATCCCAGCAGACGCCGACGCCCAGCTTGGTCTGATGCCCTCGGGTGCGCGGCCCGTTCCACACCTTGAACCCGGTGTTGCCGGGGCGGAAGTAGAACTTCTCCTCATAGCCCGGTCCATCGGGAATGTGGCTCTTCCGATAGACGCCCTGCACCTCGCCGTCCGGACCGATCATCGCGAGCGAATTATAGTGATGCGGTCCGTCCAACTCGAAGAAGCTGGTCGGGATATATACCTTCAGTGCCTCGGCGAGCGCCTGCATCGCCAGCACCGCCTTGTGCTCGCCGACCGGCGCGGCGTTCGCGAACAGCGATTCGTCCTCGACCCGACAGAAATATTCGCCCTCGAACAGCTCGGGCGGCAGGATCACCTGCGCGCCGCGCGCATGTGCCTCACGCACCGCGTCGGATACTTTGGCGATATTCGCATCGATATCGGCGGAAAAGGCGAGCTGGAGCGCGGCGACGGTGATCTCGGTCATGCCGGCGCATTTAGGGGACAAGCGCGGGCGATTCCACTCCTGTCCGTAAGTGTCTGGAACTGTTCCGATCAGGGACGGGGTCGTTACGCAAGCCGATTGCGGCGCTGATCCAGATGAGGAATGGCGGTTTTCGACAAGTAAAGGGGAAATCAGGAAAATGACTCGTTTCGCGCAACTCGCGATCGCTACCGGTGCGCTTTTCGCCGCCATGCCGGCGCAGGCCGCCGATTTCGTCATCAACACCGCGACGGGCACGTCGAACGGCAAGACCATCGTCAGCAACGACAGCCGTTATGCATACGACACCGTCAACTATGCGGTGAAGTCGTCGGACGGCAAGTCGACGCTGAACGTGCGGGCGACCGCATGGACGCTGCTGACGAACGGCACCTATCAGGCCGCGCAGATCGGGTCGTGGGGCTCGAACGGTCTGGGCATCTACCAGGCAAACGAGACCGCCAGCGGCAACCTGCACACGATCGACAACAAGAACGGCTGGGAATTCCTGGTCCTGCAGTTCGATCAGGCGGTCTCGCTCCAGTCGGCGGTGCTCAACCCGTACCAGCTGAGCGGCAACAACTATTCCGACAACGACGCGTTCATCGCGCGCGGTACGCTCGGCTTCAGCACGGCGATGACCGCATCGGCGCTGTCGACCTTCGCAGCCGGGCTGAACGTCGACACCTCCAAGCAGTCGGGCGACGCCTGGTTCAACAGCAACAGCGACGACTATAACGGCGCGGCGAAGCAGACGTACAACCTTTCGCCGAGCAAGGGCGGCAACGTCTGGGTCATTGGCGGCTCGTATTTCGGTCCGGACAACAAGAACGACGCGTTCAAGCTGAACTCGATCGCGGTGACCAGCGCGGTTCCCGAGCCGACCACCTGGATGACGATGATCCTGGGCTTCGGCATGATCGGCGCAGCGGCTCGCCGCCGTCGCACCAGCGGCAAGACCCAGCTGGTCTAATCCGGCTTTACCTTTAGCGTGCGGAAGGCCGTCGGAGCGATCCGGCGGCCTTTTCCTTGTGCGTCATACTCCGCCAGCCGTCGTCACCCCGCAGCGTCAGGCGTCGAGGACCGCTCCACCGCCACGGCGCTGTCCTACACCGTCCAACATCTGCCAGCATAGGCGAGGCGCACGCCATCGTGCCGCCACCCGTGCGCGCACAGGAGCCGTTAGGCGCAAACTTCGACAACTTCGACCGGCTCAGCCGATCAGCAGCCCCGCCAGCGCCGCGCTCATTAGATTGGCGAGGCTGCCCGCCGCCAGCGCACGCAGCCCCAGCCGCGCAATCGTCGGCCGCTGATTGGGAGCGAGGCTGCCGGTCACCGCCATCTGGATCGCGATCGAGCTGAAATTGGCGAATCCGCACAGCGCGAAGGTCACCACCGCGATCGTCCGCGGCGACAGCGCCGCCGCCTGCTTGCCGAGGTCGATGTACGCAACGAATTCGTTGAGCACGATCTTTTCACCAAACAGCCCGCCCGCAATCCCGGCCTCGTTCCACGGCACGCCCAGCAGGTACATGACCGGCTGGAAGACATAGCCGAGCAGGCCCTGGAAGCTCAGCCCCGGCATCCCGATCAACCCGCCCGCCGCACCGAGCAGCCCGTTGGCGAGCGCCACCAGTGCGACGAACGCCAGCACCATCGCCCCAACCGCCACCGCCAGCTTGACGCCGGTCTGTGCGCCCTGTGCGGCGGCCATGATCAGATTGGCGGGCTTTTCCTCGTCATGCGTCGCGTCGGGCAACGGCTCGCCCGGCGTGCCCTCGGGCAGCAGCGCGGCAGGGCCGCGCCCGCTGATCCGCGCCTCGGCCAGCTCGATCTGGCGCTGTTCGTCCGGCAGGTCGCCGAGCGGCAACTCACCTTCCGGCGCGACGACGCGGTCGGGCATGATGATCTTCGCCATCAGGATCCCGCCGGGCGCAGCCATGAAGCTGGCGGCGAGCAGATAGTCGATGCTGATCCCCATCGAGGCATAGGCCGCGAGGATCGTCCCCGCGACGCCCGCCATCCCGCTGGTCATCACCGTAAACACCTGCGCCGGGGTCAGCCCCGCAAGGTAGGGGCGGATCACCAGCGGCGATTCGCTCTGCCCGACGAAGATATTGGCCGCCGCGCACAGGCTCTCGACCTTGCTGGTCCCGATGACTTTTTCGATCGCGCCGCCGATCCAGCGGACCACGAACTGCATCACGCCCAGATAATAGAGGATTGAGACGAGGCTGGCGAAGAAGATGATGACCGGCAGCGCCGCGATCGCGAAGCTCTGCCCGCCGACCGCGGGGCTGGCGAGATTGCCGAACAGGAATTCGGTGCCCTTCTGCGAATAGCCGAGCAGTGCCGCGACCCCCGACGAAGCGCCGGCCAGCGCCGCGCGCCCCGGCGTCCAGTAGAGCACAATCGTCGCGATCGTCGCTTGCAGCGCAAAGGCGCTGGCGACGATCCGCAGCCGGATCGCGCGCCGGTCGGCCGACAACAGCACCGCGAGCAGCAGGATGACGGCAATGCCCGCCAGGCCGATGAGAGTCCGTTGCATTTTCTTCTTCGCTGTCGAAGTTCCGCGCCATGACATGCCCGCTGGCGGATCGCCAGCCAAGATCGGGTGGTAGAGATAACCTCCCTCGTCATTGCGAGCGCAGCGAAGCAATCCAGTGTTCCGCGCGACGCCCTGGTTTGCTTCACTGCGTTCGCAATGACGAAGTGTGATGCTGCCCCAGCACCTTGCCCGCCCCGCCGCCGCCCCGTACACCGCCGCGATGGAAGCCCCTGTTCGACGCCCGATTCCGCCCTCGCTGTTCGCCTTCTCGATCTTCTACGGCGGCATGGTGTGCATCGCCGGGGTGCTCGGCAACAAGCAGGTGTCGCTTGGCCCGATCTCGCAGCTCGGCCCGCTGGTCGGATTGCCGCCGCTCGCGGTGGAAGCGGGAATTTTCGCCTTCCTGCTGCTGGTCGTCACCTCCAGCGCAATCGCTGAACTGCACGGGCAGAAGGTCGCGGGACGGCTGGTGCTGATGGGATTCGTCCCGCTGCTGGTGTCGATGGTGCTGACGTTGGTCGTGCTCGTCCTGCCCGCCGCGCCCGAGATGGACAGCGGGCATCTCGCTGCGTTCAACCAGATGATGGGCGCGACGCCGTGGATCTGGGCGGGCGGGATCGTCGCTTATGGCGTGTCGCAGACGCTCAACGTCACGATCTTCTCGTGGCTGAAGGGGCGGGAAGGCGGCAAATTGCTGTGGTTCCGCGCCGCGACCGCCAGCGCACTCAGCCAGATCGTCGATTCGGTGCTGTTCATTTCGATCGCCTTCGGGCTGTCGGCGGTCGGCTGGTTGATGGCGGGGCAAATGCTCGCGAAGGTCGTGCTGTCGATCGCGCTCGTCCCGCCGCTGATCTATGCGCTGGTGGCGATCGGGCGGCGGCTCGACACCTGACCTTTTCGGCGCGCCCGCCCGCCGCTATGGCGCGGCTCATGAGTGATCCGAACCTGTCGCCCGCCTTGAAGGCCGAAACGCTGGTCGAGGCGCTGCCGTATCTGCAACGCTATGCCGGCAAGACCTTCGTCGTGAAATACGGCGGTCATGCGATGGGCGACCCCGAGGCGCAGGCCGATTTCGCCGAGGACGTGGTGTTGCTCAAGGCGGTCGGGATCAATCCGGTCGTCGTGCACGGCGGTGGACCGCAGATCGGGCGGATGCTCAAGCGGTTGGGCGTCGAATCACGCTTTGTCGATGGCTTGCGCGTCACCGACGCCGAAACCGCGCAGATCGCCGAGATGGTCCTGGCCGGATCGATCAACAAGGAAATCGTCAGCTGGATCGGCCGCGCCGGTGGCCGCGCCGTCGGCATCTCGGGCAAGGACGCCGGGCTGGTGCAGGCCGAGAAGGTCGGCCGCAGCGACCCGGATCCGCTGCAGGGGATCGAGCGCAAAGTCGATCTCGGCTTCGTCGGCGAGCCGGTCGCGGTTGATCGCCGGATCATCGATTCGCTGAGCCGCGACGGGATCATTCCGGTGATCGCGCCGATCGGCCTCGGCGCCGACGGACACACCTATAACATCAACGCCGATACGATGGCGGGTGCGATCGCCGCCGCGCTCGGCGCATCGCGCTTCTTCCTGCTGACCGACGTGGCGGGCGTGCTCGACAAGCAGGGTCAATTGGTTACCGACCTGAACCCCGCGTCGGTCGCCGAACTACGTGCCGACGGCACGATTTCGGGCGGGATGATCCCCAAGCTGGAGACGTGCGTCGCCGCGGTCGAATCCGGCGTGGATGCCGCGGTCGTGCTGGATGGGCGGGTCCCCCACGCGATGCTGCTCGAAATCTTTACCAAGCGCGGTGCAGGCACCTTGATCCGCAGATAGCGGTGCTCTTTTGCCGCACCCACCGGTGCAGTATATGACCGCCACACCTATTGGAGACGCCCGGCGTGCTGACGCTCACCATCATCGAGGTTTTGCAGGTCATCCTGCAATTCGTACGCTGGATCATCATCATCCAGATCATCCTGTCGCTGCTGATCTCGTTCAATATCGTCAACACATCGAACAACTTCATCCGGGCGTTGTACGAGGGGATGGAGCGGCTGAGCGAGCCGCTGTACCGGCCGATCCGCCGGATGCTCCCCGACACGCGCGGGATCGACTTCGCGCCGATGGTGGTGTTGCTGCTGATCGTCATCCTGAACATCATCCTCAGCAACATCGCGCTCAGCGTCGCGACGAGCAGCGTGGCGGTCTGAGCGCCTGGCGCGAAACCTCTGACGGGATCGCCGTCGCGGTTCGCGTCACGCCGCGCGGCGGGCGTGATGCGCTGTCGGCGGGCACCGAGGAGCATTTCCTCGCCCGCTTGGCCGCCGCGCCTGTCGATGGCGCGGCCAATGCGGCGTTGATCGTGATGCTCGCCAAACATTTCGGCGTGCCGAAGCGCGACGTTACGTTGGTTGCGGGACAGACCGCGCGCGTGAAGCGGCTGACGATCGCGGGCGATCCGCAGGTGCTGGCGCGCGCCGCCGCTTCGCTCTATGCGGTCGCGCCATGACTGCGCGCCTCATCGACGGAAAAGCCTTTGCCGCCACGTTGCGCGGCCGTGTCGCCACCGCGGCTGCCGCCTTCACCGAACAGGCGGGGCGAAAGCCTGGCCTGGCGGTGGTGCTGGTCGGCGAAGACCCCGCCTCGTCGGTCTATGTCCGCTCCAAGGGCAAGGCGACCATCGCCGCGGGGATGGAGAGTTTCGAGCACCGGCTGTCCGCCGATGTGAGCGAGGCTGAGCTGATCGCGCTGGTCGATCGCCTCAACGCCGACGAGACGGTCGACGGCATTCTCGTCCAGCTTCCGCTGCCGCGCCACATCGACGAGCGCGCGGTAATCACGCGCATCGATCCCGAGAAGGACGTCGACGGCTTCCACCCGGTCAATGCCGGGCGGCTCGCAACCGGGCTCGACGGGCTGGTGCCCTGCACACCGCTCGGCTGCCTGATGCTGCTCCAGGATATTCACCCGCATCTGGCGGGGCTGGAGGCGGTGGTGATCGGCCGCTCCAACATCGTCGGCAAGCCGATGGCGGCACTACTGCTCCAGCAGAGCTGCACCGTCACCACCGTGCACAGCCGCTCGCGCGACGTGATGGGGCATGTGCGCGCCGCAGACATCGTTGTCGCCGCGGTCGGCATCCCCGGCTTCGTCCAGCCGGAGTGGATCAAGCCCGGCGCGACCGTGATCGACGTCGGCATCAACCGCACCGACGAGGGGCTGGTCGGTGACGTCGACCCACGCGCGGCCGAGGTCGCGGGCGCGATCACGCCCGTGCCGGGCGGCGTCGGGCCGATGACGATCGCAGTGCTGATGCGCAACACGCTCGTCGCCGCCACGCGGCGTGCGGGCGTCGCGATCGATCCGGCATTGTAATGCTTGAGCTGTTCGTCTCGTCGTTCATCACGCTGTTCGTCATCATCGATCCGCCCGGCTGCGCACCGATCTTCGCCGGGCTGACGGCGGGAGCGACTGCGGCGCATCGCCGCGCGATGGCGGGGCGCGCGGTGGTGGTGGCGGCCGGCATCCTGTTGGTCTTCGCGCTGGCCGGCGAACCGCTGCTCCACGCGCTCGGCATTGAACTGGCCTCGTTCCGCATCGCGGGGGGCGTGATGCTGTTCCTGATCGCGCTGGAAATGGTGTTCGAAAAGCGCACCCAGCGCCGCGAGGACCGCGCCGCCAAGATCACCGAGGAAGAAGCCGACGACGTCTCGATCTTCCCGATGGCGATGCCGATGATCGCCGGGCCGGGATCGATCGCGTCGGTCATGCTGCTCACCGCGCGCAGCCAGGGGGTCGAACAGACCGCGGTGGTGATGGCGGCGCTGGCGGCGAACCTCGTGCTGATGCTGTTGTCGCTGCTCGCGGCCGGGCCGCTGATGCGGGTGATGGGCGCGAAGATTGAGGCGGTGATCACGCGCCTGCTGGGCGTGTTGCTCGCCGCGCTGGCGGTGCAGTTCGTGATCGACGGCGTGATGGAGCAGTTGCGGTAAGGCCGCAATTCCCGGCGCTTATTCCACCCGGAACGCGCGGAACGGCGATCCCTTTCGGATCGGCAGCGGCACCAGCCAGTCGAAATGCTCGCCCTTGGCCAAACGGTCGTAGAAGCCGCCGCGTGCCTTGGCGCGATAATTGGTCGATTCGGCCATGTCCGGGCACACCAGCAGCATGGTCGCGCCGTGCCGTTTCATGATCGCGCGCGCCACCTCGGGGGTCCCCATGAAGGCGTGGTGGACGTCGAGGATCGCGTCGCCGTTGCGGTGGTAAGGCCCTGCGATTGCATCGTGATGCGTCAATGTGATGAGCCGCGGGCCGAGGTCGACGAAGGTGAAGACGGTTTGCGCCGGATAGCGGTTGAGCGGCTGCATCGCCGGGATCGTCAGGCAGCGCCCGGTCGCCTTGTTGACGCGGCGGACATAGGCGTTGGGGCGGTCGACCTTGAAGCGGTCGATGATGATCTGCGTGAAGCTGCCCGAGACGATCACGAACAGGGCCGCCGCGGCTGCCGCCTTCGCCCACCAGTAACGCGGCGCCGCCAGCCACGGCACCGCCATCCACGCCAGCGCTGCAGCGCCAGGGATTGCAAGGAGTTGCGCGGCGGGTCCGGCGCGCGCCTGCCAAAGCAGCATCAGCGCCGCGAACGCGCCGAACAGCGCCACACACGCCCAGCCGCGCAAGGTCGGCTGCCGCCGCGCTCGCCAAGTCGCGAACAATGCACCGATTAATCCGATGAGCGGCAGGGTGACGATGGGGAGGGCGACGCGCAGCGGGTGGCGGTAGATCGGCTTGGCCTCGCGGACCTGCGACAGCCAACTGGTATAGAGTTCGTTCGACACCTGCTCGGGCCGGCCCAGACATTGCGGGTAGGCGAGCGAGAAGAACGCCGCGATCACTGCACCGGCCGCGACGGCCAGCAGCAATCGTATCAGTGGCTTGGGCGGGGAAATGACGGCGAGCGCCAGCAGCAGCCCGCCGGCCAGCACCACGGTCGAGGCGTATACCGGGGTCAGCGCATCGCAGCGATAGACGCGATTGGCGTAGGAGGTGAAGGCCGCAAAACCCGCCGCCACGCCGCCGGCGAGCGACACCGCGTAGAACGCCAGCCGTTCACGTTCTGCCCGCTCCCATACCCAGGCGAGCCCGATAATACCCCCCGCCATCGCGGCGTAGGGCAGCATTTCGAGGCCGATCGTGAGCGAAATCGCGGTCGCGGTGCCAACCAGTGCACCGCCGCGCGCGCGCTGCGGATCGCACAGCCCGGCGACCGTCACCGCCAGCATCGCCAGCTGCCAACCATGATGGTCGATCCGGTCGGGCATGAACATTCCGAGCGCGACATTGGTGGCAAGGAACAGCGCAATCCCCAGCGGCCACGCCAGCGGATGCACCAGCCGCCGCAGCGTCGCGCCGAGCGCCACCAGCACCACCGCCATCGGCAGCAGCGGCGCGATGCCGCATGCCAGCCGCTCGGCCTCCGCCACCCCGACGAACGGGCGCAGCAACACGATCAGTCCCGCGATCGGCAGATCGACCAGCCGCGACCAATGGATGTCGAACCCGCCCGGCGGATTGAGCCGGTAGTTGCGCAGGTCGAACCAGCCCTGACCGTTCAGCAGCGCGCGGACCTGCATCAACCGCATATTGTCGTCGGTGTCGCCCAGCGACAGCCAGTGGATCGCCGCCCAGCGTTGCCAGACGTACCAGATCGCGATCCCCGCCCATGCCAGCAACGTCAGCCGGAGCCAGTGGCGGTCGAGCGTCCGCACGACCCGGTCTTGCGTAGCGGGCGGCAACAAATGGTTGGTCAACACAATCCCTTCACGCCGCGCCGAGAAGGGCGGCCCGTCGATGCGGCGGTGCTTAGGCCGCGGGCAACGAAACGGCAACGGGGCGACCGGTGCGCGCGCGCACACGCCAACCCCATGCGCGCGCACGCCGGCCATTGCCAGCACCGGCCCGCGGGCCTAGTCGGACGGCGGAAGGGGCAGGGTTGTGACGACGTTGCAGACACACGCCAGGATCGAGCAATTGCGCGCGCTGTTCTGGCAATTGGTGCGTTTCGGGCTGACGGGTGGCGCGGCGACCGCCATCTATGCCGCGGTCTATTGGCCGATCGCGACCTATGCACAGGCGCGATGGCCGCTCGACCATCGCAGCTTCTGGCCGTTGATCGCCAATGTGCTCGGCTATCTGGTGTCGATGGTGGCGGGCTATGTCATCCACAGCCGCTGGAGCTTCCGCGACGTGGGCGAGCGTGACAACGTCTCGCGCACGGGCGGACGCTTTCTGGTGGTGACGTTGGTCAGCTTTTCGCTGAACACCTTCTTCGTGTGGTTCCTGACCGGACCGATGCACGGGGCGACGTGGTGGCCGCTGGTCACCAACGTGTTCGTCACGCCGATGGTGACGTTCCTCCTGTACCGGTTCTGGGTCTTTGCGTGATAAAGAGTAATTATTGATGGATCGCCGTGTCTATGATCGCATGGCTGAGCATGATTCCACGCATTGGTGGTATCGTGCGCGCCGCGACATTCTGGCCGATTACCTGACCCGCACGGGCAAGCTGCCGACGGCAGCGCGTATTCTCGAGATCGGTTGCGGCACCGGACACAATCTGCCGATGCTGGCGGAATTCGGCGATGTCGACGCGATCGAGATCGATCCGGCGGCGCGCGCGATCGCCAGCGAGCGGCTGGGCAAGCCGGTCGGTGATGCACCGCTTCCGGCGTTGCCCGGCGTGCCGCGCGGACATTATGACCTGATCGCGGTGCTGGATGTCGTCGAGCATATCGAGGATGATGTCGCGGCATTGTCGGCGATGCGCGAGTGTCTGGCGCCGGGCGGAAAAATCGTGATCGCGGTGCCGGCGCATCAATGGATGTGGAGCGCGCATGACGTGGTGAACCACCACCACCGGCGTTATTCCAAGAAGACGTTGCTTGGCGCGCTTCGCAAGGCGGGGCTGCGCGAGCGCGGGCTTACCTATTTCAACTCGCTGCTGTTTCCGCTGGCAGCGGTGGCGCGGATTGCCGGGCGATTGACCGGGCGCGACGACAGTGACGACTCGCCTCCCGTCGCACCGCTCAACGCCTTGTTCGAGCGGATCTTCCGCGCCGAGCGCCATCTGGTCGGGCGGCTGCCGATGCCGACGGGGTTGTCGATCCTGACGCTGGCGGAGCCGAAGTAGCGGGCGTTTAGGGTGGGACGGTAGCGACTTGATCGGGGGCTGAACTGGCTCTGGGTTGCTTCGCTGCGTTCGGAATGGCCGTTGCAACATACGCCATCGCACTCCAGCAACTAATTCGTCTGGCTTGACCTACCTCTATCGTTGCCGGCGCAAAGGGTATCTTACGCTCCGGCGAAAGCAGGAGCGCAGCGGTACGCAAAACAACGCCTTATGGTGTGTGAAACCCTGGACTCCTGCGTTCGGAGGAGCACGGGAAGAAGATCCGGGTTAGAGGTCGAAGACATCATTTGGAACCGGAGTCGTCATTGCGAGCGTAGCGAAGCAATCCAGGGCGTCCTGATCCGGCCCTGAATTGCTTCGCTACGCTCGCAATGATGGTTGCAACCTGCGTCATTGTATTTCAGCAACCAACCCTCGTGGCTTGACCCATCTCCTTGGTCGCTCCGGCGAAGGCGAGATTTTTCCGAAAGTGTAGAAAGTGGGGCCGTACGAGCTTGTGCTCCTGCGGAAGCAGGAGCCTAGGGTTCACGCAGAACAACGCCTTATGGTGTGTGAAAACTCTGGGCTCCTGCTTTCGCAGGAGCACGGCGGTAACTTCGGAAGAGGGTTCGCTTGACGAAGCGTGGCTCAGATTTGTGCCGAGTTTGCCAGACCGACTGACACATGAGCGTTGCGCCCTGTGTCAAAGATGTGGCCGGACGATGCAGACATGGGTCCCTGCCTTCGCAGGGACGACGGTTGCGGCGGGGTTATTCGCCGATCACGTGGAGCGCGAGCGTGCGGCGGTGTGGTGCGGCGCGGTGTTCGAACAGGTAGAGGCCCTGCCATGTGCCCAGCACCATTCGGCCGTCGAGGACGGGGATCCCGATGGAGACGTTGGTCAGCGCGGTCTTGAGGTGCGCCGGCATGTCGTCCGGCCCTTCGTCGTCATGTTCGTAGTCGCGCGATTCGGGCGCGAGCCGCTGGAAATACCGCTCCAGATCACGGCGTACGGCGGGGGCGGCATTCTCGTTGATGAGCAGCGAGGCGGAGGTGTGGCGACAGAAGACGGTCAGCAGACCGTCGGCGATATCCTGCGCGTCCAGCCATGCCGTGACCTCGTCGGTCACCTCGACAAGTCCCGCCCCGCGTGTCGCGATCGTCAGTCGTCCGTGTGCCTGCCGCATCAGAACAGCCGCCCGCCGTTGGGAACCGCCACGCTCGGCTGCACCAGAACGACCTTTCCGTCCGCGTCGGGGAAGCCGAGGGTTAGAACCTGCGACATGAACTTGCCGATCTGGCGCGGCGGGAAGTTGACGACGGCCGCCACCTGTCGCCCGACCAGCTCGTCGCAACCGTAATGCTCGGTGATCTGCGCCGATGAGCGCTTCGTGCCGATCGCCGGACCGAAGTCGATCGTCAGCTTGAACGCCGGCTTGCGCGCCTCGGGGAAGGGCTCGGCCGCGACGATCGTCCCGACCCGCACGTCGACCGCCAGAAAGTCGTCGAACCCGATCGGAGGCGCGGGCGGGGCGGCGGGGTCGTGGGAGGCGTGCATGGGGGCTCGATCCTGTCGATGAGAAGCGTTGCCGTGTTCCTGCGGATGCGGGAACCCAGAGCCACGAGCGACACCGTTTCGGACCCTGATCTCCTGCGTCCGCAGGAGCACGCAGTGGCGGTTAGAAGTCCGGGTTCTCGTAATAGCTCGGCGGTTCGATCCCGCTGATCCGTTCGGCGAGCAGCGGGCGGAAGCTGCGGCGGCTCTTGAACGCCGAATACCATGCCTTGGTCAGCGCATGGCCGGCCCAGTCGATCCCGCCGAGATAATCGGCGACCGAAATCTGCGCCGCTGCGGCAAGATCGGCGAGGCTGATCGTCGAACCCGCGATCCATTTCCGATGGTCGAGCAGGAAGTCGATATAGTCGAGATGCCCGACCGCCGACTTCATCGCCTCACGCAAGCGTGACGCGTCGGGGGCCATGCGATGCGCGACCCGCTTGATCATGCGTTCGTCGAGCAGCGGCTGGGTGACGTCGCGGTAGAAGTGCGTGTCGAACCACGTCACCAGCCGCCGAATCTCGGCGCGATTGGCGGCGGTGCCGTTGATCATCGCAACCCGCTCGACCGTCTCCTCGAAATATTCGCAGATCGCCATCGAATCGAGCAGCACGACGCCGCGATCGTTGTCGGTCATTACCGGGGTCTGCCCGGCGGGATTCATGTCGATGAAGGCGTCGCGCCGCTCCCACGGGTTCTCGCGCATGAGTTGATAGCCCACGTCCTTCTCGTTGAGGAGGGTGCGGACCTTGCGCGTGAACGGACACAGCGGGAACTGGTAGAGCTGCCACATATATCCGCGCTGTTAGGCTGAAGTGGGGGGCGGGGGAAGCGCCTTCGTCGCCGGTGTGGGACGATCAGCCCGTGGCGCGCGGGCGACGGCGCGGGACCGCGTCCGACTGCCGCCGGATCAGCGCATAATCGACCACAACGTGCGGATGATCCTCGCTGCTGCCGCCGCGCCGCTGGCGGATTTCGCTCATCAGCAGGTCGACCGCGGTGCGCGCCATATCGCTGACCGGCTGGCGGATCGTCGTCAGCTCCGGCCAGACCGTCGTTGCGAGTGCCGAGTCGTCGAAGCCGCAGACGGTGAGGTCGCCCGGCACGTCGAGATCGCGGCGGTGCGCGATCGCCACCGTCGCGGCGGCCATGTCGTCGTTGCTGGCGAAGATCGCGGTCGGCGCGTCGGGCAGGTCGAGCAGGCGCTCCGCGGCGTCGAGCCCGGAGCGATAGCCGAAATTGCCCTCGGCGATCAGCGCATCGTCGGCGTCGAGCGCCATGTCGGCCACCGCATCGCGATAGCCGGCGAGCCGCTCGCCGGTCGCGCTCTGATTCGCGGCGCCGGTGATGAAGCCGATCCGGCGATGACCGAGCGTGCCGAGATGACGCGTCATCTCGTACGCGGCCTTGCGATCGTCGATGCTGACCGACAGCGCCCATTCCGGCGCACGCCCGGTCGACACCGCGACGACCGGCACGTCGCGCTCGCGCAGCATCGCCAGCACCGTCTCGGCGTCGCCGAGCGGGGTGGGAGCAGCAGGCCGTCGACGCGTCCGTGCAGCAGATGCTCGATCGCCGCCACTTCGCCACCTTCGGCGCATTGCTCGACGATGATCTGCCCGTTCTGACGCGCGGCCTGATCGAGACAGCCGACCAGGAACTCACTGAAATAGAACAGGCTGGTGGTGGTGTGCAGCACGCCGAGCCGGAAGTCCTCGCCCCCCGCCAGCATCCGCGCGGCGGCAGAAGGCGCGTAGCGCAGCTTGGCGATCGCTTCCTCGACGCGCGCGCGGGTCGCGTCGCGTACGCTGCCCTCGCGATTGATGACGCGGCTGACCGTCATCGGCGACACGCCGGCATGTGCCGCGACGTCGCTGATCGTCGGGGCGTTGCGTTGGCGGCGCGACCCGCGCGGTTCGTTCATGCCGGACAGTCCATTGCAGGGTTCTTGGCGACCGCGGGCGGCGTCGGCAAGCGTCAGATTGCGGGTCTATGTTCAATTGCAGCGAGGATGCTGGGCTTCACTCCGCCCCATCAGGGGAGGGCTGAAGGGTTTCCTCAATCGTGGTGGCCAGGGACGTACGGGAACGCCTGCGCCTTGTACCACGCCAGATCGTGCTCGGGTGCGGCGACCCCGGGCGGGAGCGCGCGGCCGTTGACCGACATCCAGTAAGCGAGGCTGGCGTCGCGCCACCAGCGTGCCTCGCGTTCCTGCACCGCCAGATAGGTGGCGGTCTTCTGCCAGCGCTCGTCATCGACCTGTGACCGCACGCCGTCCCATTGCCGCCGCATCTCGCCGACATAGCCCACGCCGCGATCGTAATACGCGACGAGTTCCTCCCACAGGGTCTTGCCCGACGGCATCTTCCGGTCCCACGCGACATGGTGGAACCACAAAAGGTCGCGCGCCGGCGTGGTCTTCGGGTTGGCGAACCGCCTGGCGACCGAGGGCGCATATTGCGCGGCGGCGTCGCTGCCGGTCTTCGTCCGGTCGAAGCCGATGCCGTTGCGATCCGCCTTGTGGTAATAGACCGGGTTCCACTCGGGGCGCGCCAGATCGGCGACCCACGGCCCCGGGCCGTAATGGTGGCCGGTGGCCATCAGATGCGCGAGCCCGAGCGCGCCGGTGTAGTCGACCACCGCCTCGCGCGAGCCCATCATCATCTTCACGGCGGTACCGACGACGCGAGGATCGGTGCCGAAGGTCTGCTGCGCCCATTCGCGCGCGATCGGCGCCGCGGTCAGCGTCGGGTCCCACGCCATCCGGCCGAACGCGTACCAATTGGCCTGGTTGAAGGTCGAGCCCGACCAGTCGCGATCGCGGCCGATATTGGCGACGCCCGCCATGCCGGTCAGCCGGTGCCGCTCGCTGCTGCCGTCGACGACCGAGGCGACCGTTTCGGCGCCGCGCCCCGTCTTCGCCGCGAGCACTTCCTCGAACAGCGGGCCGAGATAGGCGAGGTGGGTTGCGAAGCCGAGATATTCCTTGGTGATCTGGAACTCGATCATCAACGGCGTCCTGGGCATCGCGCCGAACAACGGATGAAAGGGCTCGCGCGGCTGGAAGTCGATCGCGCCGTTCTTGACCTGCACCAGCACATTGTCGGCGAAGGTGCCGTCGAGCGGCTTGAACTCGGTATACGCCTGTTTGGCGCGGTCCTCGGGGTCAGTTTCGGCATAGACGAACGCGCGCCACATCACGATTCCGCCATGCGGCTTGACCGCGGCGGCGAGCATGTTCGCGCCATCCGCATGGCTCGCGCCATAATCGCGCGGGCCGGGCTGGCCTTCGCTGTTCGCCTTGACGAGGAACCCGCCGAAATCGGGGATCGCGCGGTAGATTTCGTCGGCCTTCGCCTTCCACCACGCCGCCACCTGCGGATCGCGCGGATCGGCGGTCTTGAGCCCGCCCAGCTCGATCGGCGCGGAGAAGCGCGCGGAGAGATAGACCTTGATCCCCCACGGGCGGAATACGTCGGCCAAGGCCGCCGCCTTGGCGATGTAGCGCGGGGTCAGGCTGTCGGCCTTGGCATTGACGTTGTTGAGCACCGTGCCGTTGATGCCGATCGACGCATTGGCGCGCGCATAGTCGGTGTAGCGCGGGTCCTCGAAGTCGGGGAGCGCCCACCAATCCCATAGCGACACGCCGGCGTACCCGCGCTCGACGGTGCCGTCGAGATTGTCCCAATGGTTGAGGACGCGCAGCTTCACCTTGGGGGTGCTGGTGAGCGTCGCATTGGCCGCGCTTCCGCCGGTGGCGAGATGCCGCAGCAGCGCGAACGCGCCGTACAGCGCGCCGCGGTCGCTGTTGCCCGCGACCAGCAGCGTCGGCTTGCCGTCGAGCGTGACGGGGCGGACCAGATAGCCCTCGTCGCCGAGCGGCGCGAACGGCAGCCGCAGCGCCGCCGTCGCATTGTCGGCAGCAGTGGCGACGGTGACGTTCATGCCCGCCGGCAAGGCACGCGACAGTTCGGCGGCGGCGAGGCGCAGCGTGGCGGTATCACCACGGACCGCGACCGTCGCAGTGGCCGGTGCGGCGGCAGGCGCGCGCAGCCACAGACGGTATCCGTCGTCGGCATGCGCGGCGCTTGCCATCAGCAGGGCGAGCGCACCCAGCCATCCCGAACGTGCTTTCATCACCGCTCCCGCTACCTTCGGCGGCATTGACAATGCCGCTTCTTCGCCGCCATGTTAACGCTATCAGTGTTAATTCACAAGTCCCGACGGCAGATCGGAAGTGACTGGAGAGTGCGCGCGTGGCCGCTTATCGTCGAATGACTGCGATCCGCGCACGTCGCGCGCCGCCGTGCCGGAACACCGCTGCGCCGACCGTCACGCTCGATTACGCCTGAGAGAGACCATGCCGATCATCACCGATGCCCGCGTCATCATCACCTCGCCCGGTCGCAACTTCGTCACGCTGAAGATCACCTGCGACGACGGCACCACCGGGGTCGGCGACGCGACGCTGAACGGACGCGAGCTGGCGGTCGCCGCCTATCTGTCCGAGCATGTCGTGCCGTGCCTGATTGGACGCGAGGCGCACCGGATCGAGGATATCTGGCAGTATCTCTACAAGGGGGCGTATTGGCGGCGCGGGCCGGTGACGATGACCGCGATCGCGGCGGTCGACGTGGCGCTATGGGACATCAAGGGCAAGCTCGCCGGATTGCCGGTCTATCAGTTGCTGGGCGGTGCCGCTCGCGAGGCGTGCATGGTCTATGCGCACGCCAACGGCACCTCGATCGAGGATACGATCGCGGTCGCCCTGGCGGAGCGTGACAAGGGGTATAAGGCGATCCGGCTGCAATGCGGGGTGCCGGGGCTCGCCTCCACCTATGGCGTCGCGAAGCCGGGGCAACGCTACGAACCCGCCGACGCCGCCTTGCCGAGCGAGTCGGTCTGGTCGACCGAGAAATACCTGCGTGTGGTGCCCGAGCTGTTCGCCGCGGCGCGCGAGGCGCTGGGGCCGGACATTCACCTGCTGCACGACGTCCACCATCGCCTGACCCCGATCGAGGCGGGGCGGCTTGGGCGCGATCTGGAGCCGTATCGCCCGTTCTGGATCGAGGATCCCACCCCGGCCGAGAATCAGGACGCGTTCCGGTTGATCCGCCAGCACACCACGACGCCGATCGCTGTCGGTGAGGTGTTCAATTCGATCTGGGACTGCAAGACGCTGATCGAGCAGCAGCTGATCGACTATATCCGGGCGACGATCGTCCATGCCGGCGGGATCACGCATTTGCGCCGCGTCGCCGCGCTCGCCGATCTGTATCAGGTCCGCACCGGTTGCCACGGCGCGACCGACCTGTCGCCGGTTACTATGGCGGCGGCGCTGCACTTCGGCCTGTCGATCCCGAACTTCGGGGTGCAGGAGCATATGCCGCACACCGCCGAGACCGATGCGGTGTTCCCGCACTCCTATCGCTTCGAGGATGGGATGATGCATCCGGGGGATGCGCCGGGGCTGGGGATCGATATCGATGAGCAGCTTGCGGCGGGGTATGAATATAAGCGCGCATATCTGCCGGTGAACCGGCTGGAGGATGGCACGCTGTGGAGTTGGTGAGGGCCATGCTCACACACGCCGCCGTCCGTTCTCCGGCGAAGGCCGGGGTCCAGTCGGGAAACGGTTCGGGTAGATCGCGGAGGCCTTCCCAACCAGGCCCCGGCCTACGCCGGGGAACAAGGAGAGTCCGCCCATGAGCGACTTCACCGACGCCGCGCAGCACGCGCCCGAGGCCGCCATATCCGAGGTTCCGCGACCCAAGGGTCGTGTTCGCTGGATCATCTGCGGCCTGCTGTTCGCGGCGGTGGTGCTGTCCTACGTCGACCGGCTGGTGCTGGGGGTGCTCAAGCCGCAGCTGACCGAACTCTATCATTGGACGAACACCGGCTACGGCGACGTCACCGGCTATTTCCAGGTCTTCTACGGGATCGGCTTCCTGATTTTCGGATGGCTGATCGACCGGATCGGGCCGAAATACGGTTATTTGCTCGCGATGGGCAGCTGGACGTTCGGCCATTTCGCGCAGACGCTCGTCACCTCGACGACCGGCTTCGTGATCGCGCGCATCCCGCTCGCGTTCGGCGAGGCGGGAACCTACCCTTCCGCGCTCGCCGCCGCGTCGCAATGGTTTCCCAAGAAGGAGCGCGCGCTCGCGATCGGCATCTTCAACGCCGGGGCGAACGTCGGGGCGGTGGTCACCCCGCTGCTGATCGGCTTCATCGTCGCCGGATTGCTGCTCGATTGGCGCTGGGCATTCATCATCACCGGGCTGTTCAACCTTGTCTGGCTGTTCGCGTGGTGGCGCTTGTACCACAAGCCCGCCGAGCACCCGCGGCTGTCGCCCGAGGAACGTGCGTGGATCGAGATCGAACCGGCGATCGACCAGGGGCGCGCCGGCTTCCTGCGCGTGCTGCGGCATCGTGAAGCCTGGGCCTATATGGCGGGGCGGTTCCTGATCGATCCCGTGTGGTGGACGTTCCTGTTCTGGCTGCCGGACTTCTTCAACAAGCAATATGGCTATGACCTGAAAAGCTTCGGGCCGCCGCTTGTCGCGATCTACATTCTCGCCGATTTCGGCGCGATCGCGGGCGGCTGGTATTCGTCGCACCTGCTCAAGCGCGGGGTGGCGACCGGCCGGGCGCGCAAGCGGGCGATGTTCGCGTGTGCCTTGTTCGCGCTGCCGGTGATGTTCGCGGGGCAGGCGAGCAGCATCTGGATCGCGGTGCTGCTGATCGGGCTGGCGTGCGCGGCGCACCAGGGGTTCTCTACCAATTTGTTCGCGCTGCCGGGCGACCAGTTTCCGCGCTTCGCCCAAGGGACGCTGATCGGGCTCGGCGGGTTCGCGGGCGCGGTTGGCGGCTTCATCGCGTCCAAGTCGCTCGGGCTGCTGCTCGACACCGTCGGCAGCTACGGGCCGTTCTTCGTCGCCTGTGGCGTGGCCTATCTGGTGGCGCTGCTGGTGTTCCACCTGCTCAATCCCCGCTACCGCGACGTTCGTCTGACACAGGCCGGTTGACGGATGCGGAGAAGTTTGTGATACCGCTATCAACACCATGCGAGCATGTTCTCGGATCAGGTGCGACCGGCGCGAACGGTCATGGAGAGGAAGATGTCGATCACCACGCCCGGCCCGAACCGTGTCGTCCATGACGTCTTTCCTCCGGTGCCGTCCGGCACTCGCCCGCTTTTCTGATTGCGTTAGGCGCGCCGTTTTTCTCCCCTTTATTCGGCGCGTCGACTCTTGGGGCCGGTCTCTTCGCGAGCCCGGCCCTTCTTTCTTTCGGAGCGTCCATGCGATCCTCGTTCGTGCTTGCCGCCGCGCTGCTCGGCCTCGCCGCCACCCCCGCCGCCGCGCGTTCCTGTAGCTGGCAGGCGGCCTGGGCTTCCGCGCAGATGACGCCGCAGGGCGAGAACGTCCTGGCCGACGACCTGCTGCGCGACGCGACGCTGCGCCAGATCGTTCGCCCATCGCTGGGCGGCGCGCGGGTGCGGGTGCGCTTTTCGAACGCTTATGGTCGCGCGCCGCTGCGCATCGCCGCTGCGAGCATCGCGCGCTCGGCGGATCTTGCGAGCGCGCGGGTGACGCCGGGCAGCCTGCGCGCGCTGTCGTTCGGCGGCGCGCGCGACGTGATCGTGCCGCCCGGCGCGGAATGGTGGAGCGATGCGGTGACGCTTCCGGTCGCGGCATTCGACGATCTGGCGGTGTCGGCCTATTTGCCGGTGGCGCCGGAGGGGCAGACTTCGCACCCCGGATCGCGCGCGACCTCGTGGATCGCGAAGGGCGACGCGACCGGTGCGGCCGACCTGACGGGGGCGACCGCGACCGATCACTGGTTCCAGATTTCGGGCGTGGAGGTCGAGCGCTGCGCCACGGCGAACGGGGTGGTCGCCTTCGGCGATCTCGATCACCGATGGCTATGGTGTGAAGCCCAACACCAACGCGCGCTGGACCGACGGGCTCGCGCGGCGACTGGGCGGTAAGGTGGCGGTGCTCAACCTGGGGATCGGCGGCAATCGGCTGCTGCTCGACGGGACCGGGACGAATGCCATGGCGCGCTTCGACCGCGACGTGCTCGGGCAGGCCGGTGCGAAGCATCTGATCGTGCTGGAGGGCGTCAACGATATCGGCGTGCTGACCCGCGAACAGCCCGCCAGCCCCGAGGCGCATCGCGCATTGGTGGCGGGGGTGACGGGTGCCTATGCGCAAATGGTCGCGCGGGCGCATGCCAAGGGGATGACGGTGCATCTCGCGACGATCATGCCTTTTTCGACCAACGCTTATTATCATCCCGGTGCGGCGAGCGAGGCGGATCGGCAGGCGATCAACGCCTGGATCCGCACGCCGGGCAACGCCGATCGCGTGATCGATTTCGACCGGATGATGCGCGACCCGGCGCGGCCCGATCGTCTGCTCCCCGCCTATGACAGCGGCGACGGACTTCACCCTAGTATCGCGGGTTATCGTGCGATGGCGGAGGGGATTTCGCTGGCGACGCTCCGTTAGTCTTATGTTATTTGTCCGACTATATCGCTGCCTTTCGCTTTGGAGTCCGCCTGCATGACCGCCCCCCACGATCCGACGAAGCTGCGCAGCCGTGCGTGGTTCGACAATCCGGCGAACATCGACATGACGGCGCTGTATCTGGAGCGCTATCTGAACTTCGGGCTGACGCTGGAGGAGTTGCAGTCGGGTCGCCCGATCATCGGCATCGCGCAGACCGGTTCCGACCTTTCCCCATGCAACCGCCACCATCTGGTGCTCGCGGAGCGGGTGCGTGAGGGCGTGCGCGAGATGGGCGGGATCGTGCTGGAATTCCCGGTGCATCCGATCCAGGAAACCGGCAAGCGCCCGACCGCCGGGCTCGACCGCAACCTCGCGTATCTCGGGCTGGTCGAGGTGCTGTACGGCTATCCGCTCGACGGCGTGGTGCTGACGATCGGCTGCGACAAGACGACCCCGGCGTGCCTGATGGCGGCAGCGACCGTCAACATTCCGGCGATCGCTCTGTCGGTCGGGCCGATGCTCAACGGCTGGCACAAGGGCGAGCGGACGGGTTCGGGCACGATCGTGTGGAAGGCGCGGCAATTGCTCGCGGCGGGCGAGATCGACGATGCCGAGTTCATCCGGCTGGTGGCGTCGTCGGCGCCGTCGACGGGCTATTGCAACACGATGGGCACCGCGACGACGATGAACTCGCTGGCCGAAGCGCTCGGCATGTCGCTGCCCGGCTCGGCGGCGATCCCGGCGCCGTATCGCGACCGGCAGGAGGTAGCGTATCTCACCGGCAAGCGGATCGTCGAGATGGTCGCGGAGGATCTCAAGCCCTCGGACATCCTGACGAAGGATGCTTTCCACAATGCGATCAAGGTCAATTCGGCGATCGGCGGGTCGACCAATGCGCCGATCCACCTCGCCGCGCTCGCGCGCCATGTCGGGGTCGATTTGCCGATCAAGGACTGGGAGACCGAGGGGCACAAGGTGCCGCTGCTGGTGAACCTGCAGCCGGCCGGCGAGTATCTCGGCGAGGATTATTACCGTGCGGGCGGCGTGCCGGCGGTGGTCAACCAGTTGATGGAACAGGGCCTGATCGCCGAGGACGCGCTGACCGTCAACGGCAAGACCATGGGCGACAATTGCCGCGGACGCGAGATCGAGGACGAGAAGGTCATTCGTCCGTACGACGCGCCGCTCAAGGAAGAGGCCGGGTTCATCGTGCTGTCGGGCAATCTGTTCGACGCCGCGGTGATGAAGACCAGCGTCATTTCGCCTGAGTTCCGCGACCGTTACCTGTCGAACCCGAACGACCCCGAGGCGTTCGAGGGGCCAGCGGTGGTGTTCGACGGGCCGGAGGATTATCACGCGCGGATCGACGATCCGGCGACGGGCATCACGTCGGAGACATTGCTGTTCATGCGCGGGGCGGGGCCGGTCGGCTATCCGGGCGCGGCAGAGGTCGTGAACATGCGGCCGCCGGCGTATCTGATCACCGAGGGCGTCCATGCGCTGCCATGCATCGGCGACGGGCGGCAGTCGGGGACCAGCGGGTCGCCGTCGATCCTTAACGCCTCGCCCGAGGCAGCGGCGATGGGTGGCCTCGCGCTGCTGAAGACCGGCGACCGCGTGCGGGTCGATCTGTCGAAGGGGACGGCGAACGTGCTGATTTCCGACGCGGAACTGGCCGAGCGGCGTGCGGCGCTGGAAGCGGCGGGTGGCTATGCCTACCCAGCCTCGCAGACGCCGTGGCAGGAGATCCAGCGCGCGGTCGTCGGGCAGATGAGCACCGGCGCGATCCTGGAGGGCGCGGAGAAGTATCAGCGCATCGCGCAGACCATGGGGCTGCCGCGCGATAATCACTGATCGTTGATCGTGTGACCTGAGCCGTCGCCCCGGGCTTGATCCGGGGCCTCGCTTCTTTTGTGCCGGTCGCGAAGAAAGCGGGACCCCGGATCAAGTCCGGGGTGACGGGAGGGCGGGGGCGTCTTTCCACCCCCGTTCTTGCTGAACCTGTCGAAGCGCGGGTTTCGCGGGCAAACTCCTTCCGTCATTGCGAGCGTAGCGAAGCAATCCAGGGCTGGATCAGGACGCCCGGGATTGCTTCGCTGCGCTCGCAATGACGAGGGGCTGGGGCAGGTCGGCTGCGCGAGGCCGGCGTTGACCGGGCAAACAAAAAGGGCGGCCCTCAGGGCCGCCCTTTCCGTTTCTCAGCAATCCGAAACGCTTACCGCGGCGAGGCCTCGCGCTTGCCGTCGATGCGGCGGGCGATGCCCCAGGGGTTGGCGTCCGAGACTGCGTCCGGCAGCAGGCTGGCGGGCAGGTTCTGGAGGCTGACCGGGCGCAGGAAGCGGTAGATCGCGCCGGTGCCGACCGAGGTGGTGCGGCCGTCGCTGGTCGCCGGGAACGGGCCGCCGTGGACCATCGCCGGGGCGACTTCGACGCCGGTCGGCCAGCCGTTGACGAGGATGCGGCCGACGCGATCGGCGAGCACCGGGACCAGCGCCTTGGCGTCGGCTTCGTCCTCGGCGTCGATCTGGAGCGTGGCGGTCAGCTGGCCTTCGAGGCTGGCGATGACCTGCTTCAGCTCGTTCAGGTCGCGGCAGGCGACGACGATCGACGACGAGCCGAACACCTCGTGACCGAGTGCGCGATCGGCGAGGAAGGATGTGGCGTCGGTGCGGAACAGCGCGCCGACCGCCTGATTGACGCCTTCACCGACCTTGCCGCGCGCGACGGTGGTGACCGCCGAATGCGAGGCGAGCGCCTCGACGCCCTTTTCGAAGCTGGCGTGGATGCCCGGTGTGAGCATCGTCGTCGGCGCGCTCTCGGTCAGCGCCTGGCCGGCGGCTTCGACGAAGGCGTCGAGCGCGGGGCCGGCGATCGCGAGGACCAGACCGGGGTTGGTGCAGAACTGGCCCGCGCCCATCGTCAGCGACTGGACATAGGCCGGCGCCAGCGCCGCGCCGCGGGCTTCGAGCGCGAGCGGCATGATGACGACCGGGTTGATCGCCGACATTTCGGCATAGACCGGGATCGGCTCTTCACGCTCGGCAGCGATCTTCATCAGCGCCATGCCACCACCGCGCGAGCCGGTGAAGCCGACCGCCTTGATGCGCGGATCGCGAACGATCGCGCCGCCCAGCTCGTTGGTTTCGCCGGGCAGATAGGAGAAGACGCCGGCCGGGAGCCCGGCCTTCTCGACCGCCTTGGCAATCGCGCGCGCGACCATCTCGCCGGTGCCGGGGTGCGCGGGGTGGCCCTTCACGACGACCGGGCAGCCCGCGGCGAGCGCCGAGGCGGTGTCGCCGCCCGCGACCGAGAAGGCGAGCGGGAAGTTCGAGGCACCGAACACCGCGACAGGGCCGAGCGCGACGTTCATGCGACGCAGGTCGGGCCGCGGGAGCGGCTGGCGGTCGGGCATCGCCGGGTCGATGGTGGCGTCGAGCCAATCGCCCTGACGCACGACCTGCGCGAACAGCTTGAGCTGGCCGACGGTGCGGCCGCGCTCACCTTCGAGGCGCGCGCGCGGCAGGCCGCTTTCCTGCATCGCGCGGACGATCAGGTCGTCGCCGAGCGCGAGGATTTCGTCGGTGATGGCTTCGAGGAAGGTCGCGCGTGCCTCGGGCGCGGTCGCGGCGAAGGTCGGGAACGCCTCGGCGGCGAGTGCGGCGGCGGCGTCGACCGCATCGGGGCCGGCGGAGGAGAAGTCCGGCGTCAGCGTCGCGCCGGTCGACGGATCGACCGAGGTGAACCGCTTGTCAGCCTGACGCGCCTCGGCGCCGATGAGCATCGCTCCGTCGATCATGATCGTCCTTCGGTGATGGGAATTAGTCGGACATTATTTAGGCGGCGGGGGGCGGATTCGCAACCCTGCGGTGGCCGATACGGCGTTGCTGGTGCCGTGACGCGGGCGAATTAGCCGCCGTCGGGCAGGGGCGGGAACGCGCGTGGCGCGACCGGATGCTGCCCGACGCCGCGTCGTTCCGCTTGGGGGCATTGTGCCCGCCACACCCGTCATCCCTGCTTTCGCGAACGTCACCCGTCACCCCGGTACAAGTCCGGGGCAACGATGCATCCAGGACGATTCCAGACCTTCGCAGAGGTTTCGCGTCGACGGGGATCCAGAACGTCGGACGCTTCGCCTCTTACGAGGACCTGCGCGTCTGGATTCCCGCCTTCGCGGGAATGACGGGTGGGTGTGCGTCGGATCAGACGGGTGGGTGTGCGTCGGATCAGATGAAGCGGTTGACGATGTTCTCGATCCGCTCCTGACGGCCCGAGCGCGGGCGCGGGTTGACGTCGGCGCTCTCGGCGAGATCGGCGATCCCGGCAAGATCGAGCGTCGACACCTGCTGGCCGAAATCGGCGTCCCAGCCGGCGTAACGCTCCTTCTTGATCGCGTCGAGACGACCGTCCTCGATCAACGCGGCGGCGTTGAGCAGGCCCTTGGCAACGACATCGATGCCGCCGACATGGCCGTAGAACAGGTCGACCGCGTCCATCGATTGACGGCGGACCTTGGCGTCGAAGTTGAACCCGCCGGTGGTGAAGCCGCCCGCACGCAGGATCTCGATCATCGCCAGCGTCAGTTCCTCGACCGAGTTCGGGAATTGATCGGTGTCCCAGCCGTTCTGGTGATCGCCGCGGTTGGCGTCGATCGAGCCGAAGATGCCGAGCGCGCCGGCCATCGCGATCTCATGTTCGAAGGTGTGGCCGGCCAGCGTGGCGTGGTTCGCCTCGATGTTGACCTTGACCTCGTTCTCCAGCCCGTACTTCTTGAGGAAGCCGTACACGGTGGCGGTATCGAAGTCGTACTGGTGCTTGGTCGGCTCGTGCGGCTTCGGCTCGATCAGGATCGTGCCGTCGAAGCCGATCTTGTGCTTGTGCTCGACGACCAGCGACAGGAAGCGGCCGAGATTGTCGAGTTCGCGCTTCAGGTCGGTGTTGGCGAGCGTCTCATAGCCCTCGCGGCCGCCCCACAGCACGTAGTTCTGACCGCCGAGGCGATGCGTCGCTTCCAGCGCGTCGCGGACCTGCATCGCGCCGAACGCATAGACTTCCGGGTCCGGATTGGTCGCGCCACCGGCGGCGAAGCGCGGGTTGCCGAACAGGTTGGCGGTGCCCCACAGGAGCTTGCGGCCCGACGATGCCTGGAGCTTCTCCAGATGATCGACCGCCTCGCCGAAGAAGCGGCGATGCTCGGCGACGCTGTTGGCGTCGGCCATCACGTCGACGTCGTGGAAGCAATAATAGGGCACGTCGAGCTTGGTGAAGAAGTCGAACGCGACCTCGCGCTTCATCGCCGAGGCTGCACTGTCGTTCGCGCCGGCGTGCCACGGGCGGTTGAAGGTGCCGCCGCCGAACACGTCCGACCCCGGCCAGCAGAAGGTGTGCCAGAAGCAGGCGGCGAAGCGGAGGTGGTCCTCCATGCGCTTGCCGAGCACGACCCGGTCCTTGTCGTAGTAACGATAGGCGAGTTCGTTGGTGGACTCCGGCCCCTCATATTTGATCTGGGGGATGTCGGCGAAGAAGTCGGTGGCCATTCGCTGGGTTCCTTTACGGCTTGATACGGGAATAGGCGGCGCGGAAGGCGGCGCGCTTGGGGGCGAGCCGGTCGACGAGCGTCGGGTCGGGGGTGATGATGTGGCTGATCGGCGGAGCGATGCAGACCTCGGCCGGCGTGCCGCCGTCTACCGCGAGCTGGGCGAGGCGCGCCGCGCCCATCGCGGGGCCGACCTCGCCGCCCTTGAGATAGGCCAGCTCGACCTCCAGCGCGGCGGCGAGCGTCTCGCCCCAATAGCGCGAGCGCGCGCCGCCGCCGATCACCGACAGCCGCTCGACGGTCGTGCCGGATTCGCGAAGGACGCGGACGCCATCGGCGAGCGCGAAGGCGACGCCTTCGAGCACCGCCTGCGCCATCCGTTCGGGCGTGCTGTCGTGGTCGAGCTGGAGGAAGCCGCCGCGCACCTGCGCGTCATTGTGCGGGGTGCGCTCGCCGGAGAGATAGGGGAGGAACAGTTCAGGACCGTTTGCCGGGCCGGCGATCTCGGCGCGCGCGAAGACGTCGGCGGCGCCTGCTGCGCCGATCAACCGCGCGACCCAGTCGACGCAGACCGCCGCCGACAGGTGCACCGCCATCTGGTGCCACATGTCGGGGATACAGTGGCAGAAGGCATGGACCGCCGCCGCCGGGTTGGCGCGCAGCGTGTCGGTGGCGACGAAGATGACGCCCGAAGTGCCGAGCGACAGCAAGGCGTCGCCGTCGCGGACGACGCCGATCCCGGCCGCGCCCGCGGCATTGTCGCCGCCGCCGCCCGCGACGGGGACGGCGTCCATGCCCCAGTTATCGGCGATCTCCTGGCGGAGCGTGCCGGTCACGTCGCTGCCCTCGACGGCGCGCGGCATCTGGTCGCGGGTGAGGCCGGTCGCGGCGAGCAGTTCGTCGCTCCAGTCACGCTTCGCGACGTCTAGCCACAGGGTGCCGGCAGCGTCGGAGACGTCGGACGCCTTCTCGCCGGTCATGATCAGGCGGACGTGGTCCTTGGGGAGCAGGACGGTGCGGATCGCGGCGAAGGTCTCGGGCTCGTGATGCTTGACCCACAGCAGCTTCGGCGCGGTGAAGCCGGGCATTGCGATGTTCGCGGCGATGTCGCGCAGGCCGGGCACCGCGCGCTCCAGTTCTGCGCATTCCGCGAACGAGCGGCCGTCGTTCCAGAGGATCGCGGGGCGCAGGGGGCGATCGTCGGCGCCGAGCAGGGTCGCGCCGTGCATCTGCCCCGCGATGCCCACGCCGCGGACCGCACGGCGCACATCTGCGGGAAGCGCGCGGACCGCGGCGTCGGTCGCCTGCCACCAGGCGTCGGGATCCTGTTCGGACCAGAGCGGGTGCGGGCGCTGAACGGTCAGCGCGGCGGTCGCCTGCGCGGCGATCGTGCCGTCACGGTCGATCACCACCGCCTTCACGCCCGAGGTGCCGATGTCGATGCCGAGGAACATGGGTGTCTTTCAGATGAGCACCCCGGCGGAGGCCGGGGCCCAATGTCGGAGGTCGCGGGGAATGCGGCTGCGTTCCCCAACTGGGCCCCGGCCTGCGCCGGGGCACAACATCACTTCACGAAGGGGTCGATCGTCTGGATCGTGCCGTCCGGATTGTACTTCAGCTCGGTCATCTTGACGTTGCGCAGGCGCGTCTGACCGGAAAGCTGCGTGTCGGCGTAGAACAGCCACCATTTGCCCTTCCACTCGACGATCGAATGGTGCGTCGTCCAGCCGTCGACCGGCTGGAGGATGCGGCCCTTGTAGGTGAACGGGCCATAAGGCGAGTCGCCGGTCGCATAGACGATGTAATGCGTGTCGCCGGTCGAATAGCTGAAGTAATATTTGCCCTTGTACTTGTGCATCCACGACGCCTCGAAGAAGCGGCGATCGTGGTCGCCGCCGAGCAGCGGCTTGCCCTTTTCGTCGAGGATCACCAGGTCGCGCGGCTTGGCGGCGAACGCCTTCATGTCGGTGGCCATCGGCGCGACCTTCGGGGTCAATGCCGGCTTGTCGTCGGCCTGCAGATCGGTCTTCGAGCCGTTCGGATCGTAGGTGCCGTTGGTGTTCCGCTGGAGCTGGCCGCCCCAGATCCCGCCGAAATACATATAGCTCTTGCCGTCGTCGTCGGTGAAGACGGCCGGGTCCATCGAGAAGCTGCCCGCGATCGGTTGCGGATCGGCCTTGAACGGGCCGACCGGCGACTTGGACGTGGCGACGCCGATCCGGAACGCGCCCTGCTTGTCCTTGGCGGGGAAGTACAGGAAGTAGGTGCCGTTCTTATAAGCGGCGTCAGGTGCCCACATCTGCTTGCTGGCCCAGGGCACGTCCTTGACGTCGAGCGCGACGGGATGCGCGGTGACCTTGCCACCCGGCTTGTCCATGCTGAGCACGCGATAGTCGCGCATCTCGAAGTGATTGCCGAGATCGTCTTCCTTCGCCGAACCGTCGATATCGTGGCTGGGATAGACGTAGAGCTTGCCGTCGAAGACGTGCGCCGAGGGGTCGGCGGTGTAGAAGTCGGTGACAAGGGGCTGAGACAGATAGCGGCGGCCGTCCTTGGCGCGCGGCGCGTCGGTAGCGGCGGCGTTGGCGGTTGTGGCGTTGTCGGCGGTGGTGGCGTTGTCGGCGGTCGTCGTGCGATCACCGCACGCGGCGAGCGGCAGCGCGGCGAGCAGCGGCAACAGATAGGCACGGGTCAGGCGACGCATCGTCTCGGGCTCCTCTCAGATCCATTCGGCGGGTCTGCGCCCGCGCGTTGAGCGATTAGGTAGCGCTACCATCATCGGCGCGCAACCGTTTTCGCATCAGAGTCCTTCGCCACCAACCCATTGCGCATTGGCGAGCCGCCGCGCCAGCGTCCAGTTCTGCTGGCGGATGTCGGGGACGGCGACGACTTCCCACAATCCGCCGCGCGTCATCGGGCCGATCGCGTAGAGGTGTTCGGCGACCGTTCCGTCGGCATCGACGACGCGCGATTGCGCATCGACCTCCAGCCCGATGCGCAGCGCGTCGGGGCGGATCATCCCGCGCGCGAGCAGGTCGCGCAGCAGCGGCTCGCCCGAGCGCAACAGATCGCCCTGCGGCCCGGTACAATTGACGATCCGCGCCGCACGAATCCGGCGCGTCTCGCTTTCGCCGCGCGGCCGCCAGTCGAGCAGCGCGTGTGGACCATCGGCGGTGGCGGCGACCAGTTTGCCCGCCAGCACCTCCAGCCGGCCGGCGGCGAGCAGCGCGTCGATCCGGTCGGCGACGGCGGGGGCGAGGCGATGGCGATGCACGTCCCACCACGGGCGCAGGTGGCGAAGGAAGCGGGCGCGGGTCGCCGCGTCCGCCGCGCCCCACATCAATTGCGTGATCGGGCGCAGCGTATCGACCGCCGCACGCCAGCCGATCGTCGCGCTGCGCTGGCGGACGTGGCGCAACAGCGCCGACAGTGTTGCGGCCGGACGTTCGGACAGACCCGGCTGCGGCGGCGTATCGGCGTGGCGGCGCGGGGCGAGCCCACGTCGCGACAGCGCGACGATCCGGCCGCGAAAGCCGCTCGAGTCGAGCAACAGCGCGGCGTCGACCGCGGTCAGCCCGCTGCCCACCAGCACCACGGTATCGTCGTCGTGCAATCCCTCCGCAATGTCGCCCGCCCAGGGGTCGCCGCGATAGCAGCCCGGCGGCAGCGCCTCGGGATCGATCCCCGCCGGGGTGTGCGGCGGCAGGTTGCCGAGCGCGAGCACCATCGCATCCGCCGCCAGGGTGCCGCCACCCGCCAGCGTCGCCTGATGGCCGTCGTCCGCTGGCGCGATCGCGCGCACCTCATCGTCGATCAGCGTCAGGCGGTGCGGATGCGCGGCGACCGCCTGTTCGAGCATCTCGCGCAGGTAGCGGCCATACACCCGGCGCGGCACGAAGGTGGTGCGGTCGCCCAACGCATTGTGCGCCAGCCAGCGGACGAAATGGTCCGGATCGTCGGGCAGCGCGCTCATGTTGCCCGCGCGGACGTTGAGCAGATGCTCCTCGTGCGCGGCGCTATAGGCGACCCCGCGACCGAGCTGCGCCGGGCGCCGCTCGATCAGCGTCGCGCGCGGTCCGTCGTGGCGGAGCAGGTTGATGGCGAGCAGCGCGCCGGAGAAACCGCCGCCGACGATCGCGACATGGCGGATCATTGCCGGGCTGCCCGGTGCGGGGAAACGGTTCGATGCTATCATCCCGATCGACCCTGTGCCATGCCGCCCCGAATGACGACATTGCGCCTATCGAATGAACCGCGGGCCTTGGGCAAGAGCGGGATCATGGTTTCGCCGCTCGCCTGGGGCATGTGGCGGCTGGCCGGCGAGAATGTCGCGGCGGTGCGCGCGCTGATCGACGCCGCGTTCGGGGCGGGGATCACGCTGTTCGACACCGCCGACATCTATGGCTGCGACGTGCCGGCGGGCTTCGGTTCGGCGGAGGCGCTGTTCGGGCGTGCGCTGGCCGAGGATCGCGGCCTACGCGACCGGATGGTGATCGCGACCAAGGCCGGCATACGACCCGGCATCCCGTACAATAGCAGCCGCGCATATCTTTTCGAGGCACTCGATGATCTCGTTGCGGCGGATGGGGGTGGAGACGGTCGATCTCTACCAGGTCCACCGCCGCGACCTGTTGACGCATCCGCAGGAAGTGGCGGGCGCGCTGGATGCGATGGTGGCGAGCGGGAAGGTGCGCGCGATCGGCGTGTCGAACCACGCGCCGGCCGAGTTCGACGCGTTGCAGGCGTTCCTGGGACAGCCGATCGTCGCGACCCAGCCGGAGTTCTCCGCGCTGCATGTCGCGCCGCTGTTCGACGGGACGCTCGACCATGCGATGAAGCATGACCTTGCGGTGCTGGCCTGGTCGCCGCTGGGTGGTGGGCGGTTGACCGACGCCGCGCATCCGGCCGGGGCGTTGCTCGCGGAGCATGGTGCCGCCTATGGCGTGGATGCGGCGACTGCGGCCTTGGCGTGGGTGATGGCGCATCCGGCGCGGATCATCCCGATCGTCGGGTCGCAAACGCCCGACCGGATCGCGGCGGCGGCCGGGGCGTACCGGGTCGAGTGGACACGGGCGCAATGGTATGCGGTGCTCCAGGCCGGGATGGGGAGCGGCTTGCCCTAAACTTGCTTCATGAGGTGTTATCGCTAACAGAAGCGGCGAAACGCCGTTGGGCGGCAGGATCGGAGAGGATGGCGGACGTGTTGATGACGCAGGCGATGCGCTGGTTCGGACCACGCGATCCGGTGCCGCTGGCGCATATCCGTCAGGCCGGCGCGCGCGAGGTCGTCACCGCACTCCATCACATCCCCAACGGCGTCGTCTGGCCGCGCGAGGAAATCGCCGCGCAGCGCGCGATGATCGAGGCCGCGGGGCTCGGCTGGACCACCGTCGAGAGCGTGCCGGTGCACGAGGCGATCAAGACGGCGGGCCCGGAGCGCGACCGGCTGATCGATCAATATATCACCACCCTGCGGCATCTGGCGGCGGAGGGGATCACCACCGTCACCTATAACTTCATGCCGCTGCTCGATTGGACGCGGACCGATCTGGCGTGGACGCTTCCCGATGGCGCGCGCGCGTTGCGGTTCGAACTGGACGCGGTGGCGGCCTATGATCTGCACCTGCTGAAGCGGCCGGGCGCGGAGGCGGACTATGCCGCCGAGACGATCGAGCGCGCGGCGCGACGTTTCGCGGCAATGGACGACGAGGCGAGGCTGCGGCTGGAGCGGACGATCATCGCCGGGCTGCCGGGCAGCGAGGAAAGCTTCACCTCCGCGCAGTTCCTCGATGCGATCCATGGCTATGCCGATACCGGCCCCGACGAGCTGCGCGCCAACCACCACGCCTTCATGGCGGCGATCTGCCCGGTTGCCGAGGAACTGGGCATTCGGATGGTCGTCCACCCCGACGATCCGCCGTTCCCCATCTTCGGCCTGCCGCGCGTCGTCAGCACCGAAGCGGACGTGGCCGCGCTGTTCGACGCCGTTCCTAGTGCCGCGAACGGTCTATGCTTCTGCACCGGATCGTTCGGGGTGCGGGCGGACAACGATCTGCCCGGCATGGTCCGGCGGCTGGGCACGCGGATCGGGTTCCTCCACTTGCGCAGCGTCCAGCGCGAACCCGATGGCGCGTTCCACGAGGCCGCGCATCTGGAGGGCAGCGGCGACCTGACCGCAGTGATGGCCGAGGTGGTGGCGCTGCAACGCCGCGAGGGGCGGTCGATCGTGATGCGTCCCGATCACGGGCATCAGATGATCGACGACCTGACCAAGGTGACGAACCCCGGCTATTCGCTGCTCGGACGGATGCGTGGGCTGGCGGAGCTGCGCGGGCTGGAGCGCGGATTGATCTTCATGGGAGCGAACTGACGATGACACGACCGCTCGAACTGCACCCGGACCGGCTGTTCCCGGCCGACCCGACGACCCGCGACATCGCGCGCGCGCTCTATGCCGAGATCGGCGCGCTGCCGATCGTCAGTCCGCACGGCCATACCGACCCGACCTGGTTCGCAACCGATGCGAAGTGGGACAATGCGACCACCTTGCTGCTCGCGCCCGACCATTATGTGTTCCGGATGCTGTATTCGCAGGGGATCGCACTCGACGACCTGCGCATCCCGCACCGCGGTGGGGCGCCCGCCACCGATCCGCGCGCGGCGTGGAAGCGGTTCGCATCGCATTACGACCTGTTCCGCGGCACGCCGTCGCGGCTGTGGCTCGACCATGTCTTCGCCGAGGTGTTCGGGTTCAACGTGCGGTTGGATGCCGAGACCGCCGACCTGTATTTCGACACGATCAACGCGCGACTGGCGGGTGACGACTTCCGCCCGCGCGCGCTGTTCGACCGGTTTCGCATCGACTTCCTGGCCACCACCGAGGGTGCGCACGACAGCCTCGACGCGCATCACGCGATCCGCGCCTCCGGCTGGAAGGGGCGTGTCGTCACCACCTATCGCCCCGACGGCGTGATCGACGTCGAGCATGAGCAGTTCGAGGGCGCGATGGAAAAATTCGCCGCAATGACCGGCGAGGACGTCCAAAGCTGGTCGGGTTATCTGGCGGCACATCGCAAGCGCCGCGCCGACTTCCGCGCCGCCGGCGCGACCGCCACCGACCACGGCCACGCCACCGCGCAGACCGCGAACCTGTCGACCGCCGAGTGCGAGGCGCTGTTCGCGAAGATCGTCGGGGGCACGTGGGACGCGGCGGACGCCGAGCTGTTCCGCGCGCAGATGCTGACCGAGATGGCGAAGATGAGCGTCGAGGACGGGATGGTGATGCAGATCCATCCCGGCTCGTACCGCAACCACAATGCCGGGCTGTTCGCGAGCCACGGGCGCGACAAGGGCGCCGACATTCCGGTGCGGACCGAATATACCCGTGCGCTGCAACCGATGCTCGATGTGGTCGGCAACGAGCGGGACCTGACGATCATCCTCTTCACGCTCGACGAGAGCGTCTATGCGCGCGAACTGGCGCCGATGGCGGGTCATTATCCGTGCCTGAAGCTGGGGCCGGCATGGTGGTTCAACGATTCACCCGAGGGGATGCGCCGCTATCGCGAGCTGACCACCGAGACCGCCGGCTTCTACAACACGGTCGGCTTCAACGACGATACCCGCGCGTTCCTGTCGATCCCGGCGCGGCACGATGTCGCGCGCCGTGTCGATTGCGCGTTCCTCGCGCGGCTGGTCGCCGAACACCGGATCGAGGATTGGGAGGCGGTCGAGCTGGCGCATGAACTGACCGACGGGCTGGTGCGCAAGGCGTACAAGCTGTGAGGCTCTCGGACGCAACCCGCGCATCGCTGCCCGGCGATGTTTCGCAGCCCGGCTATGCACGCACCGAGCAGGCGCGTGGAATCGTGCATCTCGGCATCGGTGCGTTCCACCGCGCGCATCAGGCGGTCTATACCGACGATGCGATGGCGGCGGGGGATCGCGACTGGGCGATCACGGGCGTGTCGCTGCGCTCGCGCCAGGTCCACGAACAACTCGCCGCCCAGGACGGGCTCTACACGGTCGCGACCCGCGATGCGGCCGGCGAGCGGCTGCGGTTGATCGGGGCGGTGCGCGAGGTGCTGGTCGCGCCGCACGATCCGCAAGCGGTGGCAGCGGCGCTGGCCGCGCCCGCGACGCGCATCGTGACGCTGACCGTGACCGAAAAGGGGTATCACCGGCTGCCCGGCGGCGGGATCGATGCCGCCTCGGTCGAGGCGGCGGGGGGCACGATCTACCATTATCTGGCGCAGGCGGTGCGCGAGCGGCACGCCGCCGCGGCGGGGCCGATGACGCTCGTCAGTTGCGACAATATGACCGACAACGGCCATGTGCTTCGCGACGGCGTGGCGGCCCTGCTGGATGGCGCGACGCGCGACTGGTTCGAGCGCGACTGGGCGTGTCCGTCGACGATGGTCGACCGGATCGTTCCCGCCACCACCGCCGACGATCTCGACGGGATCGAAGCGCGGCTCGGTCTGCGCGACGAGGGGGCGGTGGTGACCGAGCCATTCCGGCAATGGGTGATCGAGGATCGCTTTGCCACCGATCGTCCGCGCTGGGATGTCGGCGGGGCGCAGTTCGTCGCCGACGTGCGCCCCTATGAGACCGCCAAGCTGCGGATGCTCAACGGCGCGCATTCGGCGCTCGCCTATCTCGGGTTCGGGGCGGGGCACGACTATGTGCATCAGGCGATCGCCGATCCGGCGGTGCGCCCGACCGTCGAGCGGTTGATGCGCGACGAAGCCGCCGCGAGCCTCGACGCCGCGCCGGGGCAGGATCTGCGCGGCTATGCCGACGCGCTGCTGGCGCGCTTCGCGAACCCGTCGCTCGAACACCGGCTGGCGCAGATCGCCACCGACGGATCGCAGAAGGTCGGGCCGCGCTGGCTGGAGGCGCTGACGATCAACCGCACTCGAGGAGTCGATCGCACCGCGACGCTGACCGCGCTGGCGGGGTGGCTGCGGCATCTGCGTGGCCAAGCGGGGCCGATCAACGATCCGATGGCGGACGAGCTGGCGGCGTTGTGGGCTGCCAACGATGCGCGCGGCATGGTCGACGCGCTGTTCGGCGCGGGCGGCAAGTTCGCCGGGCGCTGGCAGGCCGACGACGCCGAGCGCGCGACGCTCGTGGATCTGGTGGAGCGGAAATGATGGGCAAGTTCCTGGCGTTCGGCGAGATCATGCTGCGCCTGTCGCCGCCGGGACGCGAGCTGCTGATGCAGACGCCGCGCTTCGACGTGTGGGTGGCGGGGGCGGAGGCGAATGTCGTCACGCAGCTAGCCAGGCTGGGCCACGACGTCGGCATCGTCAGCCGTGTTCCCGACAACGATCTGGGGCAAAGCGCGATCACCTTCCTGCGCGGGCACGGCGTCGATGTGCGGCACCTCCAGACCGGCGGCGAGCGGATGGGGCTGTATTTCGTCACCTCCGGGGCGGGGATGCGTGCGACCGAAGTGATCTATGATCGCGCCGGATCGTCGTTCGCCGAAGCGCCGGTGAGCGCGTGGGACTGGGACAAGATTCTCGATGGAGTGACGCGGCTGCATCTGTCGGGGATTACCCCCGCGCTGGGGCCGGTGCCCGCCGAAAGCGCGATTGCCGCCGCCGAAGCGGCGAGCGCGCGTGGCGTCGCGGTGTCGTTCGACGGCAATTGGCGCGGGAAATTGTGGGCGCGCTGGGACAGCGATCCGCGTGGCATCCTGACGCGAATTGTCGAGCATGCCGATCTGATGTTCGGCAACCATCGGGACATCGCGCTGCTGCTCGGGCGTGACGATTTCGGCGGCGATGGCGAGGACCGGCGGCGCGCGGCGGCGGAGGCGGCGTTCGCGCGCTTCCCGAAGCTGATGACGATCGCCTCAACCGCGCGGCATGTCGAGCATGTCGATTTGAACCGGTTGTCGGCGCGGATCGACACGCGCGACGATCATGCGCAGACGCCCGAGACGGTGCTGGCCGGGATCGTCGACCGGATCGGCGGCGGCGACGCGTTCGCGGCCGGCGTGCTACATGCGTTGCTGAAGGGGCAGGGGATCGCGGCGGCGGCGGAGACCGGGCTGGCGCTGGCGGCGCTGAAGCACTCGCTGCCGGGCGATGCGGCGTTGTTCCGGCAGGGGGACGTCGATGCGTTCCTTGCCGGCGGGCTGGATGTGCGGCGGTAGGAGCGGTTCTGTCCTCCGGGACTTGATCCGGGATCCCGCTTTTCTTCTCGGTGGGCCCAGAAGAAGCGGGGCCCCGGATCAAGTCCGGGGCGACGACGGAGAGGGACGGCTCCCCCACATGCCGTCGCCCCTGCGCAGGCAGGGGCCTATCGCTGTCTCGTCGCGTGCTTCGGCCGACACACAGGTGGCGCTGAGTGTGTCAGATGTTTCGTCAGGACGTGACAGACATGGCCCCCTGCCTGCGCAGGGGCGACGGAGGTGGAGGCGACGACTAGGTCCCAGCGCCTCCCTTCGGAACTTACCGCCCGATCAGCGCCTCGGCACGGCCGACCTCATGCGCCGCCACTTGGTGCGTCACGCGCAGGAACAGGCGCTGCGCTTGCCGCCACGCGTTCGTCTCGCGCGTGACGTGGCGGTCGCGGTGGCCGGCGATCAGCCGGCTGCCCCAGCTTTCGACCGCCGCATCGACCTGCCCGGCGTCGCCCTGCGGCGAGATCACGACCGAGGGGAAGGGCAAGGGCGCGGTCGGCGAGGCGAAGAGATCGGTGTCGCCGTCGCGCGTCACGTCCGCCCCGCGCGGCGCGAACAGCAACGCGCCGGCGATCTTCGAGACATAGTCGCTCGGCGAAAGCCGACCCCACCATGCGCTCGCCGCACAGCCGATCCCGTCCGCCACCAATAGCACCGGACGATCGGCCGCGCAGACCGCCTGATCGACGCGCGCCGCCCAGATCTTGCGCTCCGCGCGCGAGCGGGCCGCGATCGGGATCGTGCGCGGGTCGTTGGCGGGCCAGCCGAACATCGTCCGCCACGTCGGCTCGCTTTGCCGCGCGTCCGAGATCGCGACGATCGAGAAAGGGGCGAAGCGGTCGTTGGCGGCGATGGCGAACATGGCTGTGGCTCCCGGGTGGCGCGGACCGTTGTCGTGGCAGAGGGATGCGATGGTACGCGAGTCGGCAGCGATGGGGAGTCTAGTTGAGCTTTGGCGCGGTGAGCTTTGGGTTTGTCGGGGTGAGGTGAGGGTGGATTGTCCGTTTCCGTCATTGTGAGCGTAGCGAAGCAATCCAGGGCGTCCTGGTCCGGCCCTGGATTGCTTCGCTACGCTCACAGTCACGAAAGAGGGCGCCTTCCGGGTGGGAAGACGCCCTCATTCGAACCCGGCAACGCCGCCCTTCGGCTGCCTGCGAAGGCAGGCGCTCAGGACAGGCGTCGTCGGTCCTCACCTGCGGCGAGGCCGGCCGACAGCGCGTGTGCGGCAAAGCCGCACCGGCTGCCGGCACGGCAGCCTCACGCGCTGTAGTACATGTCGAACTCGACCGGGCTGGGGGTCATTTCCCAGCGCGCGACTTCGGCCCACTTCAACTCGACGTACGCCTCGATCTGGTCCTTGGTGAACACATCGCCCTTCAGCAGGAAGTCGTGGTCGGCCAGCAGCGAATCGAGCGCTTCACGCAGCGAGGCGCAGACCGTCGGCACTTCCGCCAGCTCGGCCGGCGGCAGATCGTACAGGTTCTTGTCCATCGCCTCGCCCGGATGGATCTTGTTCTGGATACCGTCCAGACCCGCCATCAGCAGCGCCGCATAAGCGAGATACGGGTTGGCCATCGCGTCCGGGAAGCGGACCTCGACGCGCTTGCTCTTCGGGCCGGTGCCGTACGGGATGCGGCACGAGGCCGAGCGGTTGCGCGCCGAATAGGCGAGCAGCACCGGGGCTTCATAGCCCGGCACCAGCCGCTTGTAGCTGTTGGTGGTCGGGTTGGTGAAGGCGTTGATCGCCTTAGCGTGCTTGATGATGCCGCCGATGAAATACAGGCAGGTGTCGCTCAGCCCGGCATAGCCGTTGCCCGCGAACAGCGGCTCCTTGCCGTTCCAGATCGAGAAGTGCGTGTGCATCCCCGAGCCGTTATCTTCCTTGATCGGCTTCGGCATGAACGTCGCCGACTTGCCGTAGGCGTGTGCGACCTGGTGCACGACATACTTGTAGATCTGCATCCGGTCGGCGGTGGTGGTGAGCGTACCGAAGGTCAGGCCCAGTTCGTGCTGCGCGGCGGCGACCTCGTGGTGGTGCTTGTCGCACGGCAGGCCCATCTCGATCATCGTCGAGACCATCTCGCCGCGGATGTCGACCGCCGAGTCGACCGGCGCGACCGGGAAATAGCCGCCCTTGGCGCGCGGACGGTGCGCCATGTTGCCGCCCTCATACTCGCGGCCGGTGTTGGTCGGCAGCTCGATATCGTCGAGCTTGAAGTACGACTGGTTGTACGACGTGTCGAAACGGACGTCGTCGAACATGAAGAACTCGGCTTCCGGCCCGACATAGACGGTGTCGCCGATCCCGGTGGTGGCGACATAGGCTTCGGCGCGCTTCGCGGTGGTACGCGGGTCGCGGCTATAGCCTTCGCCGGTCGACGGCTCGACGATGTCGCAGAAGACGATCAGCATCGGGGTGGCCGAGAAGGGATCGGTGTAGACCGCGTCCAGATCCGGCTTCAGGATCATGTCCGACTCGTTGATCGCCTTCCAGCCCTCGATCGAGCTGCCGTCGAACATCAGGCCGTCGGTCCATTCGTCCTCGCCCATCACCGAGGCGACCATGGTCAGATGCTGCCACTTGCCCTTCGGATCGGTGAAACGCAGATCGACCCACTCGATCTCCTCGTCCTTGATCTTGCTCAGAACGTCTGCGGCCGTGTTCGCCATGATGTTGCTCTCTCTCGCAAAAGCGTCGCCCCGACGCAGGGTCGAGGTGGCGCGGTAAGTGGCACGCTCCGATGACAGCGGAGCGAAGGAATGGGGTCAGATCGCTTCGTTGTCGCGCTCACCCGTGCGGATGCGCAGCGCGGTTTCGACCGGGATCACGAAGATCTTGCCGTCGCCGATCCGCCCGGTCTGCGCGGCGGCGGCGATCGCCTCGACCACGCGCTCGGTCAGCCCGTCCTCGACGACCACCTCCAGCTTCACCTTGGGCAGGAAGTCGACGACATATTCGGCGCCGCGGTACAATTCGGTATGGCCCTTCTGCCGGCCAAAGCCCTTCGCCTCGGTCACGGTGATGCCGGACACGCCGATTTCGTGCAGCGCCTCCTTCACCTCGTCCAGCTTGAACGGCTTGATGATCGCTTCGATCTTCTTCACGCGACGAACGCCCCACCCCGGAAAAACTTGGATGCCCCAGCAGCATCGATGCACCGATCGTGCCAGCCGCGGCGCGGAAGGGCAAGGCGACGACTCGCGGAAATCCGGGCTTTTCCGTGCCTGTAAAACGGGCATCAGCGGGATTGCTGCTGCTTTAGCGGGCACATGCCATTTCTTAACCCGGCAACCCTATGCGATGCCGATGCGATTCTCCCGCGTATTCCGGATCGGCGCCGTCCCGGCCTTGTCGTTGCTGCTGGTGGGCTGCGGTGGCGGGGGCAGCGATGGCGCCAGCGGCGGCACGTCGACCGGCGGCGTGCAACTGGCACCCGCACCGACACCCACGCCCACGCCGAGTCCGACCCCCGCGCCGAGCCCGACGCCTGCGCCTTCACCGACACCGACCCCCACGCCGATGCCGCCGCCGGTCACGCCGACCGGTAGCTGGGCGGCCAACGCCGCGGCGCTGTTCAGCACGCAGCCGGATGTCGCCGATTGCCGGCCGGGCACGCTCGTGCAGAGCGTGCGCGACGATGTGCTGGCGCGGCTCAATGCGATCCGCGCGCTCCATCGGCTGCCTGCCGTCACCTACTCGAGCGCCGACGACGAACAGGCGACACAGGCGGCGCTGATGATGGCGGCCAACGGGCAATTGAGCCATACGCCCGCTCCGTCGTGGAAATGCTATACGACGCTCGGCGCGTCGGGGGCGGGGAGCAGCAACCTGTATGGCGGGCTGATCTCGCCGTATCTCGCTTATTACACCGAAGACATGTACCTCGGCGGGTGGTTGACCGAGACGTCGAACCTGGTCGCCAACAACGTCGGGCATCGCCGCTGGATGCTCGATCCGTTCCTCGGCAAGATCGCTTATGGCCGCGTGGCGCAGGTGCTTGCCGACGGCAGCCGCACCGACGCCGCGGCGATGAAGGTGGTGTCGTTCACCGGCGGGGTCAGCGTACCTGCCAACCTGCCGCCGTTCGTCGCCTATCCCTATGGCGATTATCCGGCGCGCTATTTCGATACGTCGTCGCTGCTGTCGTTCACCGTCATCGCCGACACCACGCAACGCGGCGGCGCGAACGCGACGGTCGATTTCTCGAAGGCAGCGATCGCGGTCAGCGACGGGGCGAGCGCGTTGACGGTGACCAATGTCAGCTTCGACAATGTCGGTTACGCGGTGCCCAACAACCTGCAGTTCAACGTCACGGGGTTGAAGGCCGGGGTGAGCTATACGGTGAAGATCACCGGGGTCGGCGTGCGCGGAACGTCGACCGATTACAGCTACACGTTCCGGATCGTGTCCTGACGGGCGAGGTTAGTAGGGCGGCTTGTCGAGCCCGGCCGGCGAGCCGGTGAAGATTTCGCAGCCGTCCTCGGTGATCCCGATCGAATGTTCGAACTGCGCCGAGAGCGAGCGGTCGCGCGTCACGGCGGTCCAGCCGTCGTCGAGCAGCTTCACGTCGGGGCGACCGATGTTGATCATCGGCTCGATCGTAAAGATCATTCCCGGCTTCAACTCCGGCCCGGTACCCGGACGGCCGACGTGCACCACTTCCGGCGCATCATGGAACAGCCGCCCGACGCCGTGGCCGCAGAAGTCGCGGACGACGCCGAAGCGATGCCCCTCGGCATGGCGCTGGATCGCGTGCGCGACGTCGCCCATCGTGTTGCCGGGGCGCGCCTGCTCGATCCCGAGCATCAGGCATTCATAGGTCACCTCGACCAGTCGCTTCGCCTTCAGCGGCACGTCGCCGATCAGGTACATGCGGCTGGTGTCGCCGTGCCAGCCATCGACGATCGGCGTCACGTCGACATTGACGATATCGCCCGACTTGAGCGCCTTGTCGGCCGGAATGCCGTGGCAGACGACATGGTTGATCGAGATGCAGCTGGAATGCGTATAGCCGCGATAGCCCAGCGTCGCGGGCACGCCGCCGCCGGCCTTGACGAAGTCGTAGATCAGCTTGTCGATCTCGGCGGTGGTCACGCCCGGCACCATGTGCGGGACGAGCATGTCGAGCGTTTCGGCGGCGAGTCGCCCGGCCTTGTGCATCCCCGCAAAGGCTTCCGGCCCGTGCAGCTTGATCGCGCCGGTGCGCGCGAGCGGCGCATCGCTGGTGACGGTCACATAATCGGTCATGCGCGCCGATATAGCGTGGCAGGCAGATGATTGCGAGCTAGTGAGAGCGGATGACCACTGAACGCATCTGGACCGCCGCTTTGGTGGTGATCGGCGACGAGATCCTGTCCGGCCGCACGCAGGACAAGAATATCGCGCAGCTCGCGACCTGGTTGAACGTGCAGGGCATCCGGCTGGTCGAGGTGCGGGTAGTGCCCGATCGCGAGGAGGCGATCGTCGAGGCGGTCAACACGCTGCGGGCGCGGAACGATTATCTGTTCACCACCGGCGGGATCGGCCCGACGCACGACGACATCACCGTCGATGCGATCGCGGCGGCGCTGGGCGTGCCGGTCGTCGATCATCCCGAGGCGATCGCGGTGCTGGAGCGTCATTACGAGACGCGCGGCGGGTTGACCGACGCGCGGCGACGGATGGCGCGCGTGCCCGAGGGCGCGACGCTGATCGAGAACCGCGTCTCGGGCGCGCCGGGCATTCGCGCCGGCAACATCTTCATCATGGCGGGGGTGCCGCATATCACCGCCGGGATGCTCGACTGGCTGACCGGAAAGCTCGAAGGCGGCCGTCCGGTGGTCAGCGCGACGATCGGCTGCTGGGTCGCCGAAAGCGAGGTCGCCGAGCTGCTGCGCGCCACCGAGAAGGCGCACGAGGGCGTGGCGATCGGCAGCTATCCGTTCTTCCGCGACGGCCGAACCGGCGCCAATTTCGTGGTCCGCTCGCCCGATCCGGCGCTGGTCGACCGCTGCATCGCTGCGTTGACTGCGGCGCTGGAGGCCGACGGGCGCGTGGTGACCGAAGGCGGTATCTAGGGCCGAGAACGTCACTCCGATTCGGCATCCCGGACGTGATCCGGGACGTCGCGCTTATGCCGATCGCGACGAAGCAGGGCCATGGATCAGCTCCGCCACGACGATCGCACGGAGGTAAAAGATTGGAAGTCAATCGTTTGCAGCCACGCGTCCCGAAAATGGATCGGTAAGAAGGTAAACGACGTTGCGAGGCGCCGCGCTGCGCGTCAGGAAACCGGCTCAATTCTTCGGGATCAGGTACGATGGCGCATACAGCATGGAAGGTGGGATTGACGACGGCGCTGGCGCTTGCGGCGGCCACACCGGCGTCTGCCACCACCGTCATTCAGGGCATCGATGCACTGCATGAGTGGAACCTGATCGTGCTCGGCAACCTGACCTCGTCTTCGGAAGTCGAGGGGCGCACCTTCGTCGGCGGCACCCTGAGCGGCAACTCGTCCAACTATCAGATCCGCACGCCCGCTGCCTCGAGCGCGAAGACGCCCGCGCTGACGGTCGTCGGCGACGTGACCGGCGGGACGAAGAACCTCGTCGGCGGCGCGACGGTCGGCGGCAACGTCACCAGCGGCTTCTCGCTCAACGGCAATCCGCAGACGGTGCTGGTCGGCGGCACGATCGCCAACACCAACGTCAACCAGAACACCGTCAATTCGGGACAGGCATCGGCCGCGGGCTTTACCCAGGCGCTGATCGATCAACGCGACGCGCTGACCCGCTCGCTGACCGACCTGTCGAGCGGTCTGGCGGCGCTGACGGCGAACAGCACCACGTCGATCGCGAGCAATCGCGCCACTTTCGACGCGGTCGCGGGCAGCAACGGCGTGGCGGTGTTCTCCCTGGCGGGCAGCGACCTGTCCAAGTTCGGCGAAATCGCCTTCAACCGAAACGGTGCCGACACGGTGATCGTCAACGTCAGCGGCAAGGCGATCACGCTGGACGACAATTTTCTCGGCAACAGCGACCAGCTCGGGCGCAACGTGATCTGGAATTTTTCGGAGGCGACCGACGTGAACCTCACGACCGCGTGGCGCGGATCGGTGCTGGCGCCGCTCGCCAAGGGCACGACGAGCAATTACATCCAGGGCAGCGCGGTGTTCAACTCGATGGTGCAGAATGGCGAGATGCACCTCGACACCTATTCCGCCAACTTCCGCCCGACCGCCGCAGTGCCGGAGCCGCGGACGTGGATGACGATGCTCGTCGGCTTCGGTGCGCTCGGCGTGATGCTGCGCCGGCGCAAGCGGGCGCTTCCGTCGGCGGCCTGACGGAGGGGCCGGGGGCGGGGGCGCCTCCTGTCGCTTCGTTCGGTTAAGTTCGTGGCGGCGACTTACCCGTCATTGCGAGCGTAGCGAAGCAATCCAGGGCCGGATCAGGACGCCCTGGATTGCTTCGCTACGCTCGCAATGACGATTGGTGCGTTGGAACGACTTAAAGCGTGTTTAAACCTTGGTGATCAATCACCTTGGAGGCAGCGCGCCGAGATCGCCCCGGCCGACGCACCTCGACAGGTCATCCTTCGATCACGCGACCTGCACAACCTCTTCCGGCTCGCGCAGCACGTAGCCGCGGCCCCAGACGGTCTCGATGTAATTCTCGCCCTCGCACGCGAGGCTGAGCTTCTTGCGCAGCTTGCAAATGAAGACGTCGATGATCTTCAACTCGGGCTCGTCCATCCCGCCGTACAGGTGGTTGAGGAACATTTCCTTGGTCAGCGTCGTGCCCTTGCGGAGCGACAGCAGCTCCAGCATCGCATATTCCTTGCCGGTCAGGTGCACGCGCGCACCGTCGACTTCGACGGTCTTGGCGTCGAGGTTCACCGACAGCTTGCCGGTCTTGATCACCGACTGCGAATGACCCTTCGAGCGGCGGACGACGGCGTGGATGCGCGCAATCAGTTCCTCGCGATGGAACGGCTTGGTGACGTAATCGTCGGCGCCGAAGCCGAAGCTGCGCACCTTCGAGTCCATCTCGTTGATGCCGCTGAGGATCAGCACCGGAGTCTGAACACGCGCGACGCGCAGTTTCTTGAGCACGTCATAGCCGTGCATGTCCGGCAGGTTCAGATCGAGCAGGATGATGTCGTAATCGTAGAGCTTGCCGAGATCGAGGCCTTCTTCACCCAGATCAGTGTTGTAGACGTTGAAGCCTTCCGTCGACAGCATCAGCTCGATGGCCTTGGCGGTGGTCGGCTCGTCCTCGATCAGCAGCACGCGCATCGGCAATTCCCCGGTTGTCGGCGGCGATAGACCGTTTCTCGGTCACGCCTGTCTGGTTCGTTTACCAAACTGCATCTGAAGCAGAAAGGTTAACTGGCACTTAAATTGAGTGTTCCCTTTTTCACTTTGCTTGTCGATGGTTACTTCACGAGGCGTCCCCATCGCGGTGAACAGCGTGCGTTCGCGCGAACGCGGAATGTCTTCGCCCAGCATCTCACGGAGATACAGGCTGCGCACCAGCGTGAAGCCGACGACGAGGATGCCGCCCGAGAAGAACAGCCCGAACAAGCCAAATACCGCCCCGGTGCCGATGATCGCGAACAGGCTGAGCGCCGGCGGGATCGCGACGACTCGGCTGGTGACGAACGGCGTGACGAAATTGGTCTGGATGATCTCGCACCGCGGCGAAGACGCCCAGCGCCGATAGCAGTTGATCGGTGCCGGCGGTCGCGGCGAGGCCGAGCGCAGGCAGCATCGCGGCGACCGGGCCGACATAGGGGATGAACTCGCTCAGCCCGGTCAGCAGCCCGAGCATTGCGGGCGAGGGCACGCCCGCCGCCCACAAACCGACACCGACCATCAGGCCCATCGCGGTCATCTGGATCAATTGGGCGCGCAGCCAGAGCAGCAGGGTCGATCCGACGTCGCCGAGCGCATCCTCCAATGCGGCGCGTCGCGACGGCGGCACCAGCAGCAGCACGCCGCGCTCGTAGATCTTCGGGTCGACCGCGAAGAAGATCGCGCCGAACAGTACCAGCACGGTGTTGAGCAACAACTGCCCGGCGCCGCGCACGATCTCGCCGATATCCTGTGCGACTCGGCTGCCGGCGAAGGCCGCGCGCACCGCGTCCACCACCTTCGCGCCGACCGGGCTTTGCGACATGTACGCCTGGAATTGATCGAGCAGACCGGGCAGCGCGACGACCAACGTGTTGACCTGTGCGCGGAACTCGACCCCGAACAGCCAGAACAACAGCCCGAGGAACGCGAACAGCGTCAGGATCGCGGCAGTCATCGCGCGTTTGGAGCCGAGTCGGGCGCGGGTCGCATACAATTCGGCGATCGCGTGGATGACGATCGCGATCAGCATCGACCCGAAGGCGAGGATCAGCAGGTGTCGCGCGAGGTAGAGCGCGGCGACCAGCGCCACGATCACGATGATCCACAGCACGCGGCGGATGAAGCGTGCGTCATCCTCGTCGGGTGCCAGCCGGTTCAAGCGGGGGAGGCAGAACGTTTCACGAGCGACACAACGCGCACATTCCGAAAAAGGCGCGTCGTCGTGAACGAATTCCGCTCAGCGTGGCAGCAGCGCCACGGGCGGCGTCCAGTGGAGCAGCGCGTCATAATCCTGCGGTGGCGTGGCGAAGCGCGCGCGGGCGACGATCGCCGGGACACCGAGCAGGCCGGCGAGCGCGGCGAGAGCGATCATTGCGCGACGTGTCGGCGGGCGCCGGACGAGCAGCACCCCCGCCAGCGCGGTGGCGAGGATCGGCCACAGATGGTAGCGCAGATCGGCAGCGATCGAGATCGCCGCGAAACTCGCCTCCAGCGTGAGTGCCGAGGCGAGCAGCCCCAGCGCGACGCGGCGGGTAGGGCCGGGTCGGGCACCGCGCGCCGCCGCCAGCAGCGCGAGCGCGGCGGCAAGCCAGGCGAACGGCCAACCGAGCGGCGTCTGGATCGCGAGTGCCGCCAGCGACTGCCATGCCGCCGCCGCACGGCCGGGACTGGCGAGGCCGTAGCTGTTGGGCTCGCTGGCGGTCGGCGGTTCCGCGCCCGGCAAGCGCGCCGCAACGAGCCAGCGGAGCGTCATGTTCAGATGCGCGGCGCGTTGCTGGAGATAAGCGAGCGGATGGTGGATCGCTTCGATGGCGAGCGCCCGATAGAGCGGGCCCGGTACGCGCGGATCGAGCGCCGCCAGCGCGGCAGCGCAGGCGGGGGTGTCGCCGAGCGGATCCCAGAAATAGGGCGTCACGCAATGTGCCGCGCGCAACGTCGCACCGGTGCTGGCAGGAAGGCGGGCGACCGGCGCGTCGGTGCGGGCGGCGATGCCGGCGAGGTCGTAGCGCGGCTGGGTGCTGGTGACGTCGGTCGGCTCCGCGCCGAGCAGGCGGTGATTGATCGGGCCGGACACGGCGAGCACGCCGCCGATGATGACGAGCATGGCGGCAAGCTGCGCAGCGGGCCGTCGCAGCAGGAGCAGTGCGACGATCAGCGGTGCGAGCGCGAACACCGCATTGGCGCGGACGAGCAGCGCATAGCCGAACAGCAATGCCGCCGCCGCGCCGCTGGCGAGCGGCACCGGCGTCGTGCGCAGGCGATGACGCGCGATCAGCCCGGTGGCGGCGAGGCTCGCGCCGACCAGTTGCGCGTCCTTGAGCACCACGCCCTGCCAGCCGAGCAGCGGCGGCAGCAGGCCTGTCGCGAGGATCGCCCAGCCGGCGCGGCTTCGGCCGGTTTCGGCAAGCGCGTCGGCGATGAGGGCGAGACCGAACCAATATCCCGCGAGCTGGACCGTCAGCAACGGCGCGGCGTCCTGCCCGAGCGGCAACAGCGCGCGCCAGAGCCACACCATGATCGGCGGATGCCAGTCGTCGAGCTGGCCCGACACGACCTGCTCATATTGGCGCAACGTGTCGTATTCGACGTAGCCGGGCCAGAACAGCGCCAGCGATATCGCGAAGAGCAGCGCGCCGGCGAGCAGGTGCGGGCGGCGGATGTAGGGGTTGCTGCGGAGCCCGGATTGGTCCTCATCGTGCGACGCGCTTGGAGCAGGAGAGCGTCATTGCGAGCGTAGCGAAGCAATCCAGGGCGTCCTGATCCGGCCCTGGATTGCTTCGCTACGCTCGCAATGACGGAAGGCGGCTGTGGGGCGTTGCACCCAAACGACAGCCGTGCGCGCCAACTTCGAAAGCCGCTCCCATGATCCGTAGAGCGTCGCTGAAAACGCGCTTCGATTTGAAGCGACGGTCATCAGGAAGTGCGGCCCCGGCGCGGGCCGGGGCGACGAAGGTAGGAGGCGTCCCGAACGATCGACACGCCGCCGCGCCTAGAAGTGGATCGCGCGGCCGTAGGCGCCCAGCACACTCTCGTGCATCATCTCGCTGAGCGTCGGGTGCGCGAACACCGTTTCCATCAGCTCGTGCTCGGTCGTCTCCAACTGGCGCGCGACGACATAGCCCTGGATCAACTCGGTCACTTCCGCGCCGACCATGTGTGCGCCGAGCAGTTCGCCGGTCTTGGCGTCGAAGACGGTCTTGATGAAGCCGTCCGCCTCGCCCAGCGCGATCGCCTTGCCGTTGCCAATGAACGGGAATTTGCCGACCTTGACGTCGCGGCCCGTTTCCTTCGCCTTCGCCTCGGTCAGTCCGACGCTCGCCACCTGCGGGCGGCTGTAGGTGCAGCCCGGAATATTCCACGTCTCGAACGCGTGCGGGTTGCCGCCCGCCAGCTTCTCGACGCAGACGATGCCTTCGTGGCTCGCCTTGTGCGCCAGCCACGGCGCGCCGGTGACGTCGCCGATCGCGTAGATACCCTCGACGTTCGTGCGCCCAAAGCCGTCGACCTTGATATGGCCGCGCTCGGTGGTGACGCCCAGCTTCTCCAGCCCGATCTCCTCGGTGTTGGGGACGATGCCGATCGCGACGATGACGTGGCTATAGTCTTCGGTGGTGGACTTGCCGTCCTTGCCCTTGATCGTCGCCTTCACGCCGTCAGCGCCGGTGTCGATCTTCTCGAGCGCGGCACCGGTGACGATCTTGATCCCGTCCTTGGTCAGGCGCTTTTCCATGAAGGCGCTGACTTCCTCGTCTTCGACCGGCAGGATGCGCGGGAGCATCTCGACGATCGTCACGTCCGCGCCCATGTCGTTGTAGAAGCTCGCGAACTCGACGCCGATCGCGCCCGAGCCGATCACCAGCAGCTTGGTCGGCATTGCCTCGGGCACCATCGCGTGGCGATAGGTCCAGATGCGCTTGCCGTCGGCCTTGGCGAACGGCAGGTCGCGGGCGCGGGCGCCGGTCGCGACGAGGATGTGCTTGGCCTCCAGATCGACGGTGCCGTTGCCCTGCTTGACCGACAGCTTGCCCTTGGCCGTGATCGTGCCGAAGCCTTCGACCACCGTGATCTTGTTCTTCTTCATCAGGCCCTTGACGCCGGCATTGAGCTGGCCGGAGACCTTGCGGCTGCGATCGACGATCTTGGCGAGATCGAAGCCGATATTCTCGGCCTTGAGCCCGTAATCGCCCGCGTGGGTCATATAATGATAGATTTCGGAGGTGCGCAGCAGCGCCTTGGTCGGAATGCAGCCCCAGTTGAGGCAGATCCCGCCGAGCCGTTCGCGCTCGACGATCGCGACCTTCAGGCCGAGCTGCGCGCCGCGGATCGCGGCGACATAGCCGCCGGGGCCGGAGCCGAGAACGATAAGGTCGTAGGTGTCAGCCATGTAACCACTCCCGGGCCGCAGCCCCTGTTGTCACCACGGGCGCAACGGCCCGAAAAATTCTTACGCCGCCGGCGGCACTTCGCGGGGGCGACGGTCCTCGTCGATCGCGACGAAGGTGAAGCGCGCTTCCGTGACCTTGCGCGATTCCTCGCCGTGCCGGTCGCGCGCCCAGCTTTCGACCTGGATCGCGATCGAGGTACGTCCGACGCGTTCGATCTTCGTGTAGACCGACACTTCGTCGCCGACATGGACGGGAGCGTGGAATTGCATTCCGTCCATCGCGATCGTCACCGCGCGCCCGCGTGCGCGCCGCGCCGCGGTGAGTCCGGCCGCCGAGTCCATCAGGCTCATCAGCCAGCCGCCGAAGATATCGCCGTACGCATTGGCATCGGCGGGCATTGCCGAGACGCGGATCGTCGGCGCCTGTTGCAGTTCGCTCGCGCTCATGCAGCGGCTCCTTGGCGGCGGACGCGCCAGATGTCGCGCGCACCGAGCAGGCCGACCGCGACCAACGTCGCCGCGCCGACCAGCCAGATTGTCTCGGCGCCCTGCGGATAGCTCCACGCCGCGCCCTTGAAGACCAAGGCGGTTACGCCGAGCGACAGCGCGCTCCACGCGATCTCGCGCTTGTCCGCGCCCAGCTCCATCTGCGCCACGCGCACCTGCCTCAGGCGAGCATCGCCAGCGGGTTCTCGACCAGCTCGCGGAACGCCTTCATCAGCTGCGCACCGTCCGCCCCGTCGATCGCGCGGTGATCGAAGCTGCCGGTCGCCGACATGATAGACGCGACGCCGAGCGAACCGTCACCCAGCACCCAGGGGCGCTTTTCGCCCGCGCCGACCGCGAGGATCATGCCCTGCGGCGGGTTGATGACCGCCTCGAACTGCTTGATCCCGAACATACCCATGTTGCTGATCGACGCGGTGCCGCCGGTGAATTCCTCCGGCTTCAGCTTCTTGTCGCGCGCGCGTGCGGCGAGGTCCTTCATCCGGGTCGAGATGCTCGACAGCGACGCGGTATCGGCCTCGGTGATGACCGGGGTGATGAGGCCGTCGGGGGTCGATACGGCGACCGAGATGTCGGCACGCTGGAAGCTGACGAGCTGGTCCGGGGTGAACATCACGTTGCACTTCGGCACCTGGATCAGCGAGACGGCGAGCGCCTTGATGAGCAGGTCGTTCACCGACAGCTTCAGGCCGCGCGACTCGAGCCCGGCGTTGAGCTCGCCGCGCAGCTTGAGCAGCTTGTCGAGCTGCACGTCTACCGTCAGGTAGATGTGCGGCACCTGCTGCTTCGATTCGGTCAGGCGACGCGCGATCGTCTTGCGCATGTTGGTGAGCTTGGTCAGCTCATGCGGAATATCGGGGACCTGCGCCGGGGTCGGCGCGGGAGCCGGCGACGTCGCGGGGACGGCGCTGCCCGCGGCGGCGGTCGGCGCGGAGGCCTTGCCCGGCTGCGCACCGTCGACATCGGCCTTCACGATCCGGCCGTTGGGGCCGCTGCCCTTCACGCCCGACAGGTCGACGCCCTTGTCGGCGGCGAGACGGCGCGCGAGCGGGCTCGCCTTGACGCGGTCGCCGTCCTGACGCGCAGGAGCGGGCTTGGGATCGGCGGGCTTGCCATGGTCGCGAACGTCTTCCTTGGCGGGCTGCGCCTCGGTGCCGGTCTTGTTCGGGTCGGCCGGCGAGGGCTTGGGCTCGCTCTCCTTGGCGGCGGGGGCGGGGGTGCTCTCACCCTCTTCCTCGCCATCGGCGAGCAGCAGCGCGATAACCGTGCCGACCTTCACGCCGTCCGATCCTTCGGCAACCGCAATCTTCGAGATGACACCCTCGTCGACCGCTTCGAACTCCATGGTCGCCTTGTCGGTCTCGATCTCGGCCATGATGTCACCGGCCTTGACCATATCGCCTTCCTTCACGAGCCATTTGGCCAGCGTGCCCTCCTCCATCGTCGGCGACAGGGCAGGCATCTTGATTTCGATCGGCATCGTGATCCTCGAGAGGCTCGTGGGACAGGCGCCCGTCTCTTGCGGACGCGCGCCGTATGGTCAAGCCCGCCTCCTTCTCCCATGTGCTTGGCGTGACGGGTCGCGACCGGTACACCGGCGTGCAAAGGGGGCGTGATGCGCATCTATCTGACGGTGATCGACGACACGCCCGAGGCGCTGATCGCCTTGCGGTTCGCGGCGCGACGCGCGGTGAAGACTGGCGGCGGGGTCGAGATCCTCGCCTTGTTGCCGCCGCAGGAGTTCATTCCCTTCGGCGGCGTGCAGGCGACGATCGAGGACGAGCAGCAACGGCACGCCGAAGGGCTGGTGGCGCGCGCGGCCGGCACGTTGCTGGAAGAATCGGGCGTGCGCCCCTCGATCACGGTGCGCAGCGGCGACGGGCCGAAGGTGATCCGCGCGATGATCGCCGAAAATCCGCAGATCGCCGCCTTGGTGCTGGGCGCCGCCGCCGATGGCGCCCCCGGTGCGCTGGTCAACCATTTCGCGGCGGATGTCGGGTCATTGCCGGTGCCGCTGATGATCGTGCCCGGCGGGTTGTCGGCAGAGGCGATCGACCGGCTGAGCTGATCGCAATCGCTTGAGCATGGGCGATTCCCCCGTCACAACCGCGCGATGAACCATCGCCTGCTGCTCGCCGCCGCTTCCTTGCTCATCGCCACTCCTGCCATGGCGCGAGAGGCACCGTCGCAGGCGCGGCAACGCGCCACCGTCGAAAAACTGGTGTCGTTCGGTACCCGCCACTCGCTGTCGTCGGCCACCGATCCGAAGCGGGGGATCGGTGCGGCGCGCAAATGGGTGGCGGGCGAGTTCGCCTCGCTGTCGCGTGCGTGCGGGGGATGTATCGCGACCGAGCGGCTGTCGCGCCGCTTCGTCGGTCCGCGCGCACCCGATGGCGTGGTGATCGAGGACGTGCTGGGCGTGCAGAAGGGCAGCGACCCCAATCGCTACATCATCGTCGGCGCGCACATCGACAGCCGCGTCACCGACGTGATGAACGTGACCAGCGACGCGCCCGGCGCGAACGATGACGCGAGCGGCGTCGCGCTGGTGCTGGAGGCGGCACGCATCCTGTCGAAGGAGAAATTCGCGGCGAACATCGTCTATGTCGCGTTTTCAGGCGAAGAGCAGGGGCTGTGGGGCGCGACCCTGCTCGCCGAGACCGCCCGGGCGCGTGGCTGGCAGGTCGATGCGATGCTCAACAACGATATCGTCGGCAATACGGTCGGGCAGGGCGGGGTGACGATCGACGGCTATGTCCGCGTCTTTTCCGAAGGGATCCGCAGCAGCGAATCGCTGGCGGAGGCGACCGAGCGGCGCGGCGTCGGTGGCGAGGACGACGGCCCGAGCCGCGCGCTCGCCAAGGCGATCGACGGGATCGCGGGCACGATCCCCGGCGGGTTCGGGGTGTTCGTCGATCGCCGCCCTGACCGCTTCGGACGCGGCGGCGATCACGAGCCGTTCCTGAAGCAAGGCTATCCGGCGGTGCGCTTCTCGGTCGCGGCGGAGAATTGGGATCGGCAGCATCAGGATGTGCGCACCGAGAACGGACGCGTCTTCGCCGACACGATCGAAGGGATGGACTTCCCGTATCTGGCGAAGGTGACCGCGATCAACGTCGCGACGATCGCGCGGCTTGCCGCCGCCCCCGCCGCGCCGCCGGTGGCGTCGATCTCGGGAGCGTTATCCTATGACACGAAGGTGACGTGGACCGCGGTGCCGGGGGCGACGCGCTACAAGATCTATTGGCGGCGCGCCGATGCAGCGGCCTGGACGCAGTCGCGCGAGGCGACCGGTACCAGCCTCGACGTCGCGGGCGTCCCGGTCGACGACCATTTCTTCGGTGTCGCCGCGATCGGCGCAAATGGTGCGGAAAGCCTCGTTACGTTCGCGGGGCGCGAGAAGAAGTAACGGTTCGCCACGCGAGCCGTGGCGAGCGGACTACAGCCGCCCCGCCAGCATCTCCATGAGGGCCTCGCACCCGCGGGCGTCCTCTTCGTCGAAGCGCGCCGGCGACGGGCTGTCGAGGTCGAGCACCCCTAGCAGCGCGCCGTCGCGGACGATCGGCACCACCAGTTCCGAGCGGCTTGCCGCATCGCAGGCGATGTGCCCGGGGAAGGCGTGGACGTCGGCGACCAACTGCGTGCGCCGCTCCGCCGCCGCCGTTCCGCACACGCCCTTGCCGAGCGGGATGCGGATACAGGCGGCCTTGCCCTGGAACGGTCCGAGCACCAGCTCGTCCTCGACCAGCCGGTAGAACCCCGACCAGTTCAGGTCCGGCAGATATTGCGCGATCAGCGCGGCGGCATTGGCCATGTTCGCGATACCATCGCGCTCACCCGCAGTCAGCGCGTCAAGCGCCTCAAGAAGCTCGCGATACAGCGCCGGCTTCGATTCGGCTTCGATCTGGAAATTGTACATCTGTGTCGAGGTAGGGGCTGAGCGGGTGCTGCGCCAGAGGGAGTGCGGTGCGGGACGAACCGAAATTAAGACGCTGGTAAATGAAGTAAACAGGAAGTAACCAGCATCCTTGTAGCGGTCCCCTAAGTATTCGCACTATTAACAAAAATAAACCAAAAGTGTTAGATTATGTTAGGGTTTTGTCGCTAATCATGTCTCTACAGCGCGGCATCGGCCGTGCCGGTCGAACAACAGCGTTCTGAGAGAACCAAAGGTTCCGAGAACGCCAACAACGCCAGGGACTGTGATGAAAAAGATCGTCATTTCGGGCGCCATGATCCTGGCCGCCTCAACTGCTTATGCCGCCACTATCTCGTCGAGCACGATCAAGACGATCGCAAGCAAAGTGACGGTCATCGCCGCGCCGATGACGACGAAACTTAGTGGTGTCCTGCCTGCGACGATCACCAGCAATGGCACCGCCAAGACGATCGAGCCGGTTCCGGGCGCGATCTCTAAGGGATTGCTGCCCGGACAGGGTCAGCTCGATCGGATTGCTTCGAATTTCGATGCCGACAAGTATCTGGTCCCGTCGTGGGGCAGTGGCGAGATCGCGAGCACCGGTCGTCCCGACGTCGTCGGTGCGTTCCGCTTCATGTGCAGCCCAGGCCAGGTGCGGCGCGACGATCCGATCGTCTTCCCGGGGCAGCCGGGCAAGAGCCACCTGCACCAGTTCTTCGGTAACACCGCTGCCAACGCTTATTCGACGTACGGCAGCCTGCGGACCAAGGGTGACAGCACCTGCAACAACATGCTGAACCGCTCGGCCTACTGGATCCCGGCGATGCTGAACGGCAAGGGCAAGGTGGTGCGCCCCGACTACGTCGTGATCTACTACAAGCGCTTGCCCGAAAGCAGCCCCGACTGTCAGAAGATGGGCAAGGCATGCGTCGCGCTGCCGCGCGGGATGCGCTACATCTTCGGCTACAACATGAGCACGGGTGTTGCCGAGCATTTCTACTTCAACTGCGATGGTCCGACGGCCACGCCGGGCCATTATGCGGACATCGTGACCGCGGCGAAGAACTGCCCGGTCGGCAACCGGATCGGCGCGGTCGTCAATGGTCCGAACTGCTGGGACGGCAAGAACCTGAACAGCGCCGATCACCGCAGCCATGTCGGCTATGCGGACTATGGCGATACCGGCGTGCTGAAGTGCCCGGCGAACCTGCCGTACGTCATCCCGGCCTTCACGCTGGGCGCATGGTACGAAGTCGATGAGGATCTCGACCGGTCGGGCGAATGGTCGGCGGGCAAGTCGACCTGGTCGCTGTCGTCGGACACCATGCCGGGGATGCCGGTCAAGCGTCCGGGCTCGACCTTCCACGCCGACTGGATGGGCGCGTGGGACGACGATACCATGAAGACGTGGATGGATAACTGCATCAACAAGCTGCTGAGCTGCAATGGCGGCGATCTCGGGAACGGCAAGCAGATGCGCGGTGATCCGAACTTCGACTGGGTCGCCCATCCGCGGCTGATCGACGTCCCCGCCGCCTGAGCCGCGACGCGGCGCAGGACGAGAGGCCCGGTCGCACCGATGGTGCGGCCGGGCCTTCGGCTTTAAGGAGCGTGGATGGCCCGCCTTCCCGTCACCCGTTCGATCAGCATCGACACCGATCTGATCGAGGAGAGCTTCACCCGCTCGGGTGGGGCGGGGGGCAGCATGTCAATACGACCGATTCGGCGGTGCTGCTGCGATTTGACGTGGCAGGTTCCGATCTGCCCGAGCGGGTGAAGCTGCGGCTGGCGGAGCTGGCGGGAACGCGGATGACGCGCGACGGCGTGCTGACGCTTCGCAGCGAGGGCTCCCGGTCGCAGCATATGAACCGGGCGGACGTGCGCGAGCGGTTGCTGGCGCTGGTGCGCGAGGCGACGGTGGTGCAGGCCAAGCGCCGCGCGACCAAGCCGACGCGGGCGTCGCAGGTGCGGCGGGTGGATGCGAAGAAGGGCCGAGCGGCGGTGAAGGCGGGGCGGAAGAAACCGGCGTTTGATTAGGGTTAGCTTGATGGGGCGAGAGCTGGTGGGAAGCGGACGGTCAGCTTTTGAGTTGTGCCGCCCTTTAGCGGCCATTGGCCATATCGTCCGCGCCTCGCCCATTCGCGAGCGTAACCAGCGCGAACAAGCTGCCGGCTATGATCAGAATTGGCGAAAACATCATCAGGATGCCTAGCCCGATGTTGGCTCCGCCAATCCCGTCAAAAGTCGTGATTTTCCACAGATAGTAGCCCCAAAATGCTGCGGTAAGGCAAAGTCCAACGAGCCATGGTCGCCGAGCGCTGATCCCGAAGACAGCGAGCACCGCATATGGTGATCCAGCAATCAAAATTTGGAATGGGCTGGCGTCATCCCACAACCGCAATACGCTTACGCCGCGTGTCGCAGCCCAAACGGTGTTGCAGGTCGCAACAACAGCAAACCCGATGACAAGGGCTGCTATCAGTCCAACCACTGCACGCCTTGGATAGCTAAGCGAATGAATTTTCATGGCGCCACATTATTCAGCGGGCTTACCGTCCGCCATTGCTTTGTCACGGACGCCCGCAACGGCCAGTTTTGAGCGCAAGCGGACATCGGCTTGAGGGTGCACCGGCGGTACGATCGATCTGGTGGAGCCTCACTCCCGAGGGAAAGAGCCGAACGCTGCGAAGGACTGTCCGCCTCAATCTCTTGAGTTGGAGGTCAACTGTCGTCGGTTGATGCTTTGACAAGTGCGCAGAAATTACCTGTATGGCGAAGCTTCCAAGCCTGCGCCATGAATCGACCCTGATACCAGTTATAGGCGAGCGGGTTCGTCCGTCCGAGGCTCTCATAATGAGTGTTGAACCACGTACGCTCATCCTCACCGGGCGGAACCGGGTTCGGCAATGTCGTCAGATAGGAGAAGCGCCCGACAATGCGGCCGGTCTTCATAGGGTGGCGCAGATTGGAGAAGGCGATCGCAAATCGGTTCGCCATGATTTCTGCGTCGTAATGATCCAGCCCAAGCGATCGGATTGATTGATCCGCCAGCCAGTGCCCCAATTCATGCCCGACGAGGAAGTCATTGAAAAGTTGGTCGTACAAACGATGCGGCGGCTGTCCGGGGAAGTCCTTCGCCGCCCATCGTTCAAAGAAACTTTGGATCGGCGGTGGCAGCGTCTCCCAGCGACCGACAAAGATTGTTCGCTGAGTATCGTCATACGCGATGACGGAGGGCGTGCTCAGAACCGCGATCGTCGGTACGAACCGTGGCGTTATGCCACAACGTCGAACGGCGGTGACGAAGCGATCCCGTATCAACGAAATGCGCGTGCTTAATGGATCAATCGGCGCCGGTGCCGCCGCGATCTGGCAAGACGCGGCGGCGAGAACCAGAAGGATAGTGTTGCGCGGGCGCCGGAGCATGGAGGATTCTCCTTCGGGCCTCTCGTACACCTACTCCGTGGTATCCGCTAATTGGCGCAACCGGACCTCGCGGCCGTGCCGGATGACCGGCTCAGTCCGTCTTGTCTTCCTCGAACCCCAATGCCGTGAACCGCTCCGGCCACGGTGCCTCTGCGGCCACGTCCTCCTTGCCCGTGCGCGGCAGCGACAGGGCGATGGCGTGGAGCATCATGCCGCCGGGATGCGCCGTGCCATAGACGGGATCGCCGGTGACCGGCACGCCGAGCCCCTCGCGCGCGTGGACGCGGATCTGGTGCGTGCGCCCCGTGGCGGGGCGGAACTCGACCAGGGCGCGGCCATCGTGCGTCCCCAGCAGGCGCCAGTCGGTGCGCGCCGCCTTGCCGCGCGGGTCGCGGGTCATCCGCCAGCCTTCCTCGGCGGTCGATACCTTGCCGAGTGGCAGGTCAATCGTCCCGAACTCACCGGTGGGCACGCCATCGAGGATCGCGACATAGCGCTTGCTGACCTCACCGCGCTCGAACGCCTGCTGGAACCGCGCGTGCGCCTTGGGATTGCGCGACAGCAGCAGGCAGCCGCTCGTGTCGCGGTCGAGGCGGTGCACCGCGACCGGCCAGCGGTGGAACCCGAAGGTGAGCGACGACAGATGATTTTCGAGGCTGAGGCCGCCGGCACGCGGCGGATCGACCGGCAGCCCGGCGGGCTTGTCGATGACCAACGCCTCGCCATCGAGGAAGAGAACATGCTGACCCAACATGGCGCGGCTCTTGCCAGTTGCCGCGCGGCATGGCCAGAGGGCGCGGTGCAACTTCCGACGATCCTCGCCGCGCTGGCAGTAATCGCCGCCACTCCCGTGCAGGCGCAATTGTGCGATGGCGGGCGCGTGCCGACGTCTGCGGATGGCCGCGTGCTCGGGCATCTGCCTTATGGTGACGCCGCGCCCGACGCGCTGGTCCCCGTGCCCTCGGCCCTGTCGGTCAATTCCTGCGTGCTGCGGCGCGAGGTGTTGCCCGATCTGCAGCGGCTGATCGAGGCAGCGGCGCGCGACCCGGCGGCGGGCGGCCAGATCCTCGCCTTGTCGTGCCACCGCTCGATCACCTATCAGGAAGCGGTGTTCTGCCGCGAGGGACAGACCGATGCCGCGCAGCGCGCCTTGTCGGTCGCGCCGCCGGGACATAGCGAGCACGCTACCGGCTTCGCGCTCGACTTCGCGTTTCGCCCGCGCCGCAACGATTGCCCGGACGCCGAGGCGTGCGTCGCGGCGACCCCGGCGTTTCGCTGGCTCGTGAAGAATGCGGCGCGCTACGGCTTCGAAATGTCGTTCCCGGCGGGCAATCGCCAACGCGTGAAATGGGAGCCGTGGCACTGGCGCTGGGTGGGGGCGAGCGCCACGGTGCCGGGGGCAGCACGGGCGCGGGCGTTGTTCGCCGATGCGCGGGTGCGCTACCCGGCCGAACCGGCGGTGCCGCGCGATCCGGTCGTAATCGCGCAGGTCGCTGCGCCGCCGGTGTATATGGGAGCGATCGCGCCGCCGGAGTGCCGCAAGGGTAAGTGCAAGGTGGCGCGGGCGAAGAAGCGGTAGCTGCCGCCCACGAATGGGGTCACCTGATTCAAGGTCGTCACCCCGGCGAAGGCCGGGGCCCAGTTGGGAGACGCTGATGATGGAGGCCGCGCTTCATCACCCCTGCCTTCCCAACTGGGCCCCGGCCTTCGCCGGGGTGACGCGTCTTGTTATAAGTGTCGCCCAGAGATCCAGCCCCCGCGACGACACTCAAGGCTCTTACGCCTTCAGCTTAGCGGCGGTCTCGGCGATGCGCTTGCCCTGGTAGCGCGCGCCGTCCAGTTCGACCGCCGAGGGCTGACGGCTGCCGTCGCCATCGGCGAGCGTGCTCGCGCCGTACGGTGTGCCGCCCTTGACCTCGTCGACACCCATCTGGCCCTGGTAGCCATAGTCGAGCCCGACGATCGTCATGCCATGGTGGAGCAGGTTGGTGAGGATCGAGAACAATGTCGTTTCCTGACCGCCATGCTGGCTGGCGGTCGAGGTGAACGCGCCGCCGACCTTGCCGATCAGCGCACCCTTCATCCACAGCCCGCCGGTCGTATCCCAGAACGCCGCCATCTGGCTCGGCATCCGGCCGTAGCGGGTCGGGGCGCCGACGACGATCGCGTCATAATTGGCGAGCGCATCCGGCCCCTCGATCTCGGGATGCGCGGTGTCAGTCTTGAAGCCGGCTGCCTTGACAATCTCGGCGGGCGCGGTTTCGGCGACGCGACGGATGTCGACCTCTGCGCCGCCGCTGCGCGCGCCTTCCGCGATGGCGTCGGCCATCATCTCGATATGGCCGTAGGACGAATAATAAAGCACGAGCACCTTGGTCATGGTCGTCAGCTCCCTTCAGAAAGTCAGTTGGCGTCGACGAGCACCAGTTCGGCCTCGTCGATCGCGGTGATGGTGATGGTGCGGCCGCCGGTGATCGCAACGCCGTCGCGCGCCGCAAAGCGCTGGCCGTCGATCTCGATCGCGCCGGTCGCCGGGACCAGATAGGCGTGGCGACCTTCGCCGACGTCGTGGCTGAGCGTCTCGCCGGCCGCCAGCGTCGCCGCCAGCACCCGCGCCTCCGCCCGGATCGGCAGCGCCGCGCCCGGCCCGGTGACGTCCGCCTCGAACCCGCTGGCGAGCGTCACGAACTTGCCGGTACGATCGCCCTTCGGAAAGGGCTTGGCACCCCAGCTCGGTGCACCGCCGCTACGGGTCGGTTCGATCCAGATCTGGAACAGCGTGGTCGGCTCGCTTTCGAGATTGTATTCGGCGTGCCGCACGCCCGAACCCGCGCTCATCACCTGCACGTCGCCAGCCTCGGTGCGGCCGGTGTTGCCGAGCGAGTCCTGGTGCGTGATCGCGCCTTTGCGGACATAGGTGATGATCTCCATGTCGCGATGCGGGTGCGGGGAAAGCCGCTGTTCGGCGCGATCGTGTCATCGTTCCAGACGCGGATCGCGCCCCAGCTCTCCCGCGCCGGATCATGGTAATTGGCGAACGAGAAATGATGGCGCGCGTCGAGCCAGCCGTGGTTGGCATGACCCAGCGTTTCGAAGCCACGGCGCTCGATGCCGGCGGTGCGGGTAAGGGTGGCGGTGTCGGTCATGATGAACCTCCGTTTCGTTGCCACCAAGCTAGGGAGCCGTGACCCTCCCAAAAACAGAAACGATTGAAACGGATCGTTTCGCCGCATAAAGTGGCAAGCCATGAGGCTCCCTGATTTCGAGGCCTGGGCGATCTTCGCCGCAGTGGCCGAGCACCGGTCGTTCAGCGGCGCGGCAGATGCGATCGGGTTGAGCAAGGCGACGGTGTCCAAGGCGGTGTCGCGGCTGGAAGCGCATCTGGGGGTGTCGCTGTTCCATCGCACCTCGAGGCGACTGGCGCTGACCGAGGCGGGCGCGCCGCTCGCCGATCATGCTGCACGGATCGTCGCCGAGGCGCAGGCCGCCGAGGAGGCGGCACGGATCGGCGCGCGTATGCCGAGCGGGCGGGTGCGGCTGGCCGCGCCGATGACCTTCGGGGTCAAGAATGTCGCGCCGCTGCTCGCCGACTTCCTGCGCGAGCATCCGCAGATCGAGATCGAGTTGCACTTGTCCGATGCGCGTGTCGATATCGTCGCGGAGGGATTCGACGTGGCGTTGCGGATCGCCGATCTGCCCGACAGCTCGCTGCGCGCGCGGCGATTGTGCTCGATCGCGGCGCATCTGGTGGCCGCGCCGTCGTATCTTGCCGAGCATGGCACGCCGACCCATGCGGCGCAGCTCGGGGAACACCGGCTGCTCGGCTATACCAATATCACCGGCCCGTGGCGTTTCCGGGGTCCGGAGGGCGCGGAGGTGTCGGTGCGCGCGGCCGGGCCGCTGGCGGCGAATAGCGGCGAGGCGCTGGTCCCGGCGCTCGAGGCCGGGCTGGGCATCGCGCGGCTGCCCAGCTTCATCGTCGGCGAGGCGCTGGCGGCGGGGCGGGTGGTCGAGATCCTCCACGACTGGGCGCCCGCGCCAATCGGCCTTCACTTGCTCACACCGCCCAGCGCGTTGCGCCCGGCACGGGTCGATGCGCTGATCGCGTTCCTGAGCGCCCGGCTGCGCGATTGAACCGTTCTGCGCGTCAGTGCTTTTCCCGTGTGAGGAGAAGCAGATGGCCGACGATCACGATGCGATTGCGAAGGACTTTGCCGAGGCGGTCAACATGGCGCCGGCCGAATTGGAGAAGTTTCTCGACAGCGACGAGAGCAAGAGCGTCGGCTGGAAGGGAGACGACGGCAAAGGATCAGGCGAGAGCGTCGGGCATGAGTCAGGCCGGCGGATCGTCGCGATCAAGCGCAAGAAGAAGGCCGACCTGACCGACGACGACTACGCGCACATGAAGAAGGTGGTCGGCTACGTGCATCGCCATCTGGCGCAGGGTGGACCCACGAAGGACAAGGAGCATTCGGACTGGCGCTATTCGCTCATGAACTGGGGGCATGATCCACTGAAGTGAAGCGCTCGCGGAACTCGCGCAGCACCAGGACCAGTGCGGCGCTCATCGCGAACGCGCCGACGAATGCGCCGCCGGTCAGGTCGATCAGGAACGTCAGGTACGATAGCAGCGAGCCGACCTGCACCAGCACGGCGATCCGCACCGTCCGCTTCGTCGGGCGAACGAACGCATAGGCGAACGCCAGCAGATCGGCGGTGAAGAAGTAACGGTTGTGCATCTTCGGCAATAGATAGGGCAGCAGCACCGCGCCGGTCAGCGCGAGCAGCAGCAGGTCGATCGGCGTGTCGAGATGACGGCGCGCCCGCCATGCGGTCCAGACGACCGCGCTGGCGGCGGCGAGCAGCCCGACGATTACGCCGGCTTCGTAAGGGATCGAGACGAGTGCGCGCAGGATCTGCCAGATGTTCGGCACCGATCGCGCGAGATCGTGATAGGAATGCCCCTGCGCGAGATAGATCGTCGCAAGATCATAGGCAGGTCGCCCGGCCAGCCACGCGGGCGCCATCGCAGCGACATAGACGAGCGGCGGGATCAGGATCGTCCACAACGGCGCGCGGCGCGACCATAGCATCGCGAGAACCAGTGGCGCGATGAACACGCCTTGCAGCTTGAAGGCGATTGCCAGCCCGACCGCCGTCATCGCCGCGGCAGGCCGATCACGCATGAACCCGGCCACCGCCAGCAGCACGCACCCGCCATATAGCGCATCGCACTGACCCCAAACCGGGCCGTTGCCGATCATGGTCGGCAGCAGCAACGTCAGCAGCGCGCCATTGGTCGCCGCGCGCGCGGGCACGCAGCTGGCCAGCAACACCCGCACCGTCCAGGCGACGAAGATCGTGCTCAGGACCGACAGCAATTTGATGACGCCCGCCGCTCCGAGCGCGGCATCGGCGTTCGACGCGAGCGCCAGCAGGTAGAGGTAGGGCGGGGTATAATCCGCAAAGCTGTCCGCCAGCGCCGCGAAGCGTCCGTGATCGACCAGATACTTCGTCCACGGAATCAGATGCACGCGCATGTCGCCGCTGACGAACGGGACGCTGAGTAGATAGAGCAACGCGGCGGCGGCGAGCAGGAGATAGCGGTCGCGGTCGCGCAACAGGCGCGCCCGGGCCAGAGCGTCGATCATTCCGTGTCCTGATGATCCAGGTGAAGAGCGTGCCCTTACCCGTTAGACGCGGAACGGCAAGCCGCTTGCTCCCCGACGTGGCGATCGACCGACGGGGCGATTGACCGATGGGGTGAGCGTGCGTATAGCGCGCCGGTCCGGAAGGAGGCGACTCCGCCGGGCAGCTTGAACATTGCTGGATGCATCAAGGGCCATCCGGTCGCCGCACAAGCGGCGGCGCCGCGGTCCCTTTTCGTATTCCAAGTCTGTGTTTTAGGGCTCCAGCAAAGTAACCTAGTCTGAAAGGTGAAGGCTTCAATGCCGACGATCAACCAGCTGGTCCGTAAGGGCCGCGACCCGCAGAAGGCCAAGAGCAAGGTCCCTGCGATGGAGCAGAACCCGCAAAAGCGCGGCGTCTGCACCCGTGTCTATACCACGACCCCGAAGAAGCCGAACTCGGCGTTGCGCAAGGTGGCCAAGGTTCGCCTGACCAACCAGCGCGAAGTCATCAGCTACATCCCGGGTGAAGGCCACAACCTGCAGGAGCACTCGGTGGTGCTGATCCGCGGCGGCCGTGTGCGCGACCTTCCCGGTGTGCGTTACCATGTGCTGCGCGGCGTGCTCGACACGCAGGGCGTCAAGGACCGCAAGCAGTCGCGGTCGAAGTACGGTGCGAAGCGGCCGAAGTAAGCCGCTCCCGTATTCTCACCAGCTGATTGAAAGGTATTCATTATGGCGCGTCGTCGTCGTCCCGAGAAGCGGGAAATCCTGCCTGATCCCGTGTACGGGGATGAGGTTCTGTCCAAGTTCATGAATTCGGTGATGCTCGACGGCAAGAAGTCGGTCGCCGAAGGCATCGTCTATTCGGCGATGAACACCGTCGAGACCCGCGCCAAGCGCGAGCCGATCGGCGTGTTCCACGATGCGCTGAACAACATCAAGCCGGGCATCGAAGTCCGCAGCCGCCGCGTCGGCGGTGCGACCTACCAGGTTCCGGTCGAGGTGCGTCCCGAGCGTGCGCAGGCGCTGGCGATCCGCTGGCTGATCACTGCCGCTCGTGCGCGCAGCGAGAACACGATGTCGGCGCGCCTGTCGGGCGAGCTGCTCGATGCGTCGAACAACCGCGGCAACGCGGTGAAGAAGCGCGAAGACACGCACCGCATGGCGGAAGCGAACCGCGCCTTCTCGCACTACCGCTGGTAACAGCGGCGATGCGGACGCGGCCTGTCTTGGAAGCGTCTCAAATCTGACCTATATCGTGGGGAGCCGGCGACACGCTGCGCTCCCCACATCTGCTCAAGGAAGCCCGTTCATGGCCCGCAGCCATCCGCTCGAACTCTACCGTAATATCGGCATCATGGCGCACATCGACGCCGGCAAGACGACGACGACCGAGCGTATTCTTTACTACACCGGCAAGTCCTACAAGATCGGCGAAGTCCATGAGGGCACCGCCACGATGGACTGGATGGAGCAGGAGCAGGAGCGCGGGATCACGATCACGTCGGCTGCCACCACCTGCAAGTGGAAGGCCGAAGAGGGCAATGGCCCCGAGCATCTGATCAACATCATCGACACGCCGGGCCACGTCGACTTCACGATCGAGGTCGAGCGTTCGCTGCGCGTCCTCGACGGCGCGGTCGCGTGCTTCGACGGCGTCGCGGGCGTGGAGCCGCAGTCGGAAACCGTGTGGCGTCAGGCCGACAAGTACGGCGTGCCGCGCATGTGCTTCGTCAACAAGCTCGACCGCACCGGCGCCGATTTCTATTTCTGCGTCAACTCGATCATCGAGCGTCTCGGCGCGAAGCCGGCGGTGCTGTACCTCCCGATCGGTATCGAGGGCGGGTTCAAGGGCTTGGTCGACTTGGTCGAGAACCGCGCGATCATCTGGCTCGAAGAGTCGCTGGGCGCTAAGTTCGAATATCAGCCGATCCCCGACGACATGGTCGAGAAGGCGGCGAAGTATCGCAACGACCTGATCGAGCTGGCTGTCGAGCAGGACGACGACGCGATGGAGGCGTATCTGGAGGGCAACGAGCCCGATTCCAAGACGCTGAAGGCGCTGATCCGCAAGGGCACGCTGAACATGTCGTTCGTCCCGGTGGTCTGCGGTTCGGCGTTCAAGAACAAGGGCGTGCAGCCGCTGCTCGACGCAGTCGTCGACTATCTGCCGAGCCCGCTCGACGTGCCGGCGATCAAGGGCGTGAAGCTCGACGGCGAGACGCCGGACGAGCGTCCGTCGTCGGACGAGGCGCCGTTCTCGGCGCTTGCGTTCAAGATCATGAACGACCCGTTCGTCGGCTCGCTGACCTTCGCGCGCATCTATTCGGGCGTCCTCGTCAAGGGCGGCTACCTGAACTCGGTGAAGGACAAGAAGGAAAAGATCGGCCGTATGCTCCTCATGCATGCGAACTCGCGTGAGGACATCGACGAGGCGCGTGCGGGCGACATCGTCGCGATCGCGGGCCTGAAGGAAACGACGACCGGCGACACGCTCTGCGATCCCGCGCACCCGATCATCCTGGAGCGCATGGAATTCCCGGAGCCGGTGATCGAGCTGTCGGTGGAGCCGAAGACCAAGGCCGACCAGGAAAAGATGGGCATCGCGCTCAATCGTCTGGCTGCCGAGGATCCCTCGTTCCGCGTGTCGACCGATCACGAATCGGGCCAGACGATCATCAAGGGGATGGGCGAGCTTCACCTCGAGATCCTCGTCGATCGCATGAAGCGCGAGTTCAAGGTCGAGGCGAACGTCGGTGCGCCGCAGGTGGCGTATCGCGAGTACCTCAAGAAGGCCGTCGATATCGACTACACCCACAAGAAGCAGTCGGGCGGCACCGGCCAGTTCGGTCGCGTGAAGGTGAAGCTGACGCCGGGCGAGCGCGGCGCGGGCATCATCTTCAAGGACGAGATCAAGGGCGGTAACATTCCGCGCGAATATATCCCCGCGATCGAGAAGGGCTTCCGCGAGACGGCGGCGACCGGTTCGCTGGTCGGCTTCCCGATCATCGACTTCGACATCACGCTGTATGACGGTGCGTACCACGACGTCGACTCGTCGGCGCTGGCGTTCGAAATCACCGCCCGCGGCGCGATGCGCGAAGGCGCGCAGAAGGCCGGCATCACGCTGCTCGAGCCGGTGATGAAGGTCGAGGTCGTGACCCCGGAAGATTATCTGGGTGACGTCATCGGCGACATGAACTCGCGTCGTGGCCAGATCCAGGGCACCGACACGCGCGGCAACGCGCAGGCGGTGACCGCGATGGTCCCGCTGGCGAACATGTTCGGTTACGTGAACTCGCTCCGCTCGTTCACGCAGGGCCGCGCCAGCTACTCGATGCAGTTCTCGCACTATGATGAAGTGCCGCAGAACGTCGCGGATGAGGTGAAGGCGAAGCTCGCCTAAGGCGCACGGGGGCAGGGTGATCTGCCCCCGAGACGCCGCACGGCCGGCCGGCGGGTCGGCCTGCCGATCCCGTCCGACGACGCAGGATTCACTCCTGTGTCGGCTCGCAAGAGCGGGGCAGGGTTTGCACAACGGTTAAACAGCCGCTATGGGGCCGCGTTCTGGCGCGGCTCCGTTCGCGAAGACGAATCCAAGAAGGTAGGGAAACAATGGCTAAGGCTAAGTTTGAGCGGAACAAGCCGCACCTGAACATCGGCACCATCGGTCACGTCGACCATGGCAAGACCTCGCTGACCGCAGCGATCACGAAGGTGCTGGCGGAGAACGTCGCGGGCAACGCCGCGGTCGACTTCGCAAACATCGACAAGGCACCGGAAGAGCGCGAGCGCGGCATCACGATCTCGACCGCGCACGTCGAGTACGAGACGGCAAACCGCCACTATGCGCACGTCGACTGCCCGGGCCACGCCGATTATGTGAAGAACATGATCACCGGCGCGGCGCAGATGGACGGCGCGATCCTGGTCGTGTCGGCCACCGACGGCCCGATGCCGCAGACCCGCGAGCACATCCTGCTCGCCCGTCAGGTCGGCGTGCCGGCGATGGTCGTGTTCATGAACAAGGTCGATCTGGTCGACGACGAGGAAATCCTCGAGCTGGTCGAGCTGGAAGTCCGCGAGCTGCTCAGCTCGTACGAGTTCCCGGGCGACGACATTCCGATCATCAAGGGCTCGGCGACCTGCGCGCTGTCGGGTTCGAACCAGAAGCTCGGGCCGGATGCGGTCATGGAGCTGATGAAGGCGGTCGACGAGTACATCCCGCAGCCGGAGCGTCCGCTGGACAAGCCGTTCATGATGCCGATCGAGGACGTGTTCTCGATCTCGGGTCGTGGTACGGTCGTGACCGGCCGTGTCGAGACCGGCATCGTCAAGGTCGGTGAGGAAGTCGAGATCGTCGGCATCCACCCGACCGTCCGCAAGACCACCGTCACCGGCGTCGAGATGTTCCGCAAGCTGCTCGACCAGGGCCAGGCGGGCGACAACGTCGGCGCGCTGATCCGTGGCGTCGCTCGTGACGAAGTCGAGCGTGGCCAGGTGCTCTGCAAGCCGGGCTCGATCAAGCCGCACACCGACTTCGCGTCGGAAGTGTACGTGCTGTCGAAGGACGAGGGTGGCCGTCACACGCCGTTCTTCGCCAACTATCGTCCGCAGTTCTACTTCCGTACGACCGACGTGACCGGCACCGTCGAGCTGCCCGAGGGCACCGAGATGGTCATGCCGGGCGACAACGTCGCACTGGGCATCAAGCTGATCGCCCCGATCGCGATGGACGTCGGCCAGCGTTTCACCATCCGTGAGGGTGGCCGGACCGTCGGCGCGGGTGTCGTGAGCGGCATCACCAAGTAAGGACGCCGGGCCGCTTCACGCGGTCCGTCGCAAAAGCAGCCGCCCGGCGTGCCGAAAGGTGCGTCGGGCGGTTGCCTTTTAATGAGGGCGGCAGTAATGCCGCCGCTTCGGTTTTCGTTCGAGAACAGCAAGAGGTGCTCCCGATTCGTCGGGCCGGGTCATCCGGCAGGACGGGCAGGGCAGGCATCCCGCTCTTTCGCATTGGTAGGGACTATGGACAGCAACATCCGCATCCGCCTGAAGGCGTTCGATCATCGCGTGCTCGATCAGGCGACCGGCGACATCGCCGAAACCGCGCGCCGCACCGGCGCGCTCATCCGTGGTCCCATTCCGCTCCCGACCCGCATCGAGAAGTTCACGGTCAACCGTGGGCCCCACATCGATAAGAAGTCGCGTGAGCAGTTCGAGGTCCGCACCTACAAGCGGATGCTCGACATCGTACAGCCGACCCCGCAGACCGTCGACGCGCTGATGAAGCTCGATCTGGCGGCCGGTGTTGACGTCGAGATCAAGCTGGCGTAATCGGCCGGCTCCCGCGGTTGACGTGAGCCCCGCGGGTTTGTCGTTTCGTGGCGTATTACGCGAAACCGCCGAGCGCACCGCCTGAGCGGACGCTTCGACGACCATGAGATACCGCCGGTCGCCCTTGGGTAGCCGGGTCCAGCGTCTCCCGTCTGCTCTCCCTCGTGGAGAGCGCCCAGCCCGGGACGGGGGCACGCTTCGCTATTCCGGGCCGGACTGATCCGTGGTGCAAGCCGCGGGTCGCAAGCACCCTGGGGATGGGCTTCAGGGTGCCTCTGTCAAGGAGCAAGGGATCATGCGTACTGGCGTGATCGCGAAGAAAATGGGGATGACCCGCCTGTTCCAGGACGACGGCCGCCACGTGCCGGTCACCGTCCTGCAGATCGAGGCGCTTCAGGTCATCGCCCGTCGCGAAAATGACCGGGACGGCTACACGGCCGTCCAGCTTGGTGCAGGTGTCGCCAAGGCAAAGAACGTTGCCAAGCCGCAGCGCGGCCACTTCGGCAAGGCCGAGGTCGAGCCGAAGGCGATCGTTCACGAATTCCGCGTGAGCGAGGACAATCTCCTCGACGTCGGGGCCGAACTGTCGGCCGACCACTATGTTGCCGGCCAGCTGGTCGACATCCAGGGTCGCACGCAGGGCAAGGGCTTCGCCGGCGCCATGAAGCGCTGGAACTTCGGCGGTCTGCGCGCCACGCACGGCGTGTCGGTCAGCCACCGTTCGCATGGTTCGACGGGTAACCGTCAGGATCCGGGTCGCGTCTTCAAGAACAAGAAGATGGCCGGCCACATGGGCGACCGCAACCGCACGCAGCAGAACCTCGAGATCGTCGGCACCGACGTCGAGCGCGGTCTGATCTTCGTCAAGGGTTCGGTCCCCGGCTCCAAGGGCGGCTGGCTGTTCGTCAAGGACGCCGTCAAGCAGGATCGTCATGAGAGCGCGCCGTTCCCGGCGTCGATCAAGGCGGCCAACAACAATGTTTCCGCAGACCCTGCTCCGGCAGCTGCCGAGAGCCAGGAGGGCTAAGAAGTGAAGGTCAAGATTTCTTCCTTCGCCGGCACCGACACGGGCGAAGTCGAGCTCAACGACGAGGTCTTCGGCCTCGATCCGCGCGCCGACATCCTGCACCGCGTCGTGACCTGGCAGCTCGAGAAGCGTCGCGCGACCGCGCGCGGCACCCGCGAGCGTTCGGATGTCGCACGGTCGGGCAAGAAGCTCGGTCGCCAGAAGGGCGGCGGCGTCGCTCGTCACGGCGATCGTCGCGCTCCGGTGTTCATCGGCGGTGGTAAGGCGCACGGCGCCCGCGTCCGCGATTTCAATCCGGGCCTGAACAAGAAGATCCGTGCACTGGGTCTGAAGATGGCACTCAGCAGCCACGCCAAGGCGGGTTCGCTGATCGTCCTGGAAGGTTTCGAGGTCGCCAAGACCAAGGAGCTGAAGGGTCATTTCGCCGGGCTCAACACGGGCAAGCGTACGCTGGTGATCGACGGTGAGGCAGCCGAGGGCTTCCGCGCCGGTCGCAACCTTCCGGGCGTGGACATGATCCCGGCCGTGGGCGCCAACGTCTACGACATCATCAAGGCTGACACGCTGGTGCTGACGCGCGCGGCGGTCGAGAAGCTGGAGGCGCGCTTCAATGGCTAAGCCGGCAAAGGCGATCGACAACCGTCATTATGACGTGATTGTCGCGCCGCACATCACCGAGAAGGCGACCCTGCTCTCCGAGCAGAACGCGGTGGTCTTCAAGGTCGCCAACAAGGCGACCAAGCCTGAGATCAAGGCGGCCGTGGAAGCGCTGTTCGACGTTAGCGTCGTCAGCGTCAACACGATCGTCCAGAAGGGCAAGACCAAGCGTTGGAAGGGTGCGCCCTACCAGCGGTCCGACATGAAGAAGGCGATCGTGACGCTCCGCGAGGGGCAGTCGATCGACGTCACCGAGGGGGCCAAGTAAGATGGCACTCAAGCATTATAACCCGACCTCGCCGGCGCAGCGCGGCCTGATCCTCGTCGACAAGTCCTCGCTGTGGAAGGGCAAGCCCGTCAAGGCGCTGACCGAAGGCAAGCGCAAGACCGGCGGCCGCAACAACAAGGGCCACGTGACCTCGCGCGGCATCGCGGGTGGCCACAAGCAGCGTTACCGCTTCATCGACTTCAAGCGTCGGAAGTGGGACGTCGACGGCACGGTCGAGCGGCTGGAATATGATCCCAACCGCACCGCGTTCATCGCGCTCGTCTCCTATCCGGACGGCGAGCAGGTGTACATCATCGCGCCGCAGCGTCTGGCCGTCGGCGACAAGGTCGTCGCGGGCAAGAAGACCGACGTGAAGCCGGGCAACGCGATGGAGCTGGGCCAGATGCCCGTCGGCACCATCGTCCACAACGTCGAGATGAAGCCCGGCAAGGGCGGTCAGATCGCACGTTCGGCCGGCACGTACGTCCAGGTCGTCGGTCGTGATCGCGGTATGGTCATCGTCCGCCTGAACTCGGGCGAGCAGCGCTACATCCATGGCGACTGCATGGCGACGGTCGGTGCGGTGTCCAACCCGGACAACCAGAACCAGAACCTCGGCAAGGCCGGTCGTTCGCGCTGGCTGGGCTCGCGCCCGCTGACGCGCGGCGTGGCGAAGAACCCGGTCGACCACCCGCACGGCGGTGGTGAAGGCCGGACCTCGGGCGGTCGCCATCCGGTGACGCCGTGGGGCAAGCCGACCAAGGGTGCGCGCACGCGCCACAACAAGTCTACGGACAAGATGATCATCCGTAGCCGTCACGCGAGGAAGAAGTAATGGCGCGCTCCGTCTGGAAGGGCCCGTTCGTCGAACTGAGCCTGCTCAAGAAGGCCGAAGTCGCTCAGGACTCGGGCGGCCGCGCGCCGATCAAGACCTGGTCGCGTCGCTCCACCATCCTGCCGCAGTTCATCGGCCTGACCTTCACTGTCTATAACGGCCGCAAGTTCGTGCCGGTGACGGTGAACGAGGACATGGTCGGCATGAAGCTCGGTGAATTCGCGCCGACCCGCTATTTCCCGGGTCACGCGGCTGACAAGAAGGGCAAGCGCTGATGAGCAAGCCTCAGTCCCCCCGCAAGGTCGGCGAGAAGGAAGCCCTCTCGGTCGGCACTCAGATCCGTGGTTCGGCGCAGAAGCTGGGCCTGGTCGCGGCGCTGATCCGGGGCCGCTCGGCCGCCGACGCGTTGAACATCCTCGCCTTCTCCAAGAAGTCGATGGCGATCGATGCGCGCAAGGTGCTGGCCTCGGCCATCGCCAACGCCGAGAACAACCACAACCTCGACGTCGATGCACTGATCGTCGCCGAGGCGTCGGTCGGCAAGTCGATCACCATGAAGCGGTTCGCCACGCGCGGCCGCGGCAAGTCCACCCGCATCCTGAAGCCGTTCTCGCGGCTGCGGATCGTCGTGCGCGAGCAGGAAGAAGCCTAATGGGTCACAAGAGCAACCCGATCGGTCTGCGCCTGCAGATCAACCGCACCTGGGACAGCCGCTGGTTCGCCGAGGGCGCGGATTACAAGAAGCTGCTGCTGGAGGATCTGAAGATCCGCCAGTACATCATGAAGACGCTGCCGCAGGCCGCGATCTCAAAGGTGGTGATCGACCGTCCGGCCAAGCTGTGCCGGATCTCGATCTTCGCGGCCCGCCCCGGTGTCATCATCGGCAAGAAGGGCTCGGACATCGAGAAGCTGCGCAAGACGCTCGGCGCGATGACCAGCTCGGACGTGTCGCTGAACATCGTCGAGATCCGCAAGCCGGAAGTCGATGCCAAGCTGATCGCACAGGGCATCGCCGACCAGCTCGAGCGTCGTATCGCGTTCCGCCGCGCCATGAAGCGCGCGGTGCAGTCCGCGATGCGGCTCGGCGCCGACGGCATCAAGGTCTATTGCGGTGGCCGTCTGGGCGGCGCGGAAATCGCGCGTTCGGAAAGCTATCGTGAAGGCCGCGTGCCGCTGCACACGCTGCGCGCTAACATCGACTACGCTCATGCCGAAGCGCACACCGCGTACGGCGTCTGCGGCGTCAAGGTGTGGGTGTTCAAGGGCGAGATCCTCGGTCACGACCCGTTCGCTACCGATCGTCTCATGATGGAGGCTCAGACCTCCGGCGTGCGCCCGGCGCGCGACGACCGCCGCTAAGGATTAACGGACATGCTGCAACCGAAGCGCACCAAGTTCCGCAAGGCGTTCAAGGGCCGTATTCACGGCGACGCCAAGGGCGGTACGTCGCTGAACTTCGGCTCCTATGGCCTCAAGGCGATGGAGCCGGATCGTATCACCGCGCGTCAGATCGAGGCGGCCCGCCGCGCGATCACGCGTCACATCAAGCGCCAGGGGCGTCTGTGGATCCGCGTGTTCCCGGACGTGCCGGTGTCGAGCAAGCCCGCCGAAGTCCGCATGGGCTCGGGTAAGGGTTCGCCGGAGTTCTGGGCCGCCCGCGTCAAGCCGGGCCGGATCCTGTTCGAGCTCGACGGCGTCGAAGGGCCGCTGGCCGCGGAGGCGTTCGAGCGCGCCGCGATGAAGCTGCCGATCAAGACCAAGGTCGTGGCGCGCCTCGGCGACACCTCGCACCTGGGAGGCGAGTAAGATGGCGAACAAGACCGACTATAACGGGCAGAGCGACGACCAGCTCTCCGAGAGCCTGGGCAACCTGAAGCGCGAGCAGTTCAACCTGCGCTTCCAGGCGGCAACGAGCCAGCTCGAGAAGCCGAGCCGCGTTCGTGAGGTTCGCAAGGACATCGCCCGCATCAAGACCCTTCAGACGCAGCGCAACGCTGCGGCTGCGGCCAAGTAAGAGGACGACACATGCCGAAGCGCGTGCTGACCGGAGTGATCGTCTCCGACAAGGGCGAGAAGACGGTGGTCGTGAACGTGGAGCGCAAGGTCAAGCACCCGCTCTACGGCAAGATCATCCGCCGTTCGAAGAAGTATCACGCCCATGACGAGGCGAACGAGTATAAGGCTGGCGAAACGGTGCGCATCGAAGAGATCGCGCCGATGTCGAAGCTGAAGACCTGGAAGGTCCTGGACCGCGTGAACACGCACGTGGCCCCGGATCGGGTCGACGTCGACGCGTAAGCGTCGGTGACCGAGTACCTCGCACCGTTTCGTGCAGGGTCCGTCCGACCGGGCGGAGACCACATGAGCGGGCGGGGGACGACGTGGGATGGGGGCTTGCCTTCCATCGGCGGAGCGGCTACCGGGCTGCTCCCCCTGGCGCGGGCCAAGCCCGCCGCCGGGGGTCGTTTTTTAGGCGGGGTTGGGTCGGTATCCACCCCATGAGCGAGAAGGAAGCGGATCGATGATCCAGATGCAATCCAATCTCGACGTCGCTGACAACAGCGGCGCGAAGCGGGTGCAGTGCATCAAGGTGCTTGGCGGGTCCAAGCGCCGCACGGCCAGCGTCGGCGACATCATCGTCGTCAGCGTCAAGGAAGCGCAGCCGCGTGGCCGCGTAAAGAAGGGCGACGTTCACCGCGCGGTGATCGTGCGTACCGCCAAGGACATCCGTCGCGCCGACGGTTCGGTGATCCGTTTCGACGGCAACGCCGCGGTGCTGGTCAACAAGAACGAAGAGCCGATCGGCACTCGTATCTTCGGCCCGGTGGTTCGCGAACTGCGTGGCAAGAAGCACATGAAGATCATCTCGCTCGCGCCGGAGGTGCTGTAATGGCCGCCGCGAAGATCAAGAAGGGTGATCAGGTCATCGTCCTGTCCGGCAAGGACAAGGGCAAGACCGGCACCGTCACCGCGGCGATGCCGCGCGACGGCAAGGTGATCGTGGGCGGCGTCAACGTCGCGACCCGTCACCGCAAGCCGAGCCAGGCGAACCCGCAGGGCGGTCTCGAGAAGATCGAGGCACCGCTGCACATCTCGAAGGTGGCGCACGTCACCGCCGACGGCAAGCCGACCCGCGTCCGTTTCGAGACGCAGGACGGCAAGAAGGTCCGCGTCGCCGTGAAGACCGGGGAGAAGATCGATGGCTGATGCCTACAAGCCCCGCATGAAGGCGATCTATGACGATCGCATCGTCGCGGCGATGACCGAGAAGTTCGGTTACAAGAATGCGCTGGAGATCCCGCGCATCGACAAGATCGTGCTCAACATGGGCGTGGGTGAAGCGACGCAGGACAAGAAGCGCGTCGACCAGGCCGCGTCCGAGATGGAGCTGATCGCAGGCCAGAAGCCGGTGATCACCAAGGCGAAGAAGTCGATCGCACAGTTCAAGCTGCGCGAAGGTATGCCGATCGGCGTCAAGGTGACGCTGCGTCGTGAGCGTATGTACGAGTTCCTCGACCGCTTCATCACGATCGCGCTGCCGCGCGTTCGCGACTTTCGCGGGCTGAACCCGAAGAGCTTCGACGGCCGTGGCAATTACGCCTGCGGCATCAAGGAGCAGATCGTGTTCCCGGAGATCAGCTATGACCGCGTCGACAAGGTGCGCGGCATGGATGTGATCGTGACCACGAGCGCGAAGACCGACGACGAGGCGCGCGAGCTGCTCCGTCTGTTCGGTTTCCCCTTCCCGATCGAGGAAGAAACGACCGAAGAGAAGAAGGCGGCATGACCGTCCTCCTGGTCTGATAAAGAGAGCTTAAGTCCATGGCGAAACTGAGTTCCGTGAACAAGAACGAGCGTCGCAAGAAGCTGGTGGCGCAATATGCGCCCAAGCTGGCGAAGCTGAAGGCGCAGGCCAACGACCAGTCGCTGGATGAGACCGAGCGTCTCATCGCGCGCCTGAAGATGGCCGAGCTGCCGCGCAACGCGAACCCCACGCGTATCCGCAACCGCTGCGCGCTGACCGGTCGTCCGCGTGCGTACTACCGCAAGTTCGGGCTTGCCCGTGTGATGCTGCGCGATCTGGCCAACAAGGGCCTGATCCCGGGTCTCACCAAGTCGAGCTGGTAAGGACGTAAGATGGCAGTGACCGATCCCCTGGGTGACCTGCTCACCCGTATCCGCAACGGCCAGCGCGCGCGCAAGGACAGCGTCCTTTCGCCGTCGTCGAAGCTGCGCGTCCGCGTGCTCGACGTGCTCCAGCGCGAAGGCTACATCCGTGGCTATTCCGAAGAGCAGATGGGCCCCGCCGCCGGCGTGCGCATCGAGCTGAAGTATTTCGAGGGCCAGCCCGCGATCAAGCATGTCGCGCGCGTCTCCAAGCCCGGCCGCCGCATCTACAGCGGGTCGCAGGACCTGCCGCGCGTGATGAACGGCCTTGGCATCACCATCGTCTCGACGCCGCGCGGCGTGCTTTCCGATGCGGAAGCGCGCGAGCAGAACGTCGGTGGCGAAGTGCTGGCGGAGGTGTTCTGATGAGCCGCATTGGCAAGAAGGCGGTCCCGATTCCCTCGGGCGTCACCGCAACCCGCAACGGCAACGAGCTGTCGGTCAAGGGCCCCAAGGGCACGCTGACCATGCCGATGTCGGAGCTGATCTCGTACGACGTGCAGGACGGCTCGATCGGCGTGCAGCCGGCGAACGACACCAAGCGTGCGCGTGCCTTCTGGGGCATGCAGCGTACGCTGGTGCAGAACCTGGTCACCGGCGTGACGGAGGGCTTCACCAAGAAGCTGCTCATCACCGGCGTCGGCTATCGTGCGGCGGCGCAGGGCAAGAACCTGAAGCTGCAGCTCGGCTACAGCCACGACGTCAACATCGACGTGCCGGAAGGCATCGAGGTGAAGACGCCGGACGCCACGACCATCGAGATCAGCGGTGCCGACAAGCAGCGCGTGGGTCAGCTCGCCGCCGAAGTCCGCCGCTGGCGCAAGCCGGAGCCTTACAAGGGCAAGGGCATCAAGTACGACGGCGAGTATATCTTCCGTAAGGAAGGGAAGAAGAAGTGACCAAGGGTCTTTCGCTTTTCGAGAAGCGGCGTCGCCGCAACCGTACCGCGCTGCGTGCGCGTGCGGGCACCCGTCCGCGCCTGTCGGTGCATCGTTCGGGCAAGCACATCTATGCGCAGGTCATCGACGACGCGCAGGGCCGCACCGTGGCCGCTGCGTCGACGGTGTCCAACCACGAGGGCAAGACCGCCAATGCCGAGGCGGCTGCCGCCGTCGGCAAGCGCGTTGCAGAGGCGGCCAAGGCCGCTGGCGTGACGCAGGTCGTCTTCGATCGTGGCGGCTTCCTGTTTCACGGCCGCGTGAAGGCGCTGGCCGAGGCGGCGCGCGAAGCCGGACTGGAGTTCTAAGACATGGCTGACGAGAACAACCAGCAGCCGCAGGCTGCGGAGAACGAAGCCCCCGCCGCGGCGCCGCAGGACGGCAATGCCGGCGGTTACCAGGGCGGCGGCGAGCGCGGTGCGCGCGGCGGCCGTGGTCGCGGTGGCCCGGGTGGCGGTCGTGGTGGCCCCGGTGGCAATCGTGGCGGTGGCCGTGACGGCCGCGGTGGTCGTCGCGACGACCGTCGCGGTGGCCAGGACGACGGCGGCGAAGAGCTGATCGAGAAGCTGGTCCACATCAACCGCGTCTCGAAGACGGTGAAGGGCGGTAAGCGCTTCGGCTTCGCAGCGCTGGTCGTCGTAGGCGACGGCAAGGGCCGCGTCGGCTTCGGTCACGGCAAGGCACGCGAAGTGCCGGAGGCGATCTCCAAGGCGACCGCCGCTGCCAAGAAGAAGATGATGCGCGTGCCGCTGAAGGAAGGCCGCACGCTGCACCATGACGGCAACGGCCACTTCGGTGCCGGCCGCGTGACCGTCCGCTCGGCGCCGCAGGGCACCGGGATCATCGCGGGTGGCCCGATGCGCGCCGTCTTCGAGAGCCTGGGCGTGCACGACGTGGTGACCAAGTCGGTCGGTACGTCGAACCCGTACAACATGATCCGTGCGACGTTCGAGGCGCTGGGTAACCAGACCTCGCCGAAGTCGGTGGCGCAGCGTCGCGGCAAGAAGATTGCCGACCTGCTGGGCCGCGCACACGGTGCCGATGCGCAGACCGCCGAGGCGGATGCCGCGGCCGTGGTGGAGTAAGGCGACATGGCGACCATCAAGGTGAAGCAGACCGGATCGCCGATCCGGCGCACCAAGGACCAGCGCGCGACCCTCGTCGGCCTGGGCCTCAACAAGATGCACAAGGTGTCCGAACTCGAAGATACCGAGTCGGTCCGCGGCATGATACGCAAGGTGCAGCACATGGTCGAGGTGGTGGAGGGCTGAGCCCTTCGTCACTTCGGTGATGACAAGACGAGCGAAGGGGGCTAACCGGCCCCCTTCCTTATTTCAGCGCGTAAAAAGCGAAAGCGAGTGCATATCATGAAGCTCAACGAACTCAGCGACAACCAGGGCGCCCGCCACCGCAAGATCCGCGTCGGCCGCGGCATCGGCTCGGGCAAGGGCAAGACCGGCGGCCGTGGCGTCAAGGGTCAGAAGAGCCGCGAAGGCGTGTCGATCGCGGGCTTCGAGGGCGGCCAGATGCCGCTCCACATGCGTCTGCCGAAGCGTGGCTTCAACAACATCTTCGCCAAGGATTATGCCGAGGTGAACCTGGGCGCGATCCAGAAGGCGGTCGATTCGGGCAAGCTGACCGCCACCGACATCGATCACGCCGCGCTGAAGGCCGCTGGCCTGGCGCGTGGCGGCAAGGACGGCGTCCGTCTGCTCGCCAAGGGCGAATATTCGGCGAAGCTGAACTTCACCGTTGCCGGTGTGTCGTCGTCCGCGCGCGAAGCGGTCGAGAAGGCGGGTGGCTCGGTCACCGTGCCGGAACTCGTGCCGGCCGCGGACAAGGCCAAGGCCAAGCACCGCACCGCGCAGGCTGCGCGCAAGCAGGCGCAGGCGTAAGCCACTCGGCAAGGGACGGGGACTATTGTCCTCGCCCCTTGTTCCGTCATGCCGGACTTGTTTCGGCATCCACGTTCCCGCAAGCATCGCCGATGGCCGATGTGCGGCATGGTGGACCCGGAGCAAGTCCGGGGTGACGCGGAGGGGAAGGCGCGCCGAACCCTCTTTCGCGCATCGCGACGCCTCCCCGGGTTAGACAAGGCGCGCCAAGCGCCTATATGAGCGGCGGGGCGGTATAAACGCATCCCGCCCTTCTTCGTTTCCAGGATACACCGACACGATGGCATCCGCAGCCGACCAGATGGCGCAGAGCATCAGCCTCGCGAAGTTTTCGCAGGCTACCGACCTCAAGAAGCGACTGTGGTTCACGATCGGTGCGCTGATCGTCTTCCGTTTGCTCAGCTATGTTCCGCTGCCCGGGATCGACCCGACGCAGCTGGGCGTCCTGGCCGAGCGGATGAAGGGCGGCGTACTCGACTTCTTCAACACCTTCTCGGGCGGCTCGCTGTCGCGCGCGTCGCTGATCGCGCTGGGCGTGATGCCGTACATCACGGCGTCGATCGTCGTGCAGCTGGCGACCTCGCTGAGCCCGCAGCTCGCCGCGATCAAGAAGGAAGGCGAATCGGGGCGCAAGAAGCTCAACCAATATACCCGCTACGGCACGGTCGGGCTGACCGCCGTGCAGGGCTATTTCATTGCGCGCGGCCTGGAGGCCGGTGGTGCGGTGATCGAGCCGGGGATGCTGTTCCGCGTCGGCGCGGTGATCTCGCTGATCGGCGGCACGATGTTCCTGATGTGGCTGGGTGAGCAGATTACCAGCCGCGGCATCGGCAACGGCGTGTCGCTCATCATCATGGCCGGCATCGTCGCGCATCTGCCGACGACGCTGCTCAACCTGCTGGAAGGCGGCCGCTCCGGCTCGACCAGCGCGGTGTCGATCATCGCGATCATCGTCGTCGTCGTCGGGCTAATCCTGCTGATCTGCTTCATGGAGCGCGCGCAGCGTCGCATCCTGATCCAATATCCCAAGCGGCAGACGCAGCGCGGGATGCAGGCCGATCGCAGCCATTTGCCGCTCAAGATCAACACTGCGGGCGTGATCCCTCCGATCTTCGCCTCGTCGCTGCTGCTGCTGCCGCTGACGATCACGCAGTTCGCGGGGAACCGCGTCGCGGGCGAGAGCCGCTTCGGCGACATCCTGATCGGGCTGAACCAGTATCTCCAGCACGGCTCGCCGGTGTACATGGCGCTCTATGCCGCCGGCATCATCTTCTTCTCGTTCTTCTACACCGCGGTGGTCTTCAACCCGGAGGAGACGGCCGAGAATCTGAAGCGCTACGGCGGGTTCATTCCGGGCATCCGTCCCGGCAAGAACACCGAGAACTACTTCGACTACGTGCTGACCCGCATCACGGTGATCGGCGCGGCCTACCTGACCTTCATCTGCGTGGTGCCCGAGTATCTGGTGTCGGCGCTGTCGATCCCCTTCTATCTGGGCGGGACCAGCCTGTTGATCGTCGTCAACGTGACGATGGACACGGTGACGCAGATCCAGTCGCATCTGTTGGCGCATCAATACGGCGACCTGATCAAGAAGGCGAAGCTGAAGGGCGCACGCCGCCGCTAAGGCAAAGACGCTCGACAGGGACGGGCGCAAAGGGGAGAGATCGGTGAACATCATTCTGCTGGGGCCGCCGGGGGCGGGCAAGGGAACCCAGGCGCAACGATTGGTCGAGCATCATGGGGTGGTGCAGTTGTCGACTGGCGACATGCTGCGCGCCGCCGTCAAGGCCGGCACGCCGGTCGGGCTGCAGGCCAAGGCGGTGATGGAGGCCGGCGAGCTGGTCAGCGATGCGATCGTCTCGGCGCTGATCGGCGAGCGACTCGATGCCGGCACCGCGAATGGTGCGATCTTCGACGGTTATCCGCGTACCGCCGCGCAGGCCGACGCGCTCGACCTGCTGCTCGACGAGCGCGGCCAGAAGCTCGATGCCGTCATCGAGCTGGAGGTCGACGAGGATGCGCTGGTCGAGCGTATCGTCGGACGTTTCACCTGCGGCAATTGCGGCACCGGCTATCACGATCGTTTCAAGCAGCCGAAGGTCGAGGGCACCTGCGACATCTGCGGCGCGCACGAGTTCAAGCGCCGTCCCGATGACAATGAGGAGACGGTGCGGACGCGGATGGCCGAATATCGCGCCAAGACCGCGCCGATCATCCCGATCTACGAATCGCGCGGGCTGGTGTCGCGCGTCGACGGCATGGGCGCGATGGATGCCGTCTCGGCACAGATCGAGTCGATCCTCGGCAAGGTGCCGGCGCAATAAGTGACGGAAATGTCATGGTCGCGTAAGGCGATCGTGGGGTGAGGGGCTGTAGAGACGATCGGGTTGGCAGCGCGGAAACACGCTGCCCCGTCGCAGCGCTCTCCCCGAGGCGACGGCACTGATCGTCGCCTGAACTCCCGAAGGGCGGCGATGGCCGGCGGAGGTTCCCTGTCCTCCGCCGGCCTTTTCTTTTTCCAGCGAGTCGGGTGGCCCTCACCCGGCACTTCGGCCACAAGGCCGCGGATGGACGCGCTTACCGCCTTCGGACTTTTCGCCGTCAGCTTCACGCTGGTCTGTTACGCGATGGAAGCGCGGGCGGCGTTCTGGACCTTGCTGTTCGCGATCGGTTGCCTGCTCGGATCGGCCTATGGCTTTCTGCAAGGCGCGTGGCCGTTCGGGCTGGTCGAACTGGCGTGGTTCGTCGTCGCGCTCCGCCGCTGGGTCGGGCTGCGGCGAGTCGAAGGCGAGCGGCGGAACCCATCGCTTGACACGACGTTACCGCCCGCCTAACCGCTCTTCCTTCCAATCTACCGAATCCCGGCGGCACGTTCGTGCCTGCCGTCTTGCCGCGTTCGCGGCGACGGCTCGGGGAAGCGGCAGGGCGGAAACGCAATGCGACGAGATGGGGTGCGTGGCAGCCATGCCGCATCCCGTGGAGCACAGGAGAAAAATTTCATGGCACGTATCGCGGGTGTCAATATCCCGACCAACAAGCGCGTTCTGATCGCGCTGACCTACATCCACGGCATCGGTCCGGCCAAGGCGCTGGAAATCACCACGAAGCTGAACATCGCCGCCGATCGTCGCGTGCAGGACCTGAGCGATCAGGAAGTGCTGCAGATCCGCGAGGCGATCGACGCCGACCACACGGTCGAGGGTGATCTTCGTCGCGAGACCGCGATGAACATCAAGCGCCTTATGGACCTGGCCTGCTATCGCGGCCTGCGCCACCGTAAGGGCCTGCCGGTCCGCGGCCAGCGCACGCACACCAATGCGCGCACCCGCAAGGGCAAGGCCAAGCCGATTGCCGGTAAGAAGAAGTAAGCGCTAGCGCTCTTCCTCTCCGTTGGCCGGTTGCAGGTTCGCGCCTCCCGGCCGCGTTGTAAGATAAGGTCAGGAATACCATATGGCACAGGCACCGCAGCGCATCCGTCGGCGCGAGCGCAAGAACATCACCGCAGGCGTCGCGCACGTGAACGCCAGCTTCAACAACACCATGATCACCATCACCGATGCGCAGGGCAATGCGATCAGCTGGTCGTCGGCCGGCATGATGGGCTTCAAGGGCAGCCGTAAGTCGACCCCGTACGCCGCGCAGGTCGCTGCCGAGGACGCGGGCAAGAAGGCCGCCGAGCATGGCGTCCGCACGATCGAGGTCGAGGTCAAGGGGCCGGGTTCAGGTCGCGAATCGGCACTGCGCGCGCTGCAGGCGGTCGGTTTCCAGATCACGTCGATCCGCGACGTGACCTCGATCCCGCACAACGGCGTTCGTCCGTCCAAGCGCCGTCGCGTCTGACGATCACGCTTCGCGTGGCTGCTGACGAGCGGCCACGTTCATTACCCGGCCGTGCGCGTCCCCCGCGCTCGGCCCAACCCCAGGGACGAGAGCTTGTCTGTCAACGCAAAGAACTGGCAAGAACTGAAGAAGCCCAACCAGCTCGAAAAGAAGAGCGGTGACGGCAAGCGCAAGGCGACGTTCATCGCCGAACCGCTGGAGCGTGGTTTCGGCCTGACGCTCGGCAACGCGCTGCGGCGCGTGCTGTTGTCGTCACTGCAAGGTGCGGCGGTGACTTCGATCAAGATTGAGAACGTGTTGCACGAGTTCAGCTCGCTGGCGGGGGTCCGTGAAGACGTGACCGACATCGTCCTGAACGTGAAGCAGATCGCGATCCGCATGCAGGGCGAAGGCCCGAAGCGGCTCCAGCTTTCCGCCACCGGTCCGGCCGAGGTGAAGGCGGGTGATATCGCGGTGTCGGGCGACATCGAGGTGATGAACCCCGAGCTGGTGATCTGCCATCTCGACGAGGGCGCGACGTTCAACATGGAACTGACCGCCGACGTCGGTAAGGGCTATGTCGCGGCGGTGAACAACCGTCCGGCGGATGCGCCGATCGGGCTGATCCCCGTCGACGCGCTCTACTCGCCGGTACGCCAGGTGTCGTACAAGGTCGACCCGACTCGCGTCGGGCAGGACCTGGATTACGACAAGCTGACGCTGACGATCGAGACCGACGGCACCGTGACCCCGGAAGACGCGGTCGGCTATGCTGGTCGTATCCTTCAGGACCAGCTCGCGCTGTTCGTCCACTTCGACGATTCGTCGGTCACGCGCTCGGCACCGATCGGCGTTGCGGCGCCGGCGGCGACGGGTGGCGAAGCGCCCAGCGACACCGCGCAGATCAACCGTTACCTGCTCAAGAAGGTCGACGAGCTGGAACTGTCGGTCCGTTCGGCGAACTGCCTCAAGAACGACAACATCATCTATATCGGCGATCTGGTCGGCAAGACCGAGGCCGAGATGCTGCGCACGCCGAACTTCGGCCGCAAGTCGCTCAACGAGATCAAGGAAGTGCTGTCGTCGATGGGGCTGCGGCTTGGGATGGAAATTCCCGGCTGGCCGCCCGAGAACATCGAGGAAGTGGCAAAGAAGCTCGAGCAGGAGATCATGGGGTGATCGCAGGGGATTAGCGCGAGCTAATCCCCGTCGCGGCGATCACCTCGGCCGGCGGGAGCCGAACGGCTCCCGACCGACGACGCGGCTTCGCCGCGTCGCCACCCGGCCTCATCCTGCCAAAGCAACCGGCGTCCAGAACGCCGGACCAGATATGGGTCCCTGCCTCCGCAGGGACGACGGTTTTTTCCGGTGAGCCTGACCGTCCTCACCTGTCCCGGGGTTTCCGTCAGACGGCCCCCTGACGAACGAGAAGGAAGACTATCATGCGCCATCGTGTAGGCGGTCGTAAGCTGCAGCGTACCTCGGCACATCGCATCGCGCTGTTCCGCAACATGTCGGCTGCGCTCATCAAGCATGAGCAGATCACCACCACCGTCGCCAAGGCGAAGGAACTGCGCCCGTACATCGAGAAGCTGGTGACGCTCGGCAAGAAGGGTGGTCTCTCGAACCGCCGTCTGGCGCACGCCCGGCTGCTCGACGACGCGCAGCTCGTCAAGCTGTTCGACGTACTCGCCACGCGCTACGCCGACCGCAACGGCGGCTACACCCGCATCATCAAGGCCGGCATCCGCGCGTCGGACGCCTCGCCGATGGCGATCATCGAGTTCGTCGATCGCGACGTCTCGGCCAAGGGTCAGGACTCAGGCCCGGTCATGAACGACGACGAGGATTTCGACGCCGCCGCCTGATCGGGCGACTGCGCTGAAACGAACAGGCCGCTCCGGTAACGGGGCGGCCTTTTTCGTGTTTCGCGGGATACGATTGCCCAACCGTCGTTACCGCGAAGGCGGGAATCCAGAACCCATGCTGTCTCGAAAGAAGCGTGAGGGCCGCGCGTCTGGATTCCCGCCTTCGCGGGAATGACGAAGAGGGGCTAGTGACACGGTACCATCCACACCATACACGCTTCGTATGTTGATAACCCGGTGGAGAACCTGTGTGGGCATTGTGAAGATCGACGACCTGCTGCACGAGGAAGCGCGTCGCGCGAGTGCGGTGATGTGCCGCTCGATCAATGCGCAGGCCGAGTTCTGGATGAAGATCGGGATGCTCGCCGAGGCGAACCCGATGCTGTCGTTCAACGAGATCGTCGCCCGCGAGCGTGCCGCCGTCCCGATCGCGACCGCCGCATGACCGCGATCCTCAAGAGCCCCGACGAGTTGGCGCTGATGCGCGAGTCCGGCCGGCTGCTCGCCAAGGTGTTCGAGATGCTCGACCGCGAGACGCTCGCCGGGCAATCGACGCTCGCGATCAACGATCTGGTCGAGCGCTACATCGTCGACGAACTGCACGCGCGCACCGCCAGCAAGGGGCAGTATGATTTCGCGTTCGTGCTCAACAGCTCGATCAATCAGGTCGTCTGTCACGGCGTGCCGAACGACGCGGATGTTGTGGGTGACGGCGACATCGTCAATCTCGACATCACGCTGGAAAAGAACGGCTTCATCGCCGATTCGAGCAAGACCTATCTGGTCGGCGAGGTCGCACCCGCCGCACGCCGGCTGGTCCGCGTCGCACAGGAAGCGATGTGGAAGGGGATCGCGCAGGTCCGCGCCGGCGCGCGGCTCGGCGATGTCGGCGCAGCGATCGATCGCCATGCCAAGCAACACGGCTATTCGGTGGTCCGCGACTTCTGCGGCCATGGCATCGGGCGCGAGATGCACGAGGCGCCCGAGGTGCTCAATTACGGCCGGCCCGGCACCGGCACGGTTTTGCGCGAGGGCATGACCTTCACCGTCGAACCGATGGTCAATCAGGGCACCCGCAAGGTCGCGACCCGCGACGACGGCTGGACGGTCGTGACCGGCGACGGCAAGCTCTCCGCGCAGTTCGAGCATACGGTGGCGGTGACCGCGACCGGCGTCGAGGTGCTGACGCTGCGCAAAGGAGAGGCGGTACCGAAGGGCGTGCGCAGCTAGATCTCAACCACATCCGTTCGCCCTGAGGAATGGCTGAGCTTGTCGAAGCCAAGTCTCGAAGGGTATCCACGACCAAAGTGCTTCGAGACAGCATTTTGACGCGCTCAATGCTTCCTCAGCGCGAACGGGCATTGCGGAGAGGACTGCCCGCCTCACCCCTCTTTCCCCCGCGCGCCATCCCGCTACAGGCCCGCCATGGAGCATCCCGACAACATCCTCATCGTCGATTTCGGCAGCCAGGTGACCCAGCTGATCGCGCGTCGCGTGCGCGAGGCGGGGGTCTATAGCGAGGTCGCGCCCTTCCAGTCCGCCGCTGAAGCATTCGCGCGGTTGAAGCCGAAGGGTGTGATCCTGTCGGGTGGTCCCGCATCGGTGACCGATGAGAACAGCCCGCGCGCGCCACAGGAAATCTTCGACGCCGGGGTTCCGGTGCTCGGCATCTGTTACGGCCAGCAGGTGATGAACACCCAGCTCGGCGGCCGCGTCGAGAAGGGCATGTCGGGCGAGTTCGGGCTGGCGTTCGTCGAGGTCGACCAGACCTGCGCGCTGTTCGACGGGCTGTGGCAGGCAGGTGAGAAGCACCAGGTGTGGATGAGCCACGGCGATCATGTCGCGGCGCTCGCCCCCGGCTTCGCTCCGGTGGCTTCGTCGCCGGGCGCGCCGTTCGCGATCACCGCCGACGAGACGCGGCAATATTTCGGGATGCAGTTCCACCCGGAGGTCGTCCACACGCCGGACGGCGGCAAGTTGATCGCCAATTTCGCACGCCACGTCTGCGGGCTGGCGGGTGACTGGACGATGGCCGAGTTCCGCAGCGTCAAGATCGCCGAAATCCGTGAGCAGGTCGGCGACAAGCGCGTGATCTGCGGCCTGTCGGGCGGGGTCGATTCGGCGGTCGCCGCGGTGCTGATCCACGAGGCGATCGGCGAGCAACTGACCTGCGTGTTCGTCGATGGCGGCATCCTGCGCGAGGGCGAGGCCGAGCAGGTCGTCGGCCTGTTCCGCGGCGCCTACAACATCCCGCTGGTGCATGTGCAGGCGCAGGACCTGTTCATGGACGGGCTTGCGGGCGTCACCGACCCGGAGGCGAAGCGCAAGTTCATCGGCAAGACCTTCATCGACGTCTTCGAGGCCGAGGCCAAGAAGATCGGCGGCGCGGACTTCCTCGCGCAGGGCACGCTCTACCCCGACGTGATCGAGAGCGTCAGCTTCACCGGCGGTCCGTCGGTGACGATCAAGAGCCACCACAATGTCGGCGGCCTGCCCGCGCGGATGAACATGAAGCTCGTCGAGCCGCTGCGCGAATTGTTCAAGGACGAGGTCCGCGCGCTCGGTCGAGAACTGGGCCTGCCCGAGGTGTTCGTCAGCCGCCATCCGTTCCCCGGACCGGGGCTGGCGATCCGCATTCCCGGCGAGGTGACGCGCGAGCGCTGCGACATCCTGCGCAAGGCGGACGCGATCTATCTCGAGGAAATCCGCAACGCCGGGCTCTACGATACGATCTGGCAGGCATTCGCCGTGCTGCTGCCGGTGCGGTCGGTCGGGGTGATGGGCGACGGACGGACCTATGACAGCGTGCTGGCGCTGCGTGCGGTGACCTCGGTCGACGGGATGACCGCCGAGGCGTTTCAATTCCCCGGCGACTTCCTGCCGCGCGTCGCGACGCGGATCATCAACGAGGTAAAGGGCATCAACCGCGTCACCTACGACTACACCTCGAAGCCGCCTGGTACGATCGAATGGGAATGATGACAGCACACGGCCATGCGGGGCATGGTCGTCGCGTCGTCCTTCGCTGCCGAGTGGCGCTGTCGCGGGCTTGCGGTCGCGCGGGACGTGATCGCGGCCGGATCATCTGGCAACAGTTCGCCCCGTCATTGCGAGCGTAGCGAAGCAATCCAGGGCGTCCTGATCCGGCACTGGATTGCGTCGCTGCGCTCGCAATGACGTCATAGTGGCCGCCGCCTTCCAATCGTGCCACAGTCGCCGCGACCACAATGGAGTGACCGATGATTGCCGCACTCCTGTTCGTCGCGCTGCAGGCCGCGCCGCCACAACAGCTGCCCGACAAGCCGCAATATCGCGGGCAAGGGCAGATGGCGATGTTCGACATGATCTGCGGCCGGGTCTTCCCTGACGACGCGCGGATTGCGACTGCGATGGCCAGGATGCCCGGCACGCGCGCGCTGACCGCCGAGGAACTGCGTACCTATCTGAAAGACGATCCCGGCCGCGGCTGGGTGATGTCGGCGGGGAGCAGCCGGATCGTCGTGACGATCGAGTCGCCGCCAATCCATTCCTGTGCGGTGCGGATCAGCAACACCGATGGTGTCATCGACGAGCGCCAGTGGCAGCAACTGCTCGCAACCGCGCAGGCACGCAGCGGCGGCGGTTTCGTCACCTTGCCAACGCAGACGTTCGAGGTCGGCGACATCCGTTCGCAGGCGAGCGGTGTGCAGAAGCAGGGCGCGGGTGGTGCGGCCGAGGCGATCTACCTGATCCGCAGCACGCCCAAGAAGCCCGGTCTCGCGACCGAGATCCGCATGGTCCGGCAGTTGGTGGCACCGCAGGGGCGGTAGATGCCGAACACGAGCATTGCGTTGCCTCGCGATCGCATACCGACGGCTCATCTGGTTTTCGGCTTCCTAGGCGCCGGCAAAACGACGCTTGCCAAAAGGCTCGAGCGTCAACACCGCGCGGTGCGCTTCACACCGGACGAATGGATGGCACGCCAGTTCGGAGAAGACCCTCTCGCAGATATCTTCGAGGAAAAGGCAACGGCAATCCTGGAAGTTATGCAGCCGATATGGCTTTGATGCCTCTCGTTGGGGATCAATGTAGTCCTTGACTACGGCTTCTGGTCGCGCGCCGAAAGAGATAGGGTGCGAGCTATAGTAAATGAGGTAGGGGCGCTTTCGTGCTTGTGGGCCGTAAGCTGCGCGGATGATGAGGCCCGTGCACGTATCGCCAACCGAAACAAGAGTTCGCATCGCAGCCTCTATATTGCTCCGGCAACCTTCGACTTGCTCAAGAAGCGGCTTGAGCCTTTGGGCGCCGACGAAACCCATTCGGTAGCTTGATGCAAGGGCGACAGGTCATCTCTTCCATCCACCATGGCCATTGCTCAAAAGCACACAGGACCACCGATGACGATCACCCTCTACGGCATCCCCAATTGCGACACGGTCAAGAAGGCGCGCACGTGGCTCGCGGAGCATGACATCGCGCATACCTTCCACGACTATAAGAAGGCCGGCGTCGACCCAAAGGCACTCGACGCCTGGATCGCGCAGCTCGGCTGGGAGCCGCTGCTCAATCGCGCCGGCACCACCTTCCGCAAGCTGCCCGACGTCGACAAGGCCGATATCGACGCCGCGAAGGCGCGCGCGCTGATGATCGCGCATCCTTCCACGATCAAGCGCCCGGTGCTGGTCGACGGCGAGCGTATCGAGGTCGGGTTCAAGCCGGACGGCTATGCCGCGCTGTTCGCCTGACCCGCTTCGCCGTTGACCGGGCGCGTGCGGAAACCTAGGAAAACCGCCCGTGCCCCCGTAGCTCAGCAGGATAGAGCGACGGTTTCCTAAACCGCAGGCCGTGAGTTCGAATCTCGCCGGGGGCACCACACCTGCGACGGAGCAAGACGTGGCGCGCGCGCTCGGCCTCGATTTCGGCACCACCAACACCGTCGTCGCCCTCGCGGACGAGGGCGAGGCCCGGCTGGTCGAGTTCACCGGCAAGGAAGCGACCGACGCGGTGTTCCGCTCGGCCCTGTGCTTCTGGGAGGACGAGCAGGGCTGGAACGGCGTCGCCAGTGAGGCGGGGCCATGGGCGATCGCCGAATATCTCGAGGCACCGCTCGACAGCCGCTTCGTCCAATCGTTCAAGACCGTTGCCGCCAGCCCGCTGTTCGAGCGGACGACGATCTTCAACCGCCAGATGCGCTTCGAGGATCTCGGCCGGCTGTTGCTTCAGAAGCTGGTACGCCATGCCGGCGGGCAGCTCGACGATCGCCCGGCGCGGGTGATCGTCGGGCGGCCGGTCGAATATGCCGGCGCGCGCCCCGACGAAGCGCTGGCGCGGCAACGTTATGACCTGATGCTCCGCGAGTTCGGGGCCGAGGTGCATTACGTCTACGAACCGCTCGGCGCAGCGCACAGCTTCGCCGCGCGGCTGACCGAGCCGGCCACGATCCTCGTGGCCGATTTCGGCGGCGGTACGACCGACTTCTCGCTGGTCCGCGTCGCCGCCCCCGGGGCCGAGCGCCGCTGCGTCCCGCTTGCCTCGACCGGCGTGGGGATCGCGGGCGACCGCTTCGATCAGCGGATCGTCTCGCACCTGGTGCTGCCGCTGCTGGGGAAGGGTGGGCAATATCGATCGTTCGGCAAGACTCTCGATATTCCCGGTGGCTTCTTCAACGACGTCGCGGACTGGTCGCGGCTGGCGATGATGCGGAACCGCCGCACGCTGGAGGAATTGCGCAAGCTGCAACGCGACGCGCTCGATCCCGATGCGATCGGACGGATGATCGCGTTGGTCGAGGAAGAGCAGGGCTTCCCGCTCTATGACGCGGTCGGCAAGTTGAAGCGCGCTCTGTCGAGCGCCGACCATGCCGAATTCGCGTTCGAGGGCGGCGGGATCCGCATCGCCGCCGATGTGGCGCGTGCGGATTTCGAGCGCTGGATCGCCGACGATCTCGTGCGGATCGAGGTGGCGCTCGATGCCGCATTGACGCGCGGTGGGGTCGAGGCGGGGGCGATCGACCGCGTGTTCCTGACCGGCGGTTCGTCGCTGATCCCCGCGATCCGCGCGATCTTCGATCGCCGCTTCGGCGCAGAGCGGATCGCGACCGGTGGCGAGCTGACCTCGATCGCGCACGGGCTCGCGCTGATCGGCGCCGAGCCCGACATCACCCCGTGGGAGGCGTGACGATGGTCTACACCGACATCGCGACGCGTACCTGGGATCATGGCTGGCGGCTCGACCCGATCGTGCGCAGCCTGCTCGACACAGATTTCTACAAGCTGCTGATGCTTCAGCTGATCTGGCGGCGGCATCGCGATACCCACGCCACCTTCGCGCTCATCAACCGTACGCACGGCGTCCGGCTGGCCGAGGTGATCGACGAGGGCGAATTGCGTGCGCAGCTCGACCACGCGCGGTCGTTGCGCTTCACCAAGAAGGAGCTGATCTGGCTCGCCGGCAACAGCTTCTATGGCGAAGCGCGGATGTTCGGGCCCGATTTCCTCGGCTGGCTCGCCGACTTCCGCCTTCCCGACTACGAGCTGCGCACCGTCGATGGGCAGTTCGAGCTGCATTTCGACGGCCCGTGGATGTGCACGACGATGTGGGAGATCCCGGCGCTCGCGATCGTCAACGAGCTGCGCGCGCGGGCCGCGCTGCGCGGCAAGGGGCGCTTCACGCTCGACGTCCTCTATGCGCGCGCCAAGGCGAAATTGTGGGAGAAGGTCGAGCGGTTACAGGCGCTGCCCGACCTCGCGCTGTCGGATTTCGGCACGCGCCGCCGCCACGGTTTCCTGTGGCAGCGGTGGTGCGTCGAGGCGCTCAAGGAAGGGCTGGGCGCGCGCTTCATCGGCACGTCGAACGTGCTGCTGGCGATGGATCACGATCTGGAGGCGATCGGCACCAATGCGCACGAGCTGCCGATGGTCGCCGCCGCACTCGCGCCCGACGATGCCGCGCTCGCGCTGGCGCCGTATCAGGTGCTCGACGAATGGCGGCGAGCCTATGGCGGCAACCTGCTGATCGCGCTGCCTGACGCGTTCGGCACCGCCGCCTTCCTGCGTGATGCGCCCGATTGGGTGGCGGACTGGACCGGCTTCCGGCCCGACAGCGCCCCGCCGATCGAGGCGGGCGAGCGGATCATCGCCTGGTGGCAGGCGCACGGCCGCGATCCGCGTGAAAAATTGCTGATCTTCTCCGACGGGATGGACACCGATTCGATCGAGGAAACCTTTCGCCATTTCCATGGCCGGGTGCGGGCGAGCTTCGGCTGGGGGACGAACCTTACCAACGACTTCCGCGGCTGCGATCCCGATGGCGCGACCGGGCTGGAGCCGATCTCGCTGGTCTGCAAGGTGGTGAGTGCCGACGGGCGGCCGGCGGTCAAACTGTCCGACAATCCCGCAAAGGCGACGGGGACGCCCGAGGAAATTGCCCGCTATCTCCGCGTGTTCGGCGACGAGGCGCGCGCGGCGGCACCAGTGGCGGTGTAGGCACCCTGCTCCTGCGAACGCAGGATGCCAAAGATTTCAAGCGATGCAATTTGCGGCGCTGGGTTCCTGCGCCCGCAGGAACACGGAACTGCAGCGGCCGCTTCAAGAAAACGCGCCGCCGATCATGATCAGCGGCGCGTCGGTCGAAAGCCTCAGGCCTTGACGTGCTGCGAGATGTACTTGTTCATCTCGAACATCGTCACCTTGTCCTTGCCGAACACCTTCTTCAGATTGTCGTCGGCGAGGATTTCGCGCTTGTTCTCCGGGTTCTGCAGGTTGTTCGACTTGATATAGTCCCACACCTTGCTGATGACCTGGCTGCGCGGCAGCTTCTCGTTGCCGACGACCGCACCCAGCTCAGCCGAGGGCTGAACGGGCGCATGGATGCCGCCGGTCTTGGGGGTGGTAGCCATTATTATCCTTCCATTCGCGCCGACCCGCTGAGAGCCTTGCGCAGCGTCACGCCTTTTTCAGCGCAGCGGGCTTGTGCGCCGCCTTTCCGCCGTTGTCACTCTCCACGAGATATTGCGGGTCATCCTTCGACGCCTTGACCTTGTGGCCCTTGATCGAGGTTTCGGACGTCAGCTTCTTCTCGACCGTGCCGTGCGCGGTGCCGCCGTGCGACTTCCAGGTCACGTCGTCGCCCTTCTTCAGATTGTCCGCCATCGTCCGTCTCCTCCGTTGCGGAGGATGCAACCCACGGAAGGTGTGACAGGTTGCGGTGGATCAATTCGTGCTACAGCCGGCGCCGATACGAACGAGGACATGATGAACGACAAGGGTCAGGCGACGCTCGACGACGGCGATCTGGTGGCGGAAGACGGCAAGATCGCGGTGCCCGCCGACGTGGCGGAGGCGGTGCGCACGCTGCTGCGCTGGGCCGGTGACGATCCCACGCGCGAAGGGCTGGTCGACACGCCGAAACGCGTGGCGCGCGCGTGGAAGGAATATTGCGCCGGCTATGGCGAGGATCCGGGCGTCCATCTGTCGCGGGTGTTCGAGGAGGTCGGCGGCTATGACGAGATCGTGCTGCTGAAAGACATTCCGTTCCAGTCGCATTGCGAACACCATATGGCACCGATCATCGGCAAGGCGCACATCGCCTACCTGCCGCGCAACCATGTCGTCGGCATCTCGAAGCTGGCGCGCGTGCTGCACGGTTATGCGCGGCGGTTGCAGGTGCAGGAACGGCTGACCGCCGAGGTCGCCGATTGCATCTGGAACGGTTTGAAGCCGCTGGGCGTCGCGGTGGTGATCGAGGCGAGCCACGCCTGCATGACTGCGCGAAGAGTCCGCACCTCGGGGGTCAATATGGTGACCAGCCGCATGATGGGCGTGTTCCGCGACGATGACCGCAGCCGCAAGGAAGTGCTGTCGCTGATGGGACTCGGCTGACCGCGATGCGGGTGCTGGTGACCGGCGGCGCGAAGCGGCTCGGTGCGGCGATCGCGCGCGCGGTCGCGGCGGCGGGGCATGAGCCCGTGATCCACTACGGCACGTCACAGCGCGAGGCCGAGGCGCTCGCCGCCGAACTGGGCGGCGTGGCGGTGCAGGGCGATCTGGCCGACCTTGCCGACGTCCGCGCGCTGTTCGCCCGAGCGTCCGAGCGCGGCGCGATCGACGGGCTCGTCAACAGCGCGTCGCTCTTCGCGTTCGACGCACCCGCCGCGCCCGATGCGGCGCTCGCTGCGCGCCTCCATGCGGTCAACGTCGTCGCGCCATCGCTGCTCGCCGCCGCACTGGCGGAGCAGGGGCGCGAGGGCGCGGTCGTCAACCTGCTCGACCAGAAGCTCGCCAACCCCAACCCCGATTTCTACAGCTATACGCTGACCAAGGCCGCGCTGGCGCAGGCGACGGTGCTGATGGCGCAGGCTTATGCGCCGCGCATCCGCGTCAATGCGGTGTCGCCGGGGCTGACGCTGCCGAGCGGCGACCAGACCGCTGCCGAATTCGACGCGGTCGCGCGCGCCAATCTGTTGCAGCGGCCGGTCGGCGCGGAAGCGGTCGCCGAGGCGGTGGTGTGGCTGCTGGAGGCGCGTAGCGTCACCGGACAGACCATCTTCGTCGACTGCGGTCAGCGTTTCGTGAAGAGCGCGCGTGACGTGATGTTCGGGACCGATCATGGCTGATTATGCGATCATCCTCGACGACCTCGCGGTGCAGATGCGGCTCGGCATCCACCCGCACGAGGCGGCACCGCAGCGCGTGCTGGTCTCGGTGCGCCTGACAGTCGATTACCCGCAGACGCCCGACGCGGACACGATCGGCGAGGTGCTGGACTATGACACGATCCGCGACGGCATTCAGGCGCTGGCGGCGGGCGAGGGGTTTGCGTTGCAGGAGACGTTGGTCGAGCGCATCGCCGCTTTCTGCCTCGCCGACCCGCGCGTGCGCGAGGTTCGCGTTCGCTCGATGAAGCCCGACGTCTACCCCGACGCGCGCGTCGGCTGTGAGATCGTGCGGGGGCGGTAACCGCCCTCGCCTCGTCATTCCCCCTCGTCATTCCTCCCCGTCATTCCCGCGAAGGCGGGAATCCAGACGCGCAGGTCTGTCGATCGAAGCGCGGGCGTCAGAGGTTCTGGATTCTCGCCTGCGCGGGAATGACGGGGAGGCGATCTGTCCTACACAGCATCGTTCCTGATACGTTCTCCATCCAACCAAGGAGAACGTCACGCATGATCGACGACCTTATCGACGCGGTGATCGACCGCGAGGGCGGGTATGTGAACAACCCCGCCGACCGAGGCGGCGCCACCCGGTTCGGCATCACCGAGGCGGTCGCGCGCGCCAACGGCTACACCGGCGACATGCGCCATTTCGCGCGGCCTGCGGCGGTGGCGATCTATCGCGAGCTGTATTGGCGTGCGCCCGGCTTCGACCGTGTCGCCACCCGCGCCCCGCGGGTCGCCGCCGAATTGTTCGACACCCCGGTCAACATGGGGCCCGCCGTCGCCGCCACGTTCCTGCAACGCGCGCTCACCGCGCTCAACCGCGGCGGGCGCGACTATCCCGACCTTGCCTGCGATGGCCGGATCGGCGCGCAGACGCTCGATGCGCTCGCCAGTTTCCTCGCCACCCGCAGCCCGACCGCAGAAACGGTGTTGATCCGCGCGGTCGAGGCGCTGCAGGGCGAACGCTACCTCTCGCTCGCCGAGCGCCGCCCCGCCAACGAGGCATTCCTCTACGGCTGGCTCGCCAACCGCGTCGGCAACGGGGAGCGCTGAGGATGGCGGTCGTCGACACGATCATCGGGCCGGTCGCCGGGCTGCTCGACAAACTGATTCCCGATCCCCGCGCGCGAGAGGCGGCGCAGCGCGAGCTGCTGCGGATGGAAGGCACGCAGGAGCTGGAGCGCGTCAAGACGCAGATGGCCGCGATCCTCGCCGAAGCGCAGGCGACCGATCCATGGACCAGCCGCGCGCGGCCGGGCTTCCTGTACGTCATGTACGCGCTGCTGCTATGGAGCATCCCGATGGGGCTGATCGCAGCGGTCCGTCCGCAGGCGGCGATGGCGATCGCGCAGGCGATGAACGCCTATCTCTCGGGCCTGCCGGAGCCGCTCTACACGCTCTTCGCGACCGGCTATCTCGGCTACACCGTCGCGCGTGAGTGGGGCAAGGCCAAGGCGAAATAGCTTTTCGTCATTGCGAGCGTAGCGGAGCACTGCGCTCGCGATGACGGATCAACCCGACCGCGCCAGCCTTTGCGGATCGGGCGGCAGGCGCATGTTCGCGCCGTGCGCAGCTTCCAGATATTGGGTCGCCATCGCGTAATGCGCCTGGCACACCACCGGGTCCTCCGCCTCTGCTGCCAGCCGTAGTTCGGCTTCGGCGCGCATCTGAAAATACAATCGGTCTCTGTCGGTTATCATCGACGCACTCACTCTCCGCGCGTCATATGGTCGCTTCGACGTGGCGATACCATCGCTGGGGCGCAAACTTTCATTGCCCTTGCCTGGGACACCTGCGCGCCCCAAATTCGGGGCCTATGAACGGGAACGATCCACATTCCATGCCGGTCTGGCATGGCACCACCATCCTTTCGGTACGGCGCGGCGGCAAGGTCGTCGTCATCGGCGACGGTCAGGTCTCGATGGGCCAGACCGTGATGAAGCCCAATGCACGCAAGGTCCGCACGCTCGGCGACGGCAAGGTCATCGCCGGCTTCGCGGGCGCGACTGCCGACGCCTTCACGTTGTTCGAGCGGCTTGAGGCCAAGCTGGAGCGACACGGCTATCACCTGATGCGCGCCGCGGTCGAGCTTGCGAAGGATTGGCGCACCGACAAGTTTCTCCGCAACCTGGAGGCGATGATGATCGTCGCCGACAAGGAAGTGACGCTGATCCTCACCGGCAATGGCGACGTGCTGGAGCCGGAGGCGGGGGTCGCCGCGATCGGCTCGGGCGGCAATTTCGCGCTCGCCGCGGCGCGCGCGCTGGTCGAGTACGAGAATGACGCCGAGGTGCTGTGCCGCAAGGCGATGAAGATCGCCGCCGAGGTCTGCGTCTACACCAACGACCGCGTCACGATCGAGACGCTGGACAGCACGACGTAAATTCGGCACCCCTCCCCTCGGGGGAGGGATTGGGGTGGGGGCTGAGGCTCGCGCCCGTTCCGCAACCACCCCACACCAACCCCTCCTCTGAAGGGGAGGGGCTTGAGAGAAAACCATGAACGATAATCTCACCCCCAAGGCGATCGTCGCCGCGCTCGACGCGCATATCATCGGGCAGCAGGACGCCAAGCGCGCGGTCGCGGTGGCGTTGCGTAACCGTTGGCGGCGCCAGCAGCTCTCGGCCGACCTGCGCGACGAGGTCACGCCCAAGAACATCCTGATGATCGGGCCGACCGGCTGCGGCAAGACCGAGATCAGCCGTCGGCTCGCCAAGCTCGCCGACGCACCGTTCGTCAAGGTCGAAGCGACCAAGTTCACCGAGGTCGGCTATGTCGGCCGCGACGTCGAACAGATCGCGCGCGACCTGGTCGAGGAAGCCGTGCGGCTGGAAAAGGAACGCCGCCGTGTCGCGGTGAAGGACAAGGCCGAGGCGTCGGCGATGGACCGGCTGCTCGACGCGCTGGTCGGCAAGGACGCAAGCCAGGCCACGCGCGAAAGCTTCCGCCAACGTTTCCGCGACGGGCACCTCGCCGACAAGGAAGTCGAACTGGAGCTGCAACAGATTCCGCAGATGCCGTTCGAACTGCCGGGCGGGCAGGGATCGGTGGGGATGATCAACATCAGCGAAATGATGGGCAAGGCATTCGGCGGCGGCCCGAAGCAGCGCCGCAAATTGCTGGTCCCCGCCGCCTGGGAGAAACTGGTCGAGGAAGAAGCCGACAAGCGGCTCGATCAGGATGAAGTCAGCCGCATCGCGCTTCAGGATGCCGAGGAGAACGGCATCGTCTTCCTCGACGAGATCGACAAGATTGCGGTCAGCGACGTGCGCGGCGGGTCGGTCAGCCGTGAGGGGGTTCAGCGCGATCTATTGCCGCTGATCGAGGGGACGACTGTCGCGACCAAATACGGTCCGATGAAGACCGACCACATCCTGTTCATCGCATCGGGCGCGTTCCATGTCGCCAAGCCGAGCGATCTGTTGCCCGAGCTTCAGGGCCGCCTGCCGATCCGCGTCGAGCTGAAGGGGCTGACCGAGGACGACTTCGTCGCGATCCTCTCCGACACCAAGGCGTCGTTGCCCGCGCAGTACAAGGCATTGATCGCGACCGAGGGTGTCGACGTCAGCTTCACCGACGATGGCATTCGCGCGATCGCGCGGATCGCGGCAGAAGTGAACGGTGAGATCGAGAATATCGGCGCGCGTCGACTCCAGACGGTCATGGAGAAGCTGCTCGAAGAGGTCAGCTTCAACGCCGAGGATCGCCAGGGCGCGGCGGTGACGGTCGACGCTGCCTATGTCGAAGGGCAATTGTCGAGCGTCGCGCGCAACTCCGATCTCAGCCGCTTCGTGTTGTAACGGCTTTCTTTACCTGCTCCCCGGCGAAGGCCGGGGAGTGCTTGGGCTTCAGTGGATCATCCACCAGAACACAAACGTCAGATCAGGTTGCCGGCGTAGAAGAGGATCAGGATCAGCGCGACGAGCAGGAAACCGAGGTAGATCAGCCCGCCCTTGATCGGACGCTTTGCCTTTCGATCGAAGGTCGGCCCCTCGCTTAATTCCTCGCGGACGGTTTCGTCGGCCATGGTCGTTCTCCCGTGTCGGCCCACCAACCGGCGGCACGGCGGAACGATCCCGCGTCTGTTCTACCCAGCCGGCGCGATGATCGCGATTTGGCGGCCATAGCTCGGCTCGCCGCGATGCGTGGCGCGCCGGTAGGAAAAGAACCGCGCCTCGTCGGCGTAGGTATCCAGCCCCAGCGCCGCGACGCGCGTCACCCCCGCCGCCGCCAGCCGATGAACCACATAGCCTTCCAGGTCGAAGCGATGATGCCCCGCGCGTGCGTCGACGAAGAACCGCTCGTTGGCCGCATCCGCCTCCTCGAAGCGGCGGCGAAACATATCGTCGACCTCATAGCTGGCGCGCGCGATGCACGGTCCCACCGCCGCGACGATCCGCTCCGCCTGCGCACCGCGCGCGATCATCGCCGCGACCGTCGCATCGGTGACGCCGGCCAGCGCGCCCTTCCATCCGGCATGCGCTGCTCCGACGACCCCCGCTGCGGCATCGGCGAGCAGTACCGGCGCACAGTCCGCGGTCACCACCCCGATCGCCAGGCCGGCGCGATCGGTGACCAGCGCGTCCGCCTGCGGTCGCTCGACGAACGGCGCGTCGACCGTGACGCAGGTCGCCGAATGGATCTGATAGGGCGTCAACAGGCACGCACCCGGCGCGACTGCCGCGACCGCTGCCGAACGATTGGCGTGCACCACCGCCTCCTCGTCCGCCGACCCGAGCCCGACGTTGAGCCCGGCGTGCATGCCCGTCGATCCGCCCCTTGCCGCCCGAAGAAGCCGTGCGCGACGCCGTTCAGAACGGCGGCGCGGAACGGCACCGGCAAGGTCACAGCGCGCGCCGCATCACGATATCGGTGTCCTCGTGATCGCCGACCATGAAGGCATAGCGGCCGACGTCCTTGAAGTCGTACTTGGCGTAGAAGCGTCGGGCGCGCTCGTTATCCACGAACACCGAGAGGTACATCTCGCGCATCCCACGCGCGCGCGCTTCCTCAAGCGCCCATTCCATCATCTTCGGCCCCATGCCCCCACCTTGCCACGGCTGGAGCAGGTAGAATTGCCGCAGCTCGATCGCGCCTTCCTTGGGCGTGAACGGCAGGCGCGGCGGACCGAGCTTCACATAGCCGACGACGATATGCCCTTCCTCGACCACCGCGACCGAATAGGCCGGGTCGGCGATCTCACGCGCCCAATCCTCAGGCGTATGCTGTTCGAGGAACGTGGCGAGGTCGGCCGCCGAATACAGCATCCCGAACGTCTCGGTGAAGGTCGCCCGCGCGACGCCGGCCAGATCGGCGGCATCCTTGGCGGTGGCGCGGCGCATCGTGGCGCGGCGCGTCATGCCCCGAACCCCGCAGGGCGTGGCCAGTCTTGATGTGTCACTGCGATCACCTTGAACAGCTCCCCCATGTCGTCCACCAGCCGGCGGCGATCGCCGGCTACCTTTTCCCCCAGCGCGGCGGCGCGCTGGTCGATCCCCAAAGCGCGCAGGAACGCGCCTTGCCCGATCATCCCGTATGTCGCCGCACCCGACGCACTCGCCACCAGCCGCAGCGTCGCCATATCGACATGCGCGGTCAGGTCCTGCTCGCCCGGCGCCTCGAACGGATTGGCATAGGCATGGCCGCGCACCGCCTGCAACGTGTCGCCGACTGCCGGACCGTCATAGCCGTAATCGATTGCAAGCGCTACGCCGCCCTGTGCGACGATCCGCGCCGATAGATCGGCCATGATCGCGACGCTGGCGGGCGAGGTCTCGACGATCGCGCCCGATGCAGCGGACGCGAGCGCGGGCGGGATGATCGTGTCCGGCACGCTGGTGCCAGCGATGGGCAGGAACAACGTGTCCTGACACGCCACCAGCCGCTCGTGCCACGTCTCGCCACGCTTCACGAGCTGGCGGATCGGCAGCGCGTCGAAGAATTCGTTAGCGATCACGATCAGCGGCACGTCCTCGGGCAACGTCGTGATCGAATCATGCCAGGTCGCGCCCGCCACCCGCTCGGCTTGCGCGACGCGCATCGTTGCGCTGGTCTCGACGAAATGCACGGGCGGGGTCAGGCCGGCGTGCGCCATCACGCGCAGCGCGTCGGCGCTCAGCGTCCCGCGCCCCGGACCCAGCTCGACCCACGCCACCGCCGGACGCCCCGCGCGATCCCACAGGTCCGCGGCCCACGCGCCGATCAGTTCGCCGAACATCTGGCTGATCTCGGGCGCGGTCGTGAAGTCGCCGCCCGCGCCGAGTGGATCGCGGGTCGCATAATAATGCGTGTTGGCCGCGGCCATGAACTGGCTGACCGGGATTGGCCCGCCCAGCGCGATCGCACGCGCCAGGCGGTCGGCGAGCAGCGGCCCGGTCGTCGGTTGATCCATCAGGCGACCGCGTCCCGTCCGGCGATCGGCTCGACACGCGTGCGGCGCCGAGGCGCGGTCAGGATCAGGAACAACCCTGCGAGGATCATCGGCACGCACAGCCACTGCCCCATGTGCAGCCCGGTCGCCTCCGCGAACTGACGCAGCTGCGCATCGGGCTCGCGGAAGAATTCGGCGGTGAAGCGCGCGAGGCCGTAACCGGTCAGGAAAAGGCCCACCAGCTTGCCCGGCTGATAACGCGCATCGGTGCGCCAGAAGAAGAACCACAGCAACGCGAACAGCAGGATGCCCTCCAGCCCCGCCTCGTACAGCTGGCTCGGGTGACGCGCCGGTTCGGGGACGCCGAACGGCACCGTCCGCTCGAAGACGATCGCCCACGGCACCTCGGCGGGCTTGCCCCACAATTCGCCGTTCACGAAATTGGCGAGCCGCCCGAAGAACAGGCCGAAGGGTACGCAGCAGGCGACATAATCATGCACGCGCAGCCAGTTGAGCCCATGTTTGCGCGCGAACCAGATCAGCCCCAGCGACGTGCCGATCACCCCGCCATGGAACGACATCCCGCCGTCCCACAGTCGCAGGATCGACAGCGGTCTTGTCAGCATCTCGGGTGCGTAGAACAGCACATAGCCGATCCGGCCGCCGAGGATGATTCCCAGCGTCGCATAGAAGACCAGATCGTCGGCATGACGCCGCGCCATCGGCGCGCCCGGCTGGTCGAGCAGCTTCAGCAGATACCACCAGCCGATGACGATTCCGGCGATATACGCCAGGCTGTACCAGCGCAGCGTGAACACCCCGATCGAGAAGACATCGGGATGCAGTCCCAAATCGGCAAAATGTATGTGGCTTGCCGCTACGGCAGCCGCGAGCGCGGGCAGGATCAAGGCTTTCCCCTCGTGAATCGCGCCTCCATAAGGGGCGAATAAGACAAACCCAAGCGGAGAGAGTGATGCGGACCGAGCTTGACGCGCGCATGGATGCCGTGATGGCGGCCTTGACGGGGGAGGGCGGTCCGCTCGCACTGGGATCGATTGCGCGATTTGGCCGCACCCTGCCGTGCATCACCACCGCGCCGCCGACGCTTCCGGCCTATTTCGCGCACTTCTGCGCCGAGCATCGCGACAAGACCTTTCTGGTCTGTGGTGACGAGCGGCTGACCTTCGGGCAGGCGCATGACGCCGCGACCCGCGTCGCACAGGCGCTGGTCGAAGGCTATGGCATCGCGCCCGGCGACCGGGTCGCGCTCGCCGCGCGCAATTCGGCGGCGTGGATCGTCCTCTACATGGGAATCGTGATGGCCGGCGGGGTCGCCACCCTGCTCAATGGCTGGTGGCAGGCCGAGGAACTGGCGGCAGCGGTCGCGGAATCGACTCCGTCGCTGATCCTTGCCGATCCGCCGCGCGTGCAGCGGCTCGCCGGCTGCGAGGTTCCCGTTCAGGCGTTCGACGATACGCTGCCGCTCGAACAGGCGCTCGATGCGCTGCTCGCCCGCGCCAAGGGGGCGGCGCTGCCGGCGGCCGGCCCGGACGCTCATGCCACGATCCTGTTCACCTCTGGCTCGACCGGCCGCGCACGCGGCGCGCTGTCGACCCACTTCCAGGTCGTGCAGGGCACCTTCAACTTCCTCGCCTCGGCGATGATGATGCTCGCGATCTCGACGCAGGACGGCAAGCCGATGGCCGCGCAGCCCGCGACATTGCTCAACGTGCCGCTGTTCCACGTCACCGCCATGGTGCCGACCTTCCTGCAAAGCTTCGCGATGGGGCGCAAGCTGGTGCTGATGTCGCGCTGGGATGCCGAGGAGGCGATGCGGCTGATCGAGCGCGAGAAGGTCACCTATTTCGTCGGCGTGCCGCTGATGAGCCTCGAGATGCTCAACCATCCGCGCCGCGCCGCCTATGACCTGTCGACCGTCACCGACTTCGCCGCCGGCGGCGCGCCGCGCCCGGTCGAGCATGTCCGGCGGCTCGATGCCGAACTGCCCGGCTCGCCGCTGATCGGCTATGGCCTGACCGAATCCAATGCGGTCGGCGCGGGCAATTGGCGCAGCAACTATCTCGCCAAGCCGGCCTCGACCGGGCGCCCCTCCGCACCGCTGGTCGAGTTCGCGATCCTCGACGAGAATGGGCAGCAGGTGCGGCTCGGCGGGGTCGGAGAGATCGGCATCCGCTCGGCGGCGTGTTTCGAGGGCTATTGGGGCCGCCCCGCCGACACCGCGGAATGCTACACCGCCGACGGCTTCTTCCGCACCGGCGACCTCGGCTATCTCGACACCGACGGCTATCTGTTCATCGTCGACCGCAAGAAGGACATCATCATCCGCGGCGGCGAGAACATCAGCTGCCAGGAGGTCGAAGCCGCCCTCTACACGCATGGTGCGGTCGCCGAGGCGGCGGTGTTCGGGCTCGCCGACGAGCGGCTGGGTGAAGTGCCGTGCGCGGTCGTCCACCTCGCCGATCCGGACGCGACCAGCGGCGCCGAATTGATCGCGTTCCTCGGCAAGCATCTCGCCGCGTTCAAAGTCCCGCAGCGGCTCTGGCTCAGCCCCGATCCGCTCCCGCGGCTGGGGACCGAGAAGATCGACAAACGATCGTTGCGCAAGAGCTATGCCGCGCTGGCGGTAGACTGACGAGGCTACTCGCCAAACCTCACCACGCCCGCTAGGCGGCATCGCATGGCGGAGATCACGCGGCGCAGGCTTCTCGTTTCCGGTGGCGTCGGCGCGGGGCTGATCGTGGCGTGGGCGGCATGGCCGCGCACCTATCTGCCCAATGTCGCCGCCGCGCCCGACGAACACGTCTTCAACGCCTTCCTGAAGATCGCGCGCGACGGAAAGATCATCGTCGCCGTCCCGCAATGCGAACACGGGCAGGGCGTGTTCACGACCCTGCCGCAGATCGTCGCGGACGAACTCGGCGCGGATTGGCGGACGGTCGGGGTCGAGGCCGCGCCGGTCTCGCCACTCTACGCCAACCCGCTCGCCGCCGACTGGCTGTTCGGCGATGGCTTCGCGGGCGCGCCCGAACGATTGCGCGACGAAGTCTGGACGCGTGACGCCCTGATGCTCACCGCCGGCTCGACCTCGGTGCGGCGCTTCGAGGCGCCGTTGCGCGACGCAGGCGCGGCGGCGCGCGTGCTGCTGTGCCAGGCGGCGGCAAAGCGGTGGGAGGTCGATTGGCGCGATTGCACGACCGCCGACGGCTTCGTCATGGAGGGCAAGCAACGGCTGCGCTTCGGCGAACTGGCGGAGGCGGCAGCGGCAGCGGCAGCGGCAGGCAAATTGCCCACCGACCTGCCGTATCGGATCGGCGACGAAGGCCGGCTGACCGGCGAGTCGCTGCCGCGGCTCGACGTGCCCGCGAAGGTCGACGGTTCGGCCGATTTCGTCGCGGACGTGCGGCTGCCCGACATGGTGTTCGCGAGCATCCGGCAGTCGCCGCACCGCGACGCACGATTGCGCTCGGCGAACGTCGCCGCGGCCGAGCGGGTCGCGGGAATGCTCCACGTCGTCCGCAACGATCGCTGGATCGCCGCTGTCGCGAACAATTGGTGGGCCGCCAACCGTGCGCTTATCGCGCTCGCGCCGCGCTTCGAGGGACCGATCCCCCCGACGACGCGGCGATCGACCGTGCGCTTGCCGCGGCGCTCGAGGCCGATGGCCACCGCGTCGTGCGCACTGGCGATGTCGACGGCGTCTTCGCCGGTGCGCGGCTGGTCGAGGCCGAGTATCGCGTCGCCCCCGCACTCCACGCCGCGGTCGAGCCGCCGGCCGCGACCGCGCACTGGCAGAATGAACGGCTGGAGCTATGGGCCGCGACTCAGGCGCCCTCGCTGGCGCGCGCGGCGGCGGCGCGCGCGATCGGCGTGGCGGAGGCGCAGGTGATCCTGCATCCGATGCTCAGCGGCGGTTCGTTCGGCGCGGCGCTGGAGGTCGATGTCGTCGAGCAGGCCGCGATCCTCGCCAAGCAATTGCGTCGCCCGGTGCAGCTGGCGTGGTCGCGCGGCGAGGCGTTGCTCCACGACCGGGTACGTCCGCCCGCGCGTGCGCGGATGGCGGCACGGCTCGCGCCCAATGGTGCGATCCTCGCGTGGCGCGCACGGATCGCGGTGCCGGCGACCGGGCGTGAAATGGCGATACGATTGCTGCCCGACGATCCGCTGCGACGGCTCGCCTCGATCTTTCCGGCGGGCGCGGACGGCTATGCGACGAGCGGCGCGGTGCCGCCCTATCGTCTGGGTGCGTCGGAGGTCTGGCATCATCCGGTCGCGCTCGACCTGCCGACCGGTCATCTGCGCGGCGGCGCGGACGGTTACACCGCCTTCTTCACCGAATGCTTTCTCGACGAACTGGCGCGGGTCGCGGGAACCGAGCCGATGTCGTACCGCGTCGGGCTGCTCGGCGGCGAGCCGCGGCTGGCGCGCTGCTTGACGACGGTGGCGGCGCTCGGCGGGTGGAGCGGCGGCGTGCCGGGCAGCGGGCAGGGGATCGCCTGCCACCGCATGGCCGGCAGCATGATCGCGGTGCTCGCCGAGGCCGGGTTCGACGGAGCCGGCCGCCCGAGCGTCGACCGGCTGGTCGCGGCGGTCGATTGCGGACGCGCGATCAACCCCGACATCGTCCGCCAGCAGATCGAGGGCGGGCTGATCTTCGGCACCGCGACGACGCAGGGCGCGGCTGCTCATTATCAGGACGGGCTGGCGAGCATTCGCCGCTACGGCGACGTCGCCCTCCCGACGCTCGCCGACGCCCCCGAGATCACGGTCGAGCTGATGACCTCGACTGCGGACCCCGGCGGGGTCGGAGACCTGGGCGTATCCGCGGTCGCCCCCGCGATCGCCAATGCGCTGTTCGCTGCCGGCGGAACGCGGTGGCGCCACTTGCCGTTCAGGAGCGCGTGATGCTTCCCCCGACCACCCCGCCATCCCCCGCCCACGCATCGGCGTGCTGCTCGTCAACCTCGGCACGCCCGATGCCGCGGATACGCGCGCGGTGCGCCGTTATCTTGCCGAGTTCCTGTCGGACCGGCGCGTGGTCGAGATCCCGCAATTGCTGTGGCAGCCGATCCTGCGCGGTGCGATCCTCACCACCCGCCCGAAGAAATCGGCGCACGCCTATCAACAGGTCTGGACCGACAACGGCTCGCCGCTGGCGTCAGTGACGCGCGCCCAGGCGCTGGCGCTGAAGGACGCGTTCGGCGCTGAGGTGCTGGTCGACTGGGCGATGCGCTATGGCAATCCTGCGATCGGCGACCGGCTACGCGCGATGAAGGAGGCGGGGTGCGAGCGGATCCTGCTCGCCCCGCTCTACCCGCAATATTGTGCCGCCACGACCGCGACCGCCAACGATAAGGCATTCCTCGCGCTGGCCAAGATGCGCTGGCAGCCTGCGCTCCGCACGCTGCCGCCCTATTACGACGACCCCGCCTATATCGGCGCGCTCGCGCAGAACATCGCCGCGGCGCTGGAGACGCTAGACTTCGCGCCCGATGCGGTGGTCGCCAGCTTCCACGGCATGCCGCAGCGAACGCTGGAGCTTGGCGACCCGTATCATTGCCACTGTCGAAAGACCGCGCGGCTGCTCGGCGAGGCGCTCGGCCGCCCGCTGACCGTCGCGTTCCAGTCGCGCTTCGGCCGCGCCAAATGGCTGGAACCCGCCACCGACACCACACTGGAGGCGATGCCCGCGCAGGGTATCCGCAAGGTGGCGATCGTCGCGCCCGGCTTCTCCGCCGACTGCCTGGAGACGCTGGAGGAGCTGGCGATCCGCGGCCGCGAGAGCTTCGTGGCGGCCGGCGGCACGCATTTCGCCTATCTGCCATGCCTCAACGACAGCCCGGACGGCGTCGCGATGCTGCGCACGTTACTGGCGCGTGAACTTGAAGGCTGGATCACCCCCGCCTAGGCTGGCTTTAATTTGGAACACCGCCTCATTTCGAGCGGGTGACGGGAGAGGATGTTATGGCACGTGTGGCGATCGTCACAGGGGGAACGCGCGGCATCGGCGAGGCGATCAGCGTCGCCCTCAAGGACGCGGGAATGACGGTCGCGGCCATTTACGCCGGCAATGACGAGCGTGCGCGCGAGTTCACCGACCGCACCGGCATCGCCACGTACAAATGGGACGTGGCGGATCATGAGGCCTGTCAGGAAGGCTGCGCGAAGGTCGCCGCCGAGCTGGGGCCGGTCGACGTGCTGGTCAACAATGCCGGCATCACGCGCGACGGGACGATCCTGAAGATGACCTACCAGATGTGGAAGGAGGTCATGGATACCAACCTCGGCGGTTGCTTCAACATGGCCAAGGCGGTGTTCCCGGGGATGCGTGACCGCAAATGGGGGCGGATCGTCAACATCGGCTCGATCAACGGGCAGGCCGGGCAATATGGCCAGGTCAATTACGCTGCGGCGAAGAGCGGCATCCACGGCTTCACCAAGGCGCTGTCCCAGGAAGGCGCGCGTGCCGGGGTGACCGTCAACGCGATCGCGCCGGGCTATATCGACACCGACATGGTCGCTGCGGTTCCCGCCGACGTGCTGGAGAAGATCGTCGCGAAGATTCCGGTCGGCCGCCTCGGCCAGGCACAGGAAATCGCGCGCGGCGTGGCGTTCCTGTGTTCGGAGGAAGCCGGGTTCGTCACGGGTTCGACGCTGAGCATCAACGGCGGCCAGCATATGTACTGACGGGCGCAGGCCCGCGTGCCGCGGGCCGGTGCGCGCAAGCGCAGCGCCCGGCTCGGCCGGCGGGTCGGCCTCGCGCCGACCCGACCGACGACGCGGGCTTCGCCCGCGGCGCATGGCCGCAAAGCACGACTTCTCAACGCCCGCCGCCCACCACCGTTCGTGCTGAGCCTGTCGAAGCACGTGTTTCGTGGCACGCCCTTCGACAAGCTCAGGGCGAACGGTGCGGGAGATCGAGCCCAAAATAACGCGGGCCCGGCACCTTTCGGCACCGGGCCCGCGCCCTCATACACTACGCGAGGGAAGGGGTAGACGACGGCAAGGCCGTCGCCGGTCGGGTCGGCGTTGCCGACCTTCCGGCCGTGTCGCTGGCGGCGCGATGCGCCATGGTCGGGAGCGTGGCTCCCGACCGGCCAGCGTCAGCGGCAATACCGCGAGTTGTTCGACTTCTCGATCGCGTTGCCCGCGACCGCACCGCCGACACCGCCGAGCACCGTGCCCAGCGTACGGTCGCCGCGCGAGTCGATCACCCGGCCGAGCAGACCACCGGCGATCGCACCGACCACCGTGCCGGTCGTGCCGTTCGAGCAACGGCGGTTGTAATTGTAGCGACGGTCGTTGCCGCGATAGTCGCGACGGTCGTAACCGCGCTGATCGTCATAGCCACGATTGTCGTAGCGGCTGTAGCGATCGCCATAATAACGCTGGGCGTCGGCAGAGGTCGGGGCCACGGCGGCGGCGCCCATCGCGAGCGCGGCACCGGCAAGGGCGAGATTCTTGAACATGAGCAGTCTCCCGTTTGCTGTTCCGGTCGGCGGGCTTCCCCGTCGATGAAAATGGTTTTGCCCGATTCGCATTGAGCCGACGCTGAATGCGTCCGTTATCGGGCGTTCATCCTTTTGCGCGGAGCGGCGGTGGTTTACGCGCATGAGGTGCGATGGCCGGTCACCCTTGCAATGGTGCTGCTGCTGGTGCCGTCCTACAGCGGCGACGGCCGGCGGCCATTGTTCGCGCCGGGCCTGCGCGTCACGGCGACACCCTTCGTGCCGAAGGGCGGCTGGCCCCGCCGCATCGGTGCGCTGGAGCCGATCGGCGCGCTGTCGCTGACCGCCAACCAGTCCGCGTTCGGCGGCCTTTCGGCGCTGGCCTTGTATCGCGGGCAGGCGATCCTGCTCAGCGACGGCGGTCTGGTCGTGCGGGTGCGCATCGCGCGCGGTAAGATGGAGACGCTCGGCACCGCCGAATTGGCCGACGGGCCGGAGACCGGCTGGCGCAGGGCATCGCGCGATACCGAGTCGCTTGCCGTCGATCCGCGCACCGGTCGCGCCTGGATCGGGTACGAGCGCATCAACATGATCTGGCGCTACGCGGGTGACTTCAACACCGCCGATGCCGCCAGTTATCCGGTGCCGATGCGGCGTTGGGGCATCAACAGCGGCGCCGAATCGCTGGTGGGGCTGAACGACGGGCGGTTTGTTGCCTTTCGCGAGGGCGGGGTTCGGGAAGACGGCGCGCGGGCCGCCTTGCTGTTCGACGGCGACCCGGCGCTCTTCGACACGCCCACGTCGCGGCTGCGCTATCTCCCGCCGCCGCATAGCTCCCCAGCGATGCCGCCGTGCTGCCGAACGGCGACGTGCTCGTCCTCAATCGACGATTCTACCTGCCGCTGCGGTTCGAAATGACGCTGGTGCGAGATCGCCGCGAGCACGATCCGGCCGGGCGCGTTGCTTCGCGGATCGGTCGTTGCCCGCTTCGGTACGGCGCTCGGCAACGAAAATGCCGAGGGGCTGGCCGTGTCACAGGAAGGCGGTCGGGTGATGATCTGGCTCGTCACCGACAATGATGGCGCGTTCTGGCGGCGGACGATCCTCGCCAAGTTCCGCTGGCGCGGCTGACGCCACAACGCATCACGGCCCGCCGTCCAGGTGGAGGGCGGGCCGCAGCGATGCGGGCAGGGCCGGTGGCGTCAGGCCGCGGCGGCGGCCGAACGCTTCTTAACGACGTCGCGCTTCAGGCGGCGAGCCTTCAGCGACAGCTTGTCGTCCGAGGTCTTCACCAGCCAGTTGTCCAGCCCACCGTTGTGCTCGACCGAGCGCAAGCCGTTGGTCGAGACGCGCAGACGGATCGACCGCTCCAGCGAGTCGGACAGCAGCGTGACGTTCTGCAGGTTCGGCAGGAACGTGCGCTTGGTCTTGTTATTGGCGTGGGAAACGTTGTTGCCCACCTGCCGGCCCTTGCCGGTCAGCTCGCAAATGCGCGACATGTGAATAATCCTGAATTCGGTTGCCCGGAAAGTGGGCGCCAGTAACCCAGCCCCGATGATCGGTCAAGTCGGCAGCGCTGCAACCAGCCCGGCGCGGCAGCGTTGTTGCGGCAGCGAATCAACAGGGAATCGGAGAAGAAGGATGCGCGGGCTGCTGGTGCTGATCGGAATCGTCGCCTTGGTGTTCCTGGCGGCGCTGTTGCTGGGCTTCGTCAAGTTCGACCAGACCCAGACGGCGCAATTGCCGCGACTCGAGGGCGGGCAGGCGCCGAAGTTCGATGCCGACGTCGCGAAGGTTCGCGTCGGCACCGAGAACAAGACGGTCGAAGTCCCGAAGGTCGAGGTTCAGAAGCCCGGCGAACAGCGCTGAGCTGAACTCCCGAGTCACGCCGCCACCCCGGCCTCGAGCCGGGGTGATGGTGGGATAAATCGAAGCCTTCACCGCCGCGGCGCGCAGGCGTAGGCAGCGACGATGTTTCCGCTGCCTCACCCGATGCGCGTCGCGCTCGACGCGGCCCGAGAAGCGGATGGCGCTGGTGAAGTTCCGGTCGGTGCGGTCGTAACGCTTGCCGGGCAAATCATCGCGGTCGCCGCCAACGCCCCGCGTCAGCTATGCGACCCGACCGCCCACGCAGAGATGCTGGCGATCCGCGCCGCCGCTAAGGCGCTCGGCCGCGACCGGCTCGAGGATTGCGATCTGTGGGTCACGCTCGAACCCTGTGCGATGTGCGCCGGCGCCATCGCGCACGCCCGGATCGCGCGCCTCTATTACGCCGCCGATGACGTGAAGGGTGGCGCGGTCGAGCACGGACCGCGCTTCTTCACCCAGCCGACCTGCCATCACCGCCCCGAGCTGTTCGCCGGCATCGGGGCGGGGGAGGCCGCCACCCTGCTGCGCGACTTCTTCGCCGCGCGGCGGTGACGGTGGCGATCAGCGCGGCGGCAAATCGTTCTGCGAGATCGGGACGATCTTGATCTCGACGCGGCGGTTCTCGGCGCGCCCGGCCTCGGTCTCGTTCGAGGCGATCGGCTGCGTCTCGCCGAACCCGCGCGTGGCGATCCGGGCGGACTGCACCCCGTGGCTCGACAGATAATCCGCGACCGACCGCGCCCGCCGCTCCGACAGGTCCTGATTGTACGAATCGCTGCCGGTCGAATCGGTGTGGCCGTACACATCGACATAGGTCTCGCGATAATCGGCGAGCACGCTGGCGACCTTGTCGAGCGTCGCGCGGAATTGCGGCTGCACGTTCGCCGAATTGTACGCGAAGTTGATCCCCGACGGGATGTTGAGCAGCAGATCGTCGCCCTGACGCGTCACCTCGACATCGGTGCCGCGGGTCCGCTCGCGCAATTCGCGCTCCTGCTTGTCCATATACGCGCCGATTCCCGCACCCGCGATCCCGCCGAGACCCGCGCCGACGATCTTCTCGGTCCGGTCGCGCCGTCCGCCGACCAGATCGCCGAGCAGATACCCGCCCAGCGCGCCACCGATCCCGCCGATCGCGGTCTTCGAGATACGCCGCTCACCGGTGTCCGGATCGGTCGTACATGCCGAGACGGCCACCAGCGACACGCACGCCAGCGCGGCAGCCAGCTTCGACGACAGCTTCATCTTCTTCCCTTTCGCTACCTGATGTCGGTCAACCCGACGCCCGGATATATTGTTCCGCCTGCGCACTGAATGCCGGGTGAAGCGCGGCAGCAACAATTTGGCGATTGTCGGATTGCCGCTTTGCCGCCAAGAGGGGGTACATCATGCTACCGCCGTTCCCCTGGGTCGACGTCTTCATCATCCTCGCGCTCGTTGCGCTCAATGGCGTGTTCGCCATGAGCGAACTGGCGATCGTTTCGGCGCGCCGTGCGCGCCTGGAGGCGATGGCACGCAGCGGACGACGCGGTGCCGCCATCGCGATCGAGCTGGCGGCGGATCCCGGCAAGTTCCTGTCGACGGTGCAGATCGGCATCACGCTGATCGGTATCGGCACCGGCGCTTATTCGGGCGCGAGCCTCGGCACGCCGGTCGCCGCACGCTTCGAGGCGCTCGGGATGGGGCACGAAACCGCGCTCAGCGCCGGCTTCGCGCTGGTGATCGCGCTCACCACTTATGCCTCGCTGATCGTCGGCGAACTCGTTCCCAAGCAATTCGCGCTCCGCAAGCCCGAAGCGGTAGCCGCGCTGGTCGCCCAGCCGATGTGGTGGCTCGCACGGCTGACGAAGCCGATCGTCTGGGTGCTCGACGCGAGCAGCGCGCTGCTGTTTCGCCTCTTCGGGCTCAACCGCGAGAATGAGGAGCAGGTCACCGCCGAGGAACTGCACCTGATCGTCGCCGAGGCAAGCAAGTCCGGCGTGATCGAGGAGCATGAGCGCTCGATCATCTCTGGCGTGGTGCGCCTCGCGGATCGGCCCGTGCGTGAGGTGATGACCCCGCGCACCGAGGTCGACTGGCTCGACATCTCGCTCGACGATGCCGCGATTCGCGTGAAGCTGCGCGAAACGCCGCACAGCCGCTTGCCGGTGGCGCGCGGATCGATCGACTCGGTGGTCGGCGTGGTGCAGGCGCGCGACGTCGCCGCGGCGCTGTTCCGCGACGAGACGCTCGATCTGGAAAAGCTGGTCCGCAAGGCGCCGGTGGTGATCGACCAGATCGACGCGATGGACGCGCTCGACGCATTGCGCCGTGCCGAGGTGCCGATGGCGTTGATCCACGACGAATACGGGCATTTCGAGGGGATCGTCACCCCCGCGAACCTGCTCGCGGCGATTGCGGGCGAGTTCCTGTCGGACATCGACCCGGAGGAAAGCCCCAACGTCGTGATTCGCGACGATGGCTCACTGCTGGTCGCCGGCACGATGGCCGCCGATGCGCTTGCCGAACGGCTCGGCATCGATCTGCCCGAGCACCGCGACTACGCCACCGTCGCCGGCCTCGCACTGGCCGCGTTTCGCAAGCTGCCCGAGGAGGGCGAGAGCTTCGAGGAACAGGGCTGGCGGTTCGAGGTGGTCGATCTCGATGGCCGCCGGATCGACAAGTTGCTCGTCAGCGAGGCTTGAGCGTCGTTCGTCGAGCGTGACCGGCACGACGTCGCTAGACAGCCGTCATTGCGAGCGCAGCGAAGCAATCCAAGGCTGGATCAGGACGCTCTGGATTGCTTCGCTACGCTCGCAATGACGAACTCCTCCGTCATGCTGGGCGACCATGTAGGCGAAGTTTCTTCCTTCCCTCTAACCGTCACCCCGGCGAAGGCCGGGGCCCAGTTGGGAAGGCTGTCGTAAAGAAGCGATGTGCGTGGTCACGGAGGTCACGCAGCTGGACCCCGGCGTGCGCCGGGGAGGCAGGCGACAGGTATTTAGTTCCGGCCGGAGGGCTTGCAACAGCCGCCGCTACCCCGACGCCCCGACCTCCAACACCTCGATCGCATCCTCCCTCCCATTGAACGCCACCAGTTCTCCTGCCTCCGCACCCATCAGCGCGCGCGCCAGCGGCGCGGAGAAGGACAGCAATCCCGCCGGCGGATCAGCCTCGTCGTCCCCGACCAGCGTCACCGCGCGCTCCTTGCCCGCCAGCGCAAACCGCACCCGGCTCCCGAACCCGACCACACCGTCGCTTCGCGGCGCAGTGTCGATCGCGGTCGCACGCCGCGTCTTCCAATAGCGCAGATCGCGCGCGATCGGCTTTGCGGCCTCCGCATCGGGCGCCGCCGCCAGCGCCGCCTCCAGCTCGACGACCCGCGCCTCAATCAGCGCGCGTCCACGTGGGGTCACCAGATTGGGACCAGGCGGGATCGGCAGCTCGAATTTCGGTTCGAGATGTTCGTCATCGCTCTCGCGACGGAAGGCGACGCTCATCCCAGCTTGCCGAACTGCGCTTCGTAACCGGCGCGATCGCCCTGCGCGAGCAAACGCGCCTGTTCGCGCCAGCGGTCGCGCTCCATCCGCCCCTGGAAGACGCCGAGCTGCGCGTCGAGTTGTTCGGCCTCGGCATCGTCGAGCCATGCAAGCTGATCGAGCCGCGTGACCCCCAGTTCGGAAAGCCGCATCGCGATCTTCGGGCCGAGCCCCTTCAGGATCGTCACCGACTGCGCGCCACCTTCTTCGGCGGGGGCGAGCGGTGCGTCGGCGGCGACGCTGGCCGGTGTCGCATCCAGCGGTGCGGCCGCGGCGATCGGCTCGTCGGGCAGCGTCGCCTGATGATCGTCCGCAACGCGCTCAGCTGGAGGTGAAGCGACCGGGGGAGCAGCCGTCGCGGTGGCGACCGGCGGCGGCGGCGATGGCGCAGGTGGCGTCGCCGTGACGACCGTCGGACCACCCTCGGCGGTGTTCGTCGCCTCGACGCCGTCCGCCTTCAGCTCCTCGATCCGGCGCTGCTCCTCCGCTTCGGCGGCGCGGCGCTGGCGCTTGAGCCGCGCGCCCCACACCATCGCGATGATCGTAAGCACGGCGAGGATCGCGACCAGCGCAAGCGCGATCGTGACCAGCACGCCGTTCTGGGAAATGGGGTCGAGATCGAAGCTGCCTGAGTTCATGAGCCGGTCCTGCGCCGAAAGTGCTGCCCGCTCAACCGTCGATCACCGCCTTGGCTCCGATGTCGCGGCGGAAGAAGCCGGTCGGGAAGTCGACTTTCTCGACCGCCGCATAGGCCGCGCGCTGTGCGGAAGGTACATCGGCACCGCTGGCGGTCACCGCGAGCACGCGCCCGCCCGCCGACACCAATTGCCCGTCCTTCAATGCCGTACCCGCCTGGAATACCACCGCGCCGTTCGCCTGCGCGGCGTCGATCCCGGCGATCGCGCCGCCGGTGCGCGGGGTACCGGGATAATTTTCCGCCGCCATCACCACCGTCAGCGCGACGTCGTCGGAGAAGACCGGCGCCGGCACGTCGGCCAGCCGCCCCTCCGCGACCGCGAGCAGCAACGCGGCGAGGTCGCCGGTGTAGCGCATCATCAGGACCTGACATTCGGGATCGCCGAAGCGGACGTTATATTCGATCAGCTTGGGGCCGTCGGTCGTCAGCATCAGCCCGGCATAGAGAACGCCGACATAGGGCGTGCCCGAGGCGGCAAGACAGTCGATCGTCGGGCGGACGATTTCGCCGAGCGCGCGCTCTTCCAGCTCCGCCGTCAGCACCGCCGCCGGACTATACGCGCCCATCCCGCCGGTATTGGGGCCGGTGTCGCCATCGCCGACGCGCTTGTGATCCTGTGCCGAGCCGAAGGCGGCGGTGGTGGTGCCATCCGACAGCACGAACAGGCTCGCCTCCGGTCCTTCGAGCATCTCCTCGATCACTGCCTCGACCGGGCCGTGTGCATAGAGGTCGGCGATCGCCGCCTCGGCCTCGGCGCGCGTGGTGGCGACCACCACACCCTTGCCCGCCGCCAGCCCGTCGGCCTTGATGACGCAAGCGTCGCCGAAATCGTCGAGGCAGGCGAGCGCGCCGTCCTTCGAGGTGACGCGGAAATAGCGCGCGGTCGGGATGCCCATCCGCGCGCACAGATCCTTGGTGAAGCCCTTCGACCCCTCCAACTTCGCCGCCTCGCGCCCGGGGCCGAACACAGGTATGCCGATCGAGCGGATATTGTCGGCCAGCCCATCGACCAGCGGCGCCTCCGGCCCGATCACGACCAAGCCAACCCGATGGCGGCGCACGAAATCCACCACCGCGCGGTGATCTGTCACGTCCAGATCGGCGATCGTCGCATGTTGGGCGATGCCAGGGTTGCCCGGCGCGGCGAAGAGCGTATCGAGCGTCGGAGACTGCGCCAATTTCCAGGCGAGCGCATGTTCGCGTCCCCCCGAACCCACCAGCAGGATGTTCATGGCCGACCCCCTTTACGATACTCAGGCGGGGCGGCTGGTAGCCGAGCCGACGCCCGGCGACAATGCGATGGCGTTGAGCGTCGGCGAACTGTCGGGTCGATTGAAGCGGATGGTCGAGGGCGAGTTCGGCCACGTCCGGCTGCGCGGCGAGATCTCGGGCTACAAGCGCGCCACCTCGGGGCACCTCTACCTCTGCCTGAAGGACGAAAGCGCGGTCATCGACGGCGTGATGTGGAAAGGCAGCGCGGGCGGGCTGGCGTTCCGTCCCGAGGACGGAGTCGAGGTGATCGCGACCGGGCGGCTGACCACCTATCCGGGCCGCTCCAAATACCAGATCATCATCGAGCGGATGGAACTGGCCGGCGCCGGCGCGCTGATGGCGCTGCTCGAAAAGCTCAAGGCCAAGCTGGCGGGCGAGGGGCTGTTCGACGCCGATCGAAAGAAGCCGCTGCCATTCATGCCGCGCGTGATCGGCGTCGTCACCTCGCCGACCGGCGCTGTGATCCGCGACATCCTCCATCGCCTCGAGGATCGTTGCCCGACGCATGTGATCGTCTGGCCGGTCAAGGTGCAGGGCGCGGGGGCGGCCGAGGAGGTGGCGGCGGCGGTGCGCGGGTTCGACGCGCTGCCCGCGGATGGTCCGATCCCGCGCCCCGATCTGGTGATCGTCGCGCGCGGCGGCGGGTCGATCGAGGATCTGTGGGCGTTCAACGAGGAACCAGTGGTACGCGCGGTCGCGGGTTGCTCGATCCCGATCATCTCGTCGGTCGGGCACGAGACCGACACGACGCTGTGCGACCATGCCGCCGACCTGCGCGCCCCGACCCCCACAGCGGCGGCGGAAATCGCGGTGCCGGTGCTCGCCGAACTGCGGCTGTCGCTCGACGCGATGGCCAATCGTACGCAGCGCTGCGCGCGTCGCTATGTCGATCGTGGGCGAGAGCAACTGGCGGCGCTGGTGCGGGTGATGCCGACGCGCGACCGGCTGCTCGGGCCGCAGCGGCAGCGGCTCGACGATCTCGGGATGCGCGGCGATCGTGCGTTGGAGCGACGCGTCGCACGCGCGCGCGGCGAGCTGACCCATGCCGCGGGTGCGATCCGCCCCGCGACGCTGGAGCGGCGGCTGGAGGCGGCGCGGCGGCGGCTGGCCGACGTCGGGCGGCTGATCGACAGCCTCAACCCCGACCGTATCTTGGAGCGCGGCTATGCCCGCGTCGAGGCGGCGGCGGGCGGCACGGTCACCACTGCCGAGGCCGCGCGCGCGGCGGGCGCGCTCAACCTGCGCTTCCGCGACGGGGCGGTGGCGGTGCAGGTCGACGGGAGCGCGAAACCGGAGGTGAAGGTTGAGCGCAGCCCACGCCGCGCCTATCCTGACAAACCCGAGCAGCCCCGCCTGATCTGAGAGCCCGTTCCGATGCTGATGTCCCACACCGACCGTCCCGCCAAATTGCACTATATGGCCAACGGCTTCCGCATTCTGGCGGCGGGCGATCACGTGCTGTGCGCGGTCAGCGGCGCGCGGATCGCGCTGGAGGACCTGCGCTATTGGGACGTCGCGACGCAGCGGCCGTTCGCGAGTGGCGCGATCGCGACGGAGGAGCTGGCGCCGCGGTGATGCGCCGGATCGCGTTTCTGGTGCCGTTGCTCGCCGTTGCCGCCGCCGCGCCGCAACAGGCGATCTCGCCGTCCCGTTTCGGCCTTAGCGACGGATTGCGGCAGGGTGCGCTGGCGCTCGGCACCGCGCCGGCCGGTACGACGCGCCTCACGCTCGACGACGCGCCGGTCGCCGTCGCCGCGGACGGCCGCTTCGTGATCGCCTTCGACCGCGATGCCAAGCCGCAGGCGCTGCTGACAGCGACTTTGGCGGACGGCACGACGCAGACCGCCACACTGTCGATCGCGCCCGGCGACTGGCGGATCGAGCGACTGCCGACCCTGCGCAAGATCCCGGTGCCCAGCGCGGAGTTCGCCGCCAAACGCTCCGGCGAACTGGCGCAGATCGTCGCCGCGCGCGCGACCGGCAGCGACGCGGACGGCTGGCGGCAGCGCTTCGTCTGGCCGGCGCGCGGGCGTATCTCGGGGCTGTTCGGCGCGCAGCGCATCTACGCCGGGGAGCCCGGAAGCTACCACGGCGGCGTCGACGTCGCGAAGCCCGAAGGTGCGGAGGTGGTCGCGCCCGCCGACGGCGTGGTGACACTGGCCGCCGATCCGCCGTTCACGCTCGAAGGCCGGTTGCTGATCCTCGACCATGGGCACGGTGTGACCAGCGCGTTCCTGCACCTGTCCCGCATCGACGTGCGCGTCGGTGAGCGCGTGCGCCAGGGGCAACCGATCGGGCTGGTCGGCCGCACCGGCCGCGCCACCGGGCCGCACCTGCATTGGGCGATGACGTGGAACGGCGCGCGGATCGATCCGCTGCTGGTCGCGGGGGCGATGCCGGCGTCATAACCGTCATCCCCGCGAAGGCGGCAACCCAGAAACTCTGACGTCTCGCCCCTTGCGAAGACCTGCGCGTCTGGATTCCCGCCGACGCGGGAATGACGGGCTACGGCTTCGGCACCATCACCTCGATCACCCCTGCCGCGACATGCGCGGTGACCGGGGTATGCGCCAGCACCTCGCCGTCGATCGAGATCGGCAGCGGCGGATCGGTCCGCACCTTGATCGACTTGCCCGAAAAGCTGACCGTATCGTGATGCCGCTCGCTGCGGCCGAGGAAGCTGTACGCCCAGTTGCGCACCAGCCGGCGCTTGTAATGCCCGCGCACCGCCTGCACGACGATCTCGCCCGAGGCGATCCCGGCCTCGTCGACCAGCCACGTCCCGCCATGATACGGCCCGTTTGAGATTCTGCACCTCGACCACGCGCAGCTTCTTCTCGCCCGACCCGTCGTCGACATAGAGCGTGAAGGGCTGGAATCGCGTGAGCTGATACCCCGCCCAGCCGAGATAGCCAATCCGCCCCGCCACCTTCTTGAGATTGTGCGGCACCGTTTCGGCGATCTGCGGGCTCAGCCCCATCGCCGCGCAATTGGCGAAATAATCGTCGTCGATCATGCCCAGGTCGATCCGCTTCGCCACGCCATCGCGCAGGACGTCGATCGCGCCATCGATATCGAGCGGCAGTCCCAGCGACCGTGCGAAGCTGTTCGCAGTGCCGAGCGGCAGCACCCCCAGGATCACGTCATGCCCGACCAGCAGGTCGACCAGCCCGCTGATCGTCCCGTCCCCGCCGCCGAGGATCACCAGATCGGGTTTCTTCTCCAGCGCCTTGCGCACCGTGCGGTCGAGATGCTTGGGGTCCTTGACCGCATAGGGCGTGACCCCGAACGGCAGGTCGCGCAGCCGCCGGCACGCACGCTTGAACAGCTTGCGGCCACGACGCGACTTGGCGTTGACGATCAAAGCGGCGGAGCGGATCTCTGTCATGACCGGATCAACGCACCAGCGCGCGTTTCGCCTCCGTAACGCTTGCATGGCATGGCGGATTGCGAGAAAGCGCGGCCATGCACGCTGCCTATCCCGCGTTGCGCTTGCGCCGCACCCGTGCCGCCGCCTGGAGCCGCCGGCTCCATGCCGAGAATGTGCTCACCCCCGCCGATCTGATCTGGCCGCTGTTCATCACCGAGGGACGCGACGTCGAGGAGCCGATCGCCGCCTTGCCCGGCGTGTCGCGCTGGTCGGTCGACCGGATCGTCGCGCGCGCGAAGGAAGCCGCCGCGCTCGGCATCCCGTGCCTCGCGCTCTTCCCCAATACGCAATCAGGCCGGCGTAGCGACGATGGCGCGGAGGCGATCAACCCCGACAACCTGATGTGTCAGGCATTGCGCGCGATCAAGGATGCGGTCCCCGAGATCGGCCTGCTTACCGACGTCGCGCTCGATCCCTACACGACGCATGGCCACGACGGGCTGGTCGACCCGCGCGGCTATGTCACCAACGACAGCACCGTCGACGCGCTGGTTCAACAGGCGCTCAATCAGGCGCGCAACGGCTCGGACGTGATCGCCCCCAGCGACATGATGGACGGCCGCGTCGGGCTGATCCGCGCCGCGCTGGAGCAGGACGGCTTCGTCAATGTCCAGATCATGGCCTATGCCGCCAAATATGCCTCGGCCTTCTATGGCCCGTTCCGCGACGCGGTCGGCAGCCGCGGGCTGCTGAAAGGCGACAAGACCACCTATCAGATGGATCCGGCCAACGCCGAGGAGGCACTGCGCGAGGTCGGGCTCGATCTCGCCGAGGGCGCCGACAGCGTGATGGTCAAGCCCGGCCTCCCGTATCTCGACATCGTCGCGAAGGTGAAACAGGCGTTCGCGGTGCCGGTGTTCGCCTATCAGGTGTCGGGCGAATACGCGATGATCGAGGCCGCGGTGGCGGCGGGTGCCGCGGATCGCGACGCGATGGTGCTGGAGACGCTGCTGGCGTTCAAGCGCGCGGGCTGTTCGGGCGTGCTCACCTATCACGCGCCCGTGGCGGCACGGCTGCTCGGCGCGTGATCCAGACCGCCCGCCTGACCCTGCGGACGCCAACCTCCGCAGATCACGCGGCGTTGTTCGCAATGTGGAGCGATCCGCTGGTGACCGCCGATCTGGGCGGCCCGAAGGACGAGGCGGCGTGCCTGGCGGTGCTGGAGCGTCACGCCGGCTACGCACCGCTCGGCTTCGGCGTGGTCGAACGGCACGAGGACGGGCAGGTGATCGGGCACGTCGGGCTGAAGCCCGGCGCGCCGGAAACGCCGATCGAAGGGCTGTTGGAGATCGGCTGGATGATCGGCCGCGACTGGTGGGGGGCGGGCTACGCGCCGGAGGCGGCGGCGGGCTGGCTCGACTGGGCATGGGCGAACCGGCCGGAGCGTGCGGTGTACGCCATCACCGGCAGGCGCAACGTCGCCAGCCAGCGCGTCATGGACCGGCTCGGGATGCGACATGTGCCCGACATGGACTTCCTCCACCCCAAATACCCCGATGACCCGGCACTTGCCGACAGTGTGACGTACCGGATAGAGCGTTCATGATCGCCACCACCCTCCTCGATCGATAATCTGCCTCCGTCGGCCCGGACTTGATCCGGGGCCCCGCTACTTCTTGGCGATCGCGCTAGAGGATGATCCATTCAAGCTGAAGCGTCACCCCGGCGAAGGCCGGGGCCCAGTTGGGGGACACTGATGATGTAGCTTGCGCCTAATTACGTCGACCTTCTCAACTGGGCCCCGGCCTTCGCCGGGGTGACGATGAGAAACTGTTCAAGCTGGGTGGATCAAACTCTAGAAGCGGGATCCGTGATCAAGGCTATCCTGAGCTTTTCGGAGGGTCCGGTCTAACAAGCGAGGGCAGGTCATTATCGAGCACCGCAACGCCGCCAACCGGGCATTGATGAACCGACTGTGGATGCAGCATGAGCCTGACATGGACTATCTCCACCCGGCGCCCTTGCTCGATCCGACGCTGCTGGGGCGCGATGGCATCATGTCGAACCGAAGCCGTCATTGCGAGCGCAGCGAAGCAATCCAAGGCGTCCTGGTACGGCTCTGGATTGCTTCGCCGTGCTCGCAATGACGAACACGGGTCGGCTCTATGTCATCTTGGTCTAAACACCGTGAAGCATCGGATCGACCATCCATGATCGTCACCGAACGCCTGATCCTGCGCGCGTGGCGCGAGGAGGATGTCGCGCCGTTCCACGCCATGGGGCAGGACGCCGAGGTGATGCGCTACCTCGGACCGCCGACGACCAGAGCCAGTGCGCGGGCCATGATGCGCGAAGAGAACGAGACCGCACGAACCTTCGGGCGCTGCCTGTGGGCAGTGGAGCGACAAAAGGATGGCGCATTCATCGGCTTCTGCGGCGTCGAGCCCGGCCCGATAGGCAGCCCGATCGCTGGCCTGCCCGAGATCGGCTGGCGGCTGGCGCGCGCTGCATGGGGGCAGGGGCTGGCGAGCGAAGCGGCGCGCGCGGTACTTGCTGCGGAATGGGAACGCCAAACCGACGCGGTCTTCGCGACCACCGTTCCCGCCAACCGGCGAGGTTGGGGATTGATGGAGCGGCTGGGTATGACGCGCGTTGAGGGTGGCGACTTCGACCATCCCGATCTTGCTCCGGACAGTCCCTTGCGCCGCCATATTCTCTACCGCATCGACCGCCCGCTTAATGGGTGACGCCGCTATGGCGCGCGGACGGTGGCTGTTCGTCGTCACGATCCTGACCGGATCGTTCCTGCTGTTCCTCGTCCAGCCGATGATCGCGCGGATCGCCTTGCCGCGGCTCGGCGGCGCGCCCGCCGTCTGGAACTCGGCGATGCTCGTCTACCAGGCGCTGCTGCTGGGCGGCTATGGCTATGCGCACCTGCTCGGGCGGATCGCGCCGCGACGGCAGGGCATCGTCCACCTGCTGGTGCTGCTCGCCGCCTGCGCGTTCCTGCCGATCGGGCTCAGCGACCGCGTGCTCCCTGCCGGGGCCGAGCCGGCCTTGTGGGTGCCGTATCTGTTCGTCGTCTCGATCGGGCCATTGTTCTTCGCGGTGTCGGCGCAGGCGCCGCTGATGCAGCGCTGGTTCGCCAGCGCCCGCCCCGACACTGATCCCTATGCGCTCTATGCCGCCTCGAACTTCGGCAGCTTCGCCGGGCTGCTCGCCTTCCCGCTGCTCGTCGAGCCCTTGCTCAGCGTCTCGCGGCAGCGCTGGCTGTGGAGCGCGGGCTATCTGCTGCTGATCCTGCTCGTTGCCGCCTGCGCACGATTGCTGCCCGCGGGGCGGGAGCCGGCGCGAGCACAGGCGTTGCAGCCCGCGCCCGGCCGTCGCCGCGTGGCACGCTGGATCGCGCTCGGATTCGTGCCGTCGGGAATGATGCTGGCGACCAGCACGTTCGTCAGTACCGATCTGGTCGCGATGCCGCTGCTCTGGGTCATCCCGCTGTCGCTGTATCTGCTCAGCTTCTCGATCGCCTTCGCCGCGCGGCGCGGAATCGCCGATCTGCTGACGAGCAGCGCGCCGGTGACGATCGTGCTGTTCGGCGGTGTGTTGATGGGCGGCTTTGCGGAGCGCGCGACGTTCAGCGCGATCACCGCGTTGATCCTGCTGTTCATGATCTCGGTCGCGCTCCACACGCAGCTCTATCGCCTGCGGCCTGAGCCGGCGCGGCTGACCGGCTTCTATCTCGCCATGTCGTTCGGCGGCGCGCTGGGCGGGGTGTTCGCCGGGCTGATCGCGCCGACGCTGTTCGATTGGACGTGGGAATATCCGCTACTGATCGTCGCCGCGGGCGCCTTGGTGCCGCAGACCTATCTGACTCCCGCCTTGCGGGCGTTCTGGCATCGCCGCGGCATGACGGTCGCGGGGGCGACGCTGATCGTCGGCGCGCTCTGTCTCGCGCTGCTGGTGCTGTCGCGCGATCCGACCGGCTTTCGCGAGGTGCGGCACCCGGGTGTGATCTTCACGTTGGTGGCGCTCGGCGGGCTGGTGTCGCTCGGCGCCCGCATCCCGTATCTGCTGGTGCTGACCAGCGGGCTGCTGCTGTTCGGCGGCGTCCGTTCGCTGTCGCTCTCGCTTGAGCCCGGCGCACGGGTGCGCAGCTATTTCGGCGTCTACACCGTCGCCGACGAGTCGCGCCGCCGCACCTTGATCCACGGAACGACCCTGCACGGCGTGCAACTGACCGGGACGCCGGCGCGTGCGCGTATGCCGACGACCTATTACACCCCCGACTCGGGCGTCGGTCGTGTGATGCGCGCCGCGCCGGCCCTGTTCGGGCCGGAGGCGCGGATCGGGGTGGTCGGGCTCGGGACCGGGACGCTCGCCTGCTATGCGCAGCCGGGCCAGCGGTGGCGCTTCTACGAGATCGATCCGGCAATGGTGGCACTGACGCGCACCCGACGCTTCACCTTCGTCGCGGATTGCGCACCGGAGGCGACGATGGTGCTTGGTGACGCGCGATTATCGCTCGAGCGCGAGTCCCCTGCGAGCCTTGACGTGCTGGCGCTCGACGCTTTCTCGTCAGATGCCGTTCCCATGCATCTCCTGACCCGCGAAGCTTTTGCCGTATATTCCCGCGTTTTGTCACGGCACGGCGTTTTGGCGGTCCATATCTCGAACCGTTTCGTCAATCTTCGCCCGGTCGTCGCCGCCGCCGCGCGCGCCGGCGGATGGCAGGCGCTGATCCTCGACCACCGCCCTTCGCTGCTTCAGGAGGAAGAGACGCCGTCTTCCTGGGTGGTTATGACCCGGGACCCGTGGACGCTCGCGCTGGTGACGGGCGACGAGGGTGACTGGAAAAATCTGGCTCGTCGTCCGGGGTTTGCGCCCTGGACCGACGAATATGCCAGCATCCTGCCGCTCCTGACCTTCTAAGCGCCCGGCAGCGAACCTGCGAGCGCGTCGATCCGTGCGGTCTGCGCCTTCGCGGTCGCGCGGGCGGTGGTAAGTGCCTGTTCCAGCGCCGGATACGCCGGTTGCAGTGCCGCCGCTCGCTTGCTGGCGAGGTCGTCGAGCGCCCCGACCGTATCGCCGTAGCTCGACCGGAGCGCATCCAGATCCGCGATCGCCGTCTGCGCCGCGATCCACGCGTCGCTCCCGACCTTCGCCCCTCGCGCCGCCCGCGCGAGCGTCTCCGCCCGCGTCGCGGCCCGATCGAAATCCTGCGCGGCGGTGCTGCCCTTCGCGGTGAGCGCCGCCAATTCCCTATCCAGCGCAGGGTCTTGCTTGGCGGGGGCGGGTGGCGGAGACGCCGGCTCCGCGAAGCCGAACTTCTCGACCGGGCGGGGGGCGAGTGACGGATATACGGTCGGATCGCTCGCACAGCCGGCGAGGAGTGCGAGCAAGGCGAGCGGGGCGAGAGCGCGGAGCATATTTTTGCCTAGAGGCGTAAAAAAGTGGCGCAATGCCCTTGCGCGCATCCGATTCGCCGCGTAACAGCGCCGCTCCACAGGGCGCCCGTAGCTCAGCTGGATAGAGCATCAGACTACGAATCTGAGGGTCGGACGTTCGAATCGTTCCGGGCGCACCACTTTCCTCGAAGGAGGAAAGGGAGTGGAAACAAAGGGGCAGCGAAAGCTGCCCCTTTTTCGTGCGCGTTGTTTGTGTGCATTCCCCACTGCGCCTTCTAACGTCAATCGAGGCGCGTCACGACTGCGTGCCCAGCGCCGCTGATCTTGTGGGCGTGTGCGAAAACGCTTTCACCACGCAAAGAAAGGGCCGCGACGTGTCACCACGTCACGGCCCTTCCACTGATCGCAGATGCTCTCGCGATTACTCCGCGGCCACCCCGGCGCGCGAGAACATGTCGCCCATCTCGGTCGGATCTTCATTCGCCGCTGCGGTGACGACCTTCGCCTTCTGGCGCTTGTCGAAGCTGTCCCACACGTCGTTCCACTGCCCGCGCGTCGCGGCCTTGGAATATTCGGTCGCGCGCGCCTCGAAGAAGTTCGCATGCTCGACGCCGTTCAGCAGCGGGATCAGCCACGGGATCGGGTGCTCGTCGATCATGTAGATCGGCTTCAGCCCCAATTGCCCCATCCGCCAGTCGGCGATGTAGCGGATATACTTCTTGATGTCCTTGGCGGTCATCCCGTTCACCGGCCCCATCTCGAAGGCGAGGTCGATGAAATTGTCCTCCAGCCGGATCGTCGTCTGGCAAACGTCGGCGATATCGTCCTTCACTGCCTTGGTCAGGCACTGCCGTTCCGCGCAGAAGGTGTGGAACATCTTGATGATACCCTCGCAATGCAGGCTCTCGTCGCGCACCGACCAGGTCACGATCTGCCCCATGCCCTTCATCTTGTTGAAGCGCGGGAAGTTCATCAACATCGCGAAGCTGGCGAACAGCTGCACGCCCTCGGTGAAGCCGCCGAACATCGCCAGCGTCCGCGCGATGTCCTCGTCGCTGTCGACGCCGAAGTTCTGCATGTAATCATGCTTCTCCTTCAGCTCGGCATATTCGAGGAATGCGCCATATTCGCTCTCCGGCATCCCGATGGTGTCGAGCAGATGCGAATAGGCCGCGATGTGCACGGTCTCCATGTTGCTGAACGCGGTCAGCATCATCTTGACTTCGGTTGGCTTGAAGACGCGGCCATACTTCTCGTGGTAGCAGTCCTGCACCTCGACGTCGGCCTGCGTAAAGAAGCGGAAGATCTGCGTCAGCAGGTTGCGCTCGTGATCGGTGAGTTTCTGCGCCCAGTCGCGGCAGTCCTCGCCGAGCGGAACTTCCTCCGGCAGCCAGTGCAACTGCTGCTGCCGCTTCCAATATTCGAATGCCCACGGGTATTCGAAGGGCTTGTACTGCTTGGATGCCTGAAGAAGCGGCATGGTTTGCTCCGATTAGAGATATTCACGAAAGACAAATTCACGAACGAACAGGATCAGGCGTTGAGGCTCCACTGCCACATCGACCAGGCCGATATCGCCAGCACGCTGCCTCCCGCCAAGGCCATGATCCCGGCCATGCGATAGACATAGACGCGCGCCGGCCCCTGCGGGTGGCGCAACTGGATCAACAGCCACGCGCCGGCCAGCAGGAAGACGGCGGCGACCACGAACATGATCGTGGATTGCAGCGGCAGCGTTTCGATCATGCGACCAAAGCCGATGCGGCGCGTTTGCCGCCCGAACCCAACCAAGGAGAAGCGCGATGGTCGATGTCAGCCAGATCAAGGAACATGCCGAAGTGCTTGGCGCAGACGGTGTGCATGTCGGAACGGTCGATCACGTCGACGGTGATCGTATCAAGCTGACCAAGAACGACTCGCCGTCCACGCAGGACGGGCAGGGCGCGAAGCACCATTACCTGCCGATCGGGCTTGTCGCTTCGGTCGAGGGTGACACGGTGCATCTGTCGGCGACCGGCCAGAACGTGCAGGACCTGTTCGAAGAAGACGAGTAAATACCGCGCCGCGGCGGCGACGATCGCCCGGCAGTGTACGATGGCCCCGGCCGCCGAAGGGCGCGCCGGGGTCGTTGCGTGTCGTAGAGGCCGTTCGCCGCGCATCCACACCCCGTCGCTCTGCCGCCCGCAGCGGCCCGCGAGTCGCGCCGCTATCGCGCGACCAGCCCGTTAACGGAGCTGATCGCCATCGCGATCGCGCCTTATCGGCAGCGAGTCACGCTGTGTGCCAAGCGTACATGAGGCCCCGGTGGACCGCAATCTATTGTGGTCGATCTTCGGGCCGATACCAGATCGGCGATGTAACGATATGGTCGCTGAAAGCGGGCGACTTGACCGACCATGATCGGCTTAGGGACGGAAAGCTGTGCGCTGCGGCGCCGGACACCCTCGCGCCTCGTCTACGTGGATGCGAGCGCGTCCCCGATCTAGAACGGTCGCTCGCCGCGATAATTGCCTGCGTTCTTGTAGCGGCAGACCAGCACATCCTCATCCCGGCCGCGCGACAGCGCGCAGCCGACCTCGACCGTATCGCGCCACATCAATTGCGTATAATGGCCGACGTCACCGACACGCCCGGTGGTGCTGTTGTTCGGGAACGCGCCAGGCTTGAAGTAGCGCTTTTCGCGCACCCAGCCGTCGATCATCGCTTCGGGCGAGTAATAGCCGCGCGTGCCCGCCCACAGATTCTCGCCTTCCGGGTCCATGTGGCGTTCGGGCGCATGTTCGAAGCGACCGGTCGTTGCCAGATACCGCCCCCATGCATGTGCCGACTCGACCAGTTCCGGATTCCAGCGCAGCGGCGGGATGCCGAGCGCCGCGCGCTCCGCATTATGGGTGGCCAGCACGCGGGCGTCGAAGGTGTTCGAATAGGTCGTCGCGCCAGTGACGAACGGTGCGCACAGCAACGCAGCGAGGGACACGAGCAATGGACGGCGACGTGGGGTGGAACGCGGCATCGGCCGGGTAACCTCTTCCTGATGACCAGGAGAAATTACGGCGGGCGGTCCTTACCGTCGGTTAGGGAATCTGGTTAGCGCGTCTTCATGTCTGACCGGCGCCAATCGTTAACTTTGCCGACCGTGCCCAACTTCAGAATCTTACGCGCCGACGATCGTGACCAGATCGCCGCGCGCCACCTGATCGAACAGCAATTGCGCGAACGACAGCGGCACGCCGATGCAGCCGTGGGTCGCCGAGCCGCGGCGTACCGAGCTTGCGTGGATCGCGACCCCGTCGTTGGTGAGCCGCAGCATGTACGGCATCTCCGCATCGTACAGCGAGGATTGATGCTGTCGCGCGCGCATCAGGATCGGGAACGTGCCGGTTGGGGTCGGCTTGTGATCGGTGCCGTAGAGGATCACCGCGGTGCCGATCTCATGCCCGTTGCGGAACACCGAGATGGTCTGGCGTGATAGATCGACCCGTACGCGGATCGGACCGGTCGCGGGCACGCCGATGTCGTTCCAGACGTAATCGCCAAACCGCATCGGCTTGCGGATCACGAGCAGGCTTCGCACCCGCAAGCGCTGGTCACCGGTCATCGGCAACGCGCCTTCACGCCCCGCCGGATAGCGGAAGCGCGCGCCATAGCTACCGATCGTGGTGGCGGTGGTCGTGGCAGTCGCTGGCGGCGCGGCCGCTGCCGCGGACGCCAGCGATACGATCGCCGCGCCAATCAGACGAGCGATCATGCCGCGCGGGCGCGAGTCCGCTTGCTACGGCGCACCGCAAAGCCCGTAACCGCGAAGCCCAACGTCATCAATGCCCAGGTCGCAGGTTCTGGAACGACGGGCCCAGGATTTATCGGGGTTGGCGTCGGTGTCGGGGTCGGACCGGGCACGCCTGGGATGCCGCCGCCGGGACCACCCGGCACGACGGGTGTCGGACCGAACGGATTGCTGCCGCCCGGCCCGAGCGGACCCAAGGTGTTGGGCGTTGTCGAGGCGAGATCGGGCACGAAATTGTCAGGCGCGATCGGCAAATCGCCGGCGGGAACGATCCCGGCTGGCTCACGCTCACGCACGTTGCTCAACACCCGCTCGCTCGGACCACGCGGCCCGCGTGGCGGCGTGCTGGCCAGCTGGCGCGGGCGCTTCGTCTGCTTTGTATTGAACATCGCACCATGGCCGCGTTCGCCAGGCGAGCGTGCGGTCAGGATCGAGAGCGGGTCGGGCAATACCGCCAGCGCGGTCGACAGGTTCATCGCCTCGGCAAAAGGCACCGTCCCGCCGATGACGCCGAGCGCTGCATAGCCCCCGATCGCCGACGCGCCGACGCCCGCCGCCATCGCCGCACGAACCATCGCGGCGCGGGAAAGCGAGGTGATAAGTGGGCGCCAGTTCTTCATCGGTTCCGCCGAATCCCGTCAAATAGTGCAATGGGGATGAAACGCTTCTGACCCGTGCTCGGTCCGCAAGTCCAGTTAAATCTCATCCCGCTCCGATACATATGGTACAACGGCCATGCGCTGTTGCCGATAAGCCACCGACGAATGCGACAGTCGTAAGCTGTCGGACGCTTCGTTAATAAATAATTGATGAGTTGATGGTCGGGCCAAAAGTTAACGAGCCGGGTCGAGACGCTTCTGGTGCTTTGTCACCAGCCCGCCCAGCCATGTGGAAAAGGCCCGAACGCGCCGTAATTGTCGCGTATCGCGATGTGTGACCAACCAGAAGGTCCGCTGAATCGTCACCTCGGGCAGAACCCTCACCAGACCGGGCATCGCGTCGCCGATGAAATGCGGCAGCACGCCGACCCCTGCGCCGGTCGCGATCAGCCGGGCCTGCGCATTGATGCTGGAACTGCGCAACGTCGGTGCGGGCAGCGGACCGAGATCGTCGACGAAGCGAAGTTCGGGCGCGTACAGTAGGTCTGGGATATAGCCGACCACCGCGTGACGCTGACCAAGCGACTCGCGCACCACAGGTCCGCGCTGATCGATCAACGCGCGGGCGGCGTAGAGGTGCAGCGCATAGTCGGCCAGTTTGCCGGCCACGACCGGTCCATGGCGGGGGCGCGCGAGCAGTACCGCGACATCCGCTTCGCGCCGCGACGGGCTGAGGAACCCTGAACTGGCGACGAGGTCGATCGTCAATGCCGGATGCAAGGCAGCGAATTCATGAAGATGCTCGGCGACCAGCCACGTCCCGAATCCCTCGGAGACGCTGACGCGCAGCACGCCCGACAGCGCCTGCGCGGAGCCGCGCGTCTCGACGATCCGCTCGGCGGCGTTCTGCATTTCCTCGACCTGCGCCAGCAGCGCTTCGCCGGCCTCGGTCAGAACCTGTCCCTCGCGCGTCTGCTCGAAGAGCGTGCGGCCGAGCCGCGCCTCCAGCCGGCGCAGGCGGCGCCCGATCGTGGTGGCATCGACGCCGATCAACGCCGCAGCGCGCGCGATCTGGCCGGCGCGGGCAATCGCGAGAAAGTCCTGCAGGTCGTTCCAAGGCAAGGGCTGCGTCATTGCAGGTGAACGTTGCAGATTTGTCGCTTGCCGGCAAACCATGCGCGGCGCACACCGATGCGCAACATAGGAGAGAGATGCGATGCGCCAGCTCGATCATCATATCGCAGGCAGCGGCGGTGGCAGCGCGCGCACGCGAACCGCCGACATTTTCGACCCCAATACCGGACAGGTGCAAGCGCAGGTCGTGTTCGGCACCGCCGCAGACCTCGATCGTGCTGTTGCGGCGGCGCAAGCCGCTCAGCCGGCATGGGCAGCCACCAACCCGCAGCGTCGTGCGCGGGTCATGTTCCGGTTCAAGGAACTGGTCGAAGCGCATATGGACGAGCTGGCGCGCTTGCTGTCGTCCGAGCACGGCAAGGTGATCGCCGATCTCGAAAGGCGATATCCAGAGGGGCTCGAAGTGATCGAGTTCGCCTGCGGTATCCCGCATGTGCTCAAGGGCGAATATACGCAGGGCGCCGGGCCGGGGATCGACGTCTATTCAATGCGGCAACCGATCGGGATCGGCGCGGGCATCACCCCGTTCAACTTCCCGGCAATGATCCCGATGTGGATGTTCGGCGTGGCGATCGCGTGCGGCAACGCCTTCATTCTCAAGCCGAGCGAGCGTGATCCGAGCGTGCCGGTGCGGCTTGCCGAGCTGATGCATGAAGCCGGCCTGCCCGACGGCGTGTTGCAGGTCGTCCACGGCGACAAGGAAATGGTCGACGCGATCCTCGACCATCCCGCGATCGGCGCGGTGAGCTTCGTCGGATCGAGCGATATCGCGCATCACGTTTACCGACGCGGTGTCGCCGCGGGCAAGCGCGTGCAGGCGATGGGCGGTGCCAAGAACCACGGCATCGTCATGCCCGACGCCGATCTCGACCAGGTGGTCGCGGATCTGTCCGGTGCGGCGTTCGGCTCGGCGGGCGAGCGGTGCATGGCGTTGCCGGTCGTCGTGCCGGTCGGCGAGAAGACCGCCACGGCGTTGCGCGAGAAATTGCTCCCCGCCATCGCGAGCTTGCGGGTCGGCGTGTCGACGGACGCTGCGGCGCATTACGGTCCGGTGGTGACTGCCGCCCACCGCGAACGGGTCGCGAACTGGATCCAGACCGGGGTCGACGAGGGCGCGGAGCTGGTCGTCGACGGTCGAGACTTCCAGCTGCAGGGGCATGAGCATGGCTTCTTCATCGGACCCAGCCTCTTCGATCACGTCACGCCCGACATGCAGGCGTACAAGGAAGAAATCTTCGGCCCGGTGCTCCAGATCGTCCGTGCGCCGGATTTCGAGACGGCGGTGCGGCTGCCCAGCGAGCATCAATACGGCAACGGCGTCGCAATTTTCACGCGCAACGGCCATGCCGCGCGCGAGTTTGCGGCGCGGGTCAACGTCGGGATGGTCGGGATCAACGTGCCGATCCCGGTGCCGGTCGCCTATCACACGTTCGGCGGCTGGAAGCGCAGCGGGTTCGGCGACACCAACCAGCATGGCATCGAAGGCGTGAAGTTCTGGACCAAGGTCAAGACCGTCACGCAGCGCTGGCCCGATGGAGCCGGCGGCGGACCCGCGGGGGTACAGGATGCGTTCGTGATTCCGACCATGGGGTGATGCACGCGATGCGACGGCTGGGCAAGATTAGGGCGAACGGGATTGTTTTCATGACGTTGCTCGCGGGCTGCTCGAGCCACGACGCCGACTACAACCGTGTCGACGTGCCCGAGCGTGAAGCGGCGGCGCAGGCGGCGATCGAGCAGGCGGCGGCGCAGAACGGCGCCGCTACCATCGCGCGCACCGGCGTTCCTGTCGCCAAGAGCACGCCCAACGCCGCCCGCGATCGTGCCTTTCCCACGGAATTCCTTGGATATTGGGGTGCCGGTGACAATGACTGCGAGCTGGCCAACACCGCCGCGACCGGTCGCATCAACATCGACGCCGACACGATCCGCTTCTACGAATCGCGCGCACGGGTGCAGCGCATCGACCGCCGCAGCCCGCAGGAGCTGGCGGTCGACCTGCGCTTTTCTGGCCAAGGTCCAGGGGTTTACGCCCGGGAAGTCTATCGACTCGACGCTGGCGGCACTGCCCTGGTGCGCACCAGCCCGACCGCCACGCAACGCTATCGCCGCTGCTGAGGATATTGAGCATGACCGACCAGTTTGATCTGACCGACGAGCAGCGCGAAATTCAGGCGCTTGCCCAGCGCTTTACCGCCGATCGCATCACGCCGTTCGCGGCGGAATGGGACGAAAAGCATATCTTTCCGCGTGATACGATCAAGGCGGCGGCGGAGCTTGGCTTCGCCGCGATCTACGTCAGCGAGGAGAGCGGGGGGATCAACCTGGGGCGGCTGGAGGCGGCGCTGATCATGGAGGCGATGGCCTATGGCTGTCCGACCACCAGTGCGTTCATTTCCATCCACAATATGGCGAGCTGGATCATCGACCGCCACGGTTCGGCAGAGTTGAAGGGCCGGTATTTGCCCGATCTGGTGACGATGGACCGCATCGCCAGCTATTGCCTGACCGAGCCCGGCTCGGGATCGGATGCGGCAGCCCTAAAGACCAGCGCGTACCGCGACGGCGACGAATATATCGTCAACGGGACAAAACAGTTCATCTCCGGTGCCGGAGAAAACGAGCTTTACGTCACGATGGTGCGCACCGGTGCCGAAGGTCCGAAAGGCATCTCCTGCCTGGTCATCGAGAAGGACATGCCCGGCGTTTCGTTCGGCGCGAACGAGCGCAAGCTGGGCTGGCATGCGCAGCCGACACGCGCGGTGACGTTCGACAATGTCCGCGTGCCGGTCGCAAATCGCGTCGGGCAGGAAGGCGAGGGGTTCCGCTTCGCGATGGCCGGGCTGGATGGCGGGCGGCTCAACATCGGGGCGTGCTCGCTGGGCGGAGCGCAGCGTTGTCTCGACGAGACGATCACCTATACGAAGGACCGCAAGCAGTTCGGAACGGCGGTGAGCGATTTCCAGAACACGCAGTTCATGCTCGCCGATATGGAGACCGAGCTGCAGGCGGCGCGGTGCCTGCTCTACGTCGCTGCCGCCAAGGTCAGCGCCAACGCGCCCGACAAGACGCGCTTCGCGGCGATGGCGAAGCGGCTGGCGACCGACACCGGATCGAGCGTGGTCGATCGCGCGCTGCAACTGCATGGCGGCTACGGATATCTGATGGACTATCCGATCGAGCGCTTCTGGCGCGACCTGCGGGTGCATTCGATCTTGGAAGGCACCAATCAGGTGATGCGGATGATCATCGGGCGCGAATTGGTGCGGCATTGATGGGTGAGGGGTAACCGATCGCGGTGCGATCGTGCGAGCCCCGGGCTCGCCCACCCTCACCCAACCTTCGCTAGGCGGCGGTGCCGCCAAGCTGCGGTATCCCTCTCCCCTTCCAGGGGCGAGGGCAGGAGAGATGATGACGCAGGATTTGATTACGATCGTGGAAGGCCCGGTCGGGCGCATCCGGCTCAACCGGCCGAAGGCATTGCACGCGCTCAACACCGAGATGTGCCAGAACATCCTCGACGCGCTCGAGGCGTGGCGCGGCGAGGCGGCGGTGCGATGCGTCGTCATCGATCATGCCGAGGGACGCGGCTTCTGCGCGGGCGGCGATATCCGGATGCTTGCAGGTAGGGGTGCCGGCGACGGCGCGGAGGCGCGCGCCTTCTTCCACACCGAATATCGCATGAACCATCGGCTGTTCACCTATGTGAAGGACACGGTGGCCTTCATGGATGGCGTGACGATGGGCGGCGGGGTCGGGGTGTCGCAGCCGTGCCGCTACCGCGTCGCGACCGAGCATACGCGGTTGGCGATGCCGGAGACCGGGATCGGCCTGTTCCCCGATGTCGGCGGCGGCTGGTACCTGTCGCGATTGCCGGGGCGGATCGGCCAGTATCTGGCGCTGACCGGCGCGCGGCTGGATGGCGCGGAGGCGCTCGCGCTGGGGCTGGCGACGCATTATCTGGCCGCCGCGCGGGTCGAAGAGGCCAAGGCGCGGATCGTCGCCGAGCCGGAGGCGATCGAGGCGACGCTGTCCGGACTGGCCGAGCAAGCACCAGCGGCGAAGCTGCTCGCGCAGCGTGACATGATCGACCGGCTGTTCGCGTCCGACGAGTTGGAGGAAGTGCTGGCCACCTTGCAGGCGGACGGCGGAGAATTTCCGCAGGCGACGCTGGCGACGCTCGCGACCAAGTCACCGCAGGCGATGAAGGTGTCGCTAAAATTGCTCAAGGACGCCGCGGGGATGGCGAGCTTCGCCGACGAGATGCGGCAGGAATATGCCGTCGCGTGTCGCGTCGTGCAAAGGCCGGATTTCGCCGAGGGCGTCCGCGCGCTGATCGTCGACAAGGACAATGCCCCGCGCTGGGAGCCGGCGAGCGTGGAAGGGGTGAGCGACCATATGATCGACCGCATCTTCGCGCCGCTGCCGGAGGATGAGGCGTGGACGGCGGGGTGATCGGGGTGCTGCGCGGCTCGCGCACTTTGCACCGCTCGTGCTGAGCTTGGCGAAGGGCGGGAAACGGGGCACGTGCTTCGACAAGCTCAGCACGAACGGGTGGGGAGCGACTGCTCCGAGGACGCGGTCGCCCCTGTGCAGGCACGGACCCATGTCTGTGGCGTACCGCGCAGTGTCGGACACATGTATGGCGTGCTTGTGTCGTGCCGATGGCTCTAGATTAGACAGCGATAGGCCCCTGCCTGCGCAGGGGTGACGGAGGTAAGGCGATATGCCGCAATACGAAACACTGTTGGTCGAACAGCGCGGGCGTGTGACGCTGATCACGCTCAACCGGCCGAAGGCGCTCAATGCGCTCAATTCGCAGGTGCTCGCCGACCTGCTCGCCGCGCTTGCCGCTTTCGACGCCGACACCACGCAGGGCTGCGCGGTGCTGACCGGCAGCGAGAAGGCGTTCGCGGCCGGCGCGGATATCAAAGAGATGTCGGCGCAGGGCTTCGCCGACATGTACGGCGGCAATTTCTTCGGCGGCTACGAGCGGCTGACGCAGACGCGCAAGCCGATCATCGCCGCGGTCGCGGGCTATGCGTTGGGCGGCGGGTGCGAGTTGGCGATGATGTGCGACTTCATCCTCGCCGCCGATACCGCCAAGTTCGGCCAGCCGGAGATCAAGCTGGCGGTGACGCCGGGCATGGGCGGTTCGCAGCGACTGGCGCGCGCGGTCGGCAAGGCCAAGGCGATGGAGATGTGCCTGACCGGACGGATGATCGACGCCGCCGAGGCGGAACGCGCCGGGCTGGTCAGCCGTATCGTTCCGGCGGCCGAGCTGGTCGAGGAAGCGGTGAAGACCGCACAGACGATCGCCGGCATGGCGCCACTGGCGGTGCTGGCGAACAAGGAAATGGTCAACGCCGCGTTCGAGACGACCTTGGCGCAGGGCGTGCAGTTCGAACGCCGGTTGTTCCACGGGCTGTTCGGGACCGCCGACCAGAAGGAAGGCATGGCGGCGTTCGTCGAGAAGCGCCCCGGCCAATGGACGGGCAAATAGGAGAAGCGACCATGACCGTGATTATCCTGGTGCTGCTGGCGATCGTCGTCGCGGGCGCGGCGGCGGTCCGTTTCCCGCGCTGGGGCGCGGTGAAGGCGGCGGTGGTCGTCGGGCTGATCGGCGCGGCGGCGATGATCGTCGCGATGCTGGCGTCGGTGTCGGCGCGGTTCGAAGCGGTGGCGATCACCTTCGTCGGGACGTTCGTCGGCGTCGCGGTGCTGGCGTTGATCGGCGCGGGGATCGCGACGCTGTTGCGTCCGCGCCGAGCGAGGATCGCGTGATGGCGCGCGTCGGCTTCATCGGGCTCGGCAACATGGGTGGCGGGATGGCCGCCAACCTCGCGAAGAAGGGGCATGACGTCCGCGCCTTCGATCTGTCGGCGGCGGCGCTGGATGCGGCCAAGGCGGCGGGATGCCTGCCGGTCGCATCGGCGCACGAGGCCGCCGACGGCGCGGAGGCGGTGGTGACGATGTTGCCTGCCGGGAGCCATGTCGCGCAGGTCTATGCCGAGAGCCTGTCCGACGTGGCGGTCGATACGGTGCTGATCGATTGTTCGACGATCGACCTCGCCACCGCGCGACGGATCGCAAGCGAGGCCGCGGCGCGCGGAATCGCCGCGGTCGATGCGCCGGTGTCGGGCGGGATCGCGGCGGCGCAGGCGGGGACGCTGACCTTCATGGTCGGCGGCCCGGCGGCGGCGTTCGAGCGGGCACGGCCGTTCCTGGAGGATATGGGCAAGGCGGTGATCCATGCCGGCGACAGCGGCGCAGGGCAGGTCGCCAAGATGTGCAACAATCTGATCCTCGGCGCGACGATGGCGGCGACGTGCGAGGCGTTCGCGCTGGCGGAGAAGCTCGGGCTGGATGCGCAGACCTTCTACGACATTTCCAGCAAGGCGACCGGACAGAGCTGGTCGATGACGTCCTATTGTCCGGTGCCGGGGGTCGGGCCGGAATCGCCGGCCGATCGGGAATATAAGGGCGGGTTTGCGGGCGCGCTGATGCTCAAGGATCTGGAGCTGGCGATGGCGGCGGCCGACGGCGCGGCGGCGCAGGTGCCGATGGGGACGCGCGCGCGCGATCTGTACCGGGCGTTCGTGGATGCGGGGCAGGGCGGGCTGGATTTTTCGGGAATCATCCGGATGCTGGAGACGCCGCGGTAAGTTGCCCGTCATCCCGGACATGGGGGCCGCGGTTCCGCTTTTTCCTCGTTCGACGGGGAGGAGGAAGCCGGGTTTCGGATCAAGTTCGGTGGCGACGAAGGTCAGCGTTTCTGCGAGATTCCGTCATTGCGAGCGTAGCGACGCAATCCAGGGCGTCCTGGTCCGACCCTGGATTGCTTCGCTGCGCTCGCAATGACGGGTTATGGACGGGGCACTCTCCTCGTGCCACCTGCGCCGACATGCCGCCTGCCCTGATCGCCGTGCTCGTCACGTTCGTCTCCTTTCTGATCGGGCTGACGATGCCCGATCTCGACCTGCGGCTGTGGCTCGGGCATCGGAGCGCGCTGACCCACAGCATCGTGCCGGCCTGTGCGTTGCTGGCGCGGCGGCGGTGGTATCCGGCGGCCTGTGGCGTCGGGGCCGGGACCGGGCTGCACCTTGCCGCGGACACGTTTCCGAACCGGATGATCGGCTATGCGACGGTCAAGCTGCCGTTCGTCGGTGCGCTGTCGGCGGGGGCGTCGTATCTGTGGCTCGCGACCAATGCGGTGGCCGCGCTGGCGCTGGCGGCGTGGCTCGCGCGGCGGCTTCATGCGCCGGCTACCGCGGCGTTGCTGACGCTCGCGGTGCTGGTGGCCGGGATCGGGTATCTGTGGCGCACCGATGGTGGCTGGCCGGTGCTGGCGCTGGCCGGGGGAGTGCTGTGGCTGGTGTTGTGGCGGTGGCGGCGTGTCTCGCCTTGAACGTCATTGCGAGCGTAGCGAAGCAATCCAGGGCCGGATCAGGACGCCCTGGATTGCTTCGCTGCGCTCGCAATGACGTGACGCAGATCCTACTCTGCCGCCTCCAGCGTCTCGGCATCGTCGAGCGGGTGGCTGAGCCGGGTGAGCATCTCACGCGGGATCACCTGCCAGAACGAACCGACCACGCGGTCCCAGTCGTCGATCAGCCCGCGCGACCAGCGGCTGTCGGTCACGGCGGCATGTTCGGCGATCAGCCCGCGCAGCCTCTCTTCCCAATGGGCGGCGGCGACGCGTTGCCACACGATGTTCTCGGGATTGGCGCGGCGCGCGAAGCTGCCGGTCGGGTCGTAGACGAACGCCATCCCGCCGGTCATCCCGGCGCCGAAGTTCGCGCCGACCTCGCCCAGCACCACCGCGGTGCCGCCGGTCATATACTCGCAGCCGTTCGCGCCGCAGCCCTCGACCACCACGGTCGCGCCGGAATTGCGGACCGCGAAGCGCTCGCCGGCCTGACCCGCCGCGAACAGCTTGCCGCTGGTCGCGCCGTACAGGACGGTGTTGCCGAGGATCGTATTGTCCTGGCTGCGCAGCGGTGACGACACCGCGGGGCGGACGACGATCTTGCCGCCCGACAGCCCCTTGCCGACATAATCGTTGGCGTCGCCGAAGACCTCCAGCGTGACGCCGCTGCACAGGAACGCGCCCAGCGACTGGCCCGCCGAGCCGCGCAGCCGGATCGTGACATGGTTCTCGGCCAGCTTGGACATGCCGAAGGTGCGGGTGATCTCGCTCGACAGTCGCGTGCCGACCGCGCGGTGCGTGTTGCGCACCGAATAGGTGAGCTGCATCTTCTCGCCGCGCGAGAAGACCGCCGCGGCATCCTTGATGATCTGCGCATCGAGGCTGTCGGGCACCTCGTTGCGGAACGTCGACAGGCTGAACCGGCGCTCGGCGTCGGTCGCATCGACCTTCGCGAGGATCGGGTTCAGGTCTAGGTCGTCGAGATGCTCGGCGCCACGGCTGACCTGCCGCAGCAATTCGGTGCGGCCGATCACGTCGTCGAGCGAACGGACGCCCAGCCGCGCGAGGATGTCGCGGACTTCCTCGGCGATGAAGGTCATCAGGTTGATGACCTTCTCAGGCGTGCCGACGAACTTGCCCCGCAATGCCTCGTCCTGCGTGCAGACGCCGACCGGGCAGGTGTTGCTGTGGCACTGGCGCACCATGATGCAGCCCATCGCCACGAGGCTGAGCGTGCCGATGCCGAACTCTTCCGCGCCCAGGATCGCGGCGATCACGATGTCGCGGCCAGTCTTCAGCCCGCCGTCCGCGCGCAGCTTGATCCGACCGCGCAGCCCGTTGAGCGTCAGCACTTGGTTGACCTCGGACAGCCCCATTTCCCAGGGCGTGCCCGCATATTTGATGCTCGTCTGCGGCGAGGCGCCCGTACCGCCGACGTGGCCGCTCACCAGGATGACGTCGGCGTGAGCCTTGGCCACGCCCGCCGCGACCGTGCCGATGCCGGCCGACGACACCAGCTTGACGCAGACGCGGGCGCGCGGGTTGATCTGCTTCAGGTCGTAGATGAGCTGCGCCAGATCCTCGATCGAATAGATGTCGTGGTGCGGCGGCGGCGAGATCAGCGTCACGCCTGGCGTCGCATGGCGCAGCTTGGCGATGAACTCGGTGACCTTGAAGCCGGGCAGCTGCCCGCCCTCGCCGGGCTTGGCGCCCTGCGCGACCTTGATCTCGATCTCCTCGCAGGCATTGAGATACTCGGCCGTCACGCCGAAGCGGCCCGACGCGACCTGCTTGATGACCGAGTTCGCGTTGTCGCCATTGTCGTACGGCGTGTAGCGGATCTTGTCCTCGCCGCCTTCGCCGGACACCGCCTTCGCGCCGATGCGGTTCATCGCGATCGCCAGCGTCTCGTGCGCCTCGGGCGACAGCGCGCCGAGCGACATACCCGGCGTCACGAAGCGCTTGCGGATTTCGGTGATCGCCTCGACCTGATCGACCGGCACGCCTTCGTTCGGGAAGTTGAACTGGAGCAGGTCGCGCAGGTAGATCGGCGGCAGGTCCGACACCCCGCGCGAGAATTGCAGGTAGCTGGAATAGCTGTCCGTCGACACCGCGGTCTGCAGCAGATGCATCAGCTGCGCCGAATAGGCATGCGCCTCGCCATTGTGGCGCTGGCGATAGAAACCGCCGATCGGCAGCGTCGCCACCGCCTGATCGAATGCCGCCTCGTGACGGTCGGTCGCGTTGACGTGCAGTGAGGCATAGCCCTCGCCGCTGATCTTGGCGGGCATCCCGGGGAAGAGGTCGTTGACCAGCGCACGGCTGAGGCCGACCGCCTCGAAATTATAGCCGCCGCGGTACGAGGAGATGACCGCGATCCCCATCTTCGACAGGATCTTGAGCAGCCCTTCCTCGATCGCTTTCTTGTGGCGGGTGGTGCATTCCTCCATCGACAATTTGCCGAACAGCCCGCGCGCATGGCGGTCGGCGATCGCCGCTTCGGCCAGGTAGGCGTTCACGGTCGTCGCGCCGACGCCGATCAGCACCGCATAATAATGCGTGTCGAGGCATTCCGCCGCGCGGACGTTGATCGAGGCATAGGAGCGCAGGCCGCGGCGGACGAGATGCGTGTGCACGGCCGCGGCCGCCAGCACGCCGGGGATCGCGACGCGGTCTTCGCCGATCCGCTCGTCGGTGAGGAACAGCTCGCTCTTGCCCTCACGCACCGCCTGTTCGGCCTGGTTGCGGATGCGCTGGATCGCGGCGCGGAGCCGTTCCGCGCCACCCCGGTCTCGAAGGTGCAGTCGATATCGGCGGCGGCGTTGCCGAAATACGCCTTCAGCCGCGCCCAGTCGGTCGAGGTCAGCACCGGGCTGTCGAGCACCAGCACGCGCTCGCGCCGATCCTCGGTATCGAGGATATTCGCGAGATTGCCGAAGCGCGTCTTCAGCGACATGACGTAGCGCTCGCGCAGCGGGTCGATCGGCGGATTGGTGACCTGCGCGAAATTCTGCCGGAAGAACTGGCTGATGAGGCGTGGCTTGTCGGAGATGACCGCCAGCGGCGTGTCGTCGCCCATCGAGCCGATCGCTTCCTTGCCGGTCTCGACCATTGGCGACAGGATCAGCTCCATGTCCTCGATCGTCTGCCCGGCCGCGACCTGCCGCCGCGCCAGATCGGGACGGTCATACCGGGTGACGCTGTCGGCGGGGGCGGGGGGCAGATCGGCCATCGTCGAGAACTCGCCGATCATCGCGGCATAATCCTGTTCGCCGGCGATCCGGTCCTTGACCTCACGGTCGAGCAGCACGCGGCCTTCCTGGAGGTCGACCGCGATCATCTGCCCCGGCCCGAGCCGGCCCTTGGCGAGCACGGTGCTTTCCGGCACCACGACCATCCCGGCCTCCGATCCGACGATCAGCAAGCCATCGGCAGTCTGCGTGTAGCGCAGCGGACGCAGCGCGTTGCGGTCGACCCCGCCGACCGCCCAGCGTCCGTCGGTCATCGCCAGCGCGGCCGGGCCGTCCCATGGCTCCATGACCGAGGCGAGATATTGGTACATCGCCGCGTGGCTTTCAGGCGTGTCGGTGTTCTTCTGCCATGCCTCGGGCACCAGCATCAGCTTGGCGGTCGGCGCATCGCGGCCCGAGCGGCAGATCGCCTCGAACGTCGCGTCGAGTGCAGCGGTGTCGGACGCACCCGCCGGGATCACCGGCTTGATGTCCTCCGAATGTTCACCGAACGCGATCGACGCCATGCGGATCTCGTGGCTGAGCATCCAGTTCTTGTTGCCGCGGATCGTGTTGATCTCGCCGTTGTGCGCGAGGCAGCGGAACGGCTGCGCCAGCCACCATTGCGGGAAAGTGTTGGTGGAATAACGCTGGTGGAAGATCGCGACGCGGCTCTCGAAGCGCGCATCGGTCAGGTCCGGGTAGAAGACCGACAGGCTCTCGGCGAGGAACAGCCCCTTGTAGATGATCGAGCGGCACGACAGCGAACAGACGTAGAAGCCCTGGATCTGCGCCGCGATCACGCGCTTTTCGATCCGGCGGCGGACGAGATAGAGGTTCTTCTCGAATTCCTCGGCCGACACGTCGCCGGGCAGGGGGCCGGCGATCATGATCTGCTCGATCTCGGGACGCGTCGACTGCGCCTTCATGCCGATCACTGAGACGTCAACCGGCACCTGACGCCAGCCATAGATGGTGTAGCCCGCGCCGATCACCTCGGATTCGACGATCGTGCGGCAGGTTTCCTGCGCCGACAGATCGGTGCGCGGCAGGAACACCATGCCGACCGCAAGTCGGTTCGGCATCGCCTTATGCCCGCTGGCGGCGACGCAATCGTCGAAGAAGCGCACCGGCAGGTCGACGTGGATGCCCGCGCCGTCGCCGGTCTTGCCATCGGCGTCGACCGCGCCGCGGTGCCACACCGCCTTGAGCGCGTCGATCGCGGACTGAACGACGCGGCGCGACGGCTTGCCATCGGTCGCGGCGACGAGGCCGACGCCGCAGGCGTCGCCCTCGAATTCGGGGCGGTACATGCCGTGTTCGGCAAGATGGGCGCGGCGGGCGTCGAGGGTGTCGGTCATGAGGTCTGGCCCTTCATCAGGTCATGTCGTTCGATTGCGCGCTCGATCCGCGCGGCAGCGTCGAAAAGGAACGGGAAGTGTCCGATCGCGGCGCGCAGGCGCGCGACACGATCCACTGCCTCGGTCGGATATTCGTGCACCAGCTCGTTCCGAAGCATGACGATCGCAAGCCAGCGATCGGCATCGTCCAGAACGTCGAGCTCTTCCATCCGGTGTCCGATGTCGAGCGGGTACAGCCCTTTAAGCCGGACGCCCAATGCCCGTAAGGTCGTGCGAAAGAGCGCATTTAGCGTGTCTTGCAGCTGCTCGAACTCCTTGAGGACGGCAACGCTTGCCACGCGCGCTACCACCGGGAGTTCAGCGAAGGCATCGGGATTTTCAGGAAGTTCCGGGAGAAGCCCGAGTGCATCGTGTGCGGAGATCATCAGCGCTCGAAGCGAGTGCAAAAGATCTTCAAAGATTTCCGACTCTGGAGTCACAACGCCAGCCCGTCGCGATAGGCAATGCGCTCGAACCCGCGTGGTGCCTTGCCACGCTGCGTCACGATCACGTCAACCTTTTGCGGGGGAATCTGGCGAAACAGTAAATCCTCGAACACGCCGCGCGCGCGCCACTCGTCATCCAGAGGATCTGCCTCGACATGCAGATCAATATCGCCACCGCGCAGGTCGTCGTGGACGCGGCTGCCGAACAGGCGCACGACGGCCGAGGCGCCGAACGCCTCGCGCGCGGCCTCCTTGATCGCCGCGACATAGTCCGGCGGCAACCTCATGCCGCCACCTTCGCATCCTTGGCCTTCGCCTTCAAATATTTGTGCATCGTCGCCGCCACATCGCGCCCGTCGCGGATCGCCCAGACGACCAGCGACGCGCCGCGGACGATATCGCCCGCCGCGAACACGCCGTCGAGCGAGGTCATCAGCGTCTTGCTGTCGACCAGCACCGTGCCCCAGCGCGTCACGCCCAGTTCGGGTGCGCCCCACAGCTTCGGCAGTTCCTCGGCGTCGAAGCCGAGCGCCTTGATGACCAGATCGGCGGGCATGTCCTCGGCCGCGCCGGGATCGACCTCTGGCGCGCGACGGCCGCTGGCGTCGGGCGCGCCGAGCCGCATCCGGTTGGCGCGCACCGTCGTCGCATCGCCGTCCTCACCCGCGAAGCTCGCGGGGGCGGAGAGCCAGACGAACTCGACGCCTTCTTCCTCGGCGTTGGCGACCTCGCGCTGCGAGCCGGGCATGTTGGCGCGGTCGCGGCGGTAGAGGCACTTCACCGATGTCGCGCCCTGACGGATCGCGGTACGGACGCAGTCCATCGCAGTGTCGCCGCCGCCGATCACGACGACGTTCTTGCCGGCAGCGTTCAGCCGGCCGTCCTCAAATTCGGGGACCGCATCGCCGAAGCTCTTGCGGTTGGACGCGGTCAGATAGTCGAGCGCGGCGACGACGCCGTTCAGGTCATTGCCCGCGACGTCGATCGCGCGCGCCTTGTAGACGCCGGTGGCGATCAGCAGCGCATCGTGGCGCGACCGCAACTCGTCGAGCGTGGCGTCGCGGCCGACCTCGAAGCCTTCGTGGAAGACGATGCCACCGGCCTTGAGCCGCTCGACGCGGCGCATCACGACCGGCTTCTCGAGCTTGAAGCCGGGGATGCCATAGGTCAGCAGTCCGCCGGCGCGATCGTGGCGATCGTAGACGTGCACCTCGTAGCCGTGGCCGCGCAAATATTCGGCGGCGCTGAGGCCGGCCGGGCCGGCACCGATCACGCCGACCGACTGACCGCGCGCCGGGCCGGGGACGAGCGGTTCGACCCAGCCTTCTTCCCACGCGGTGTCGGTGATGAATTTCTCGACCGAGCCGATCGTCACCGCACCGTGGCCGCTGAACTCGATGACGCAATTGCCCTCGCACAGACGGTCCTGCGGGCAGATGCGGCCACAGATCTCCGGCATGGTCGAAGTGGCGTTGCTCAGCTCATAGGCTTCGCGCAGCCGGCCCTCGGCGGTCAGGCGCAACCAGTCGGGAATGTGATTGTGGAGCGGGCAATGCACCGAGCAATAGGGCACGCCGCATTGCGAACAACGCCCGGCCTGGTCCTCGGCAGCGGGGATCGCATAGCGCTCGGCGATCTCGCGGAAATCCTCGGCGCGCGCATCGGCGGCGCGCTTGGCCGGATAGGATTGCGGGCGTTCAACGAACTTGAGCATGTCGGCCATCGGTGTCCTCCGATCGCCGACCTCTCACACGATTTGCGCGCTGTCACGAGCAATTCGGCATTTACGACAGTGTAGCTAACCTATAAAATCGGATTCTGACTGAGTAGCTGCGACTAGCTTGCAAGAAGACCTATAAATAAGGTCCGATTTGATGCTTACCGCATCGCCAATGCTGCGAGAGCCACCACACCGACCACAATTCGATACCAGGCGAACGGTGCGAAGCCATGCTTGGTGACGATCGCCATGAACCAGCGGATCACCACCATCGCGACCACGAACGAAATGACGAAGCCGATCGCAATCGCGGAAAGGTGGGCGTTGCCGAGATCATGCCGGCTCTTCCACAGGGCGAGCGTGGTCGCGCCCATCATCGTCGGGATCGCGAGGAAGAAGCTGAACTCGGCGGCGGTCTCCTGATCGACGCCCATCGCGCGCGCGCCCATGATCGTTGCGCCCGAGCGGCTGACGCCGGGGATCATCGAGAGGCACTGCACCACGCCGATCGACAGCGCGGTCTTCCAGCGCATCGTTTCGACCGATCCGGGGACGGCGTGCGGCGCGACGCGCTCGATGAACAGGATCGCGATACCGCCGACGATCAGCGCGACCGCGACGACAAACGGGCCGGTCCCCGGCGCCTCGAGCACCGCGCGGATCGCGGAATAAGCGATCGCGCCGACGACGGCTGAGGGCAGGAAGCCGAGCAGGACGTTGCGCGTGAACTGGATCGCCTGCGGTTCGCGGCGGAGCAGCCCGGCGCCGACGCGCATGAAGCGGCCCCAGAACAGCACGACCACCGCAAGGATCGCGCCGAGCTGGATGACGATATCGAAGGTCGCATCACCTTCCGACAGCCCGAGCAGCGAACCCGCGAGCACGAGATGGCCCGTGGAGGAAACCGGCAGGAATTCGGTGACCCCCTCGACGATGCCGAGCAGGATGATGGTAAGAAGGTCGTTCACGCGCGGTCCTCGTCAATGGATGGCCGCGACAGGGTTCAGCCTGCCGCGCGTTCGATCATGCCGAAACGGCCCGCCTTGCGGTACCGGACGAGCCACTCGGGGGCGACCGCGTCGAGCGGCGTCGCGCCGATCCCGAGCGCGATCAGGCCTTCAGCCCCGTTGGTGACGACGCTGTCATGCCCGAGCATCTTCCACTGGTCGGCGGTGATCGGCGTTCCGGGCAGCGCGGCGAGCACACCGCCGAGCGCATCGGGCAATGGCGCGAAATGCGGCGCCCGACCGATGTGGCGCGCGATCCGCTGGTGCAGCTCCAGCATCGTCAACACTTCCGGCCCGCCGAGTTCGAAGGTGCGGCCACCGAAGGTTTCGGGATCGGACAGCGCGGTCACTGCGGCACGGGCGACGTCGCCGACGAATACCGGCTGGAAGCGCGCCGACGGCTTGAGCACCGGCACCACCGGCAGCCGCGCGATCATCCCGGCGAAGCGGTTCACGAACTGATCCTCGCGGCCGAAGACGGTCGAGGGGCGCAGGATCGTCGCGGATGGGCAGGCGGCACGCACCGCATCCTCGCCCTTGCCCTTGGTCTGCGCATAGAGCGAGTCGCCGCCCGCATCGGCGCCGATCGCCGAGACATGGACGAGCGCCGCGCCGTTCTTCGCCGCCGCTTCCGCGACATGCCGCGCGCCATCAACATGCACGCGCGCCAGATTGCCCGCGAACGTGCCGACCAGGTTCACGACGCCGTCCGCGCCGTGAACCGCGTTGGCGATCGTCTCTGGCCGTGTCACGTCGACCGCGACGAATTGCGTCTGCCCGAGCCCGCCCTGCGGCTTCAGGAAGAATGCCTGTCGCGGGTCGCGCTGCGCGATGCGCACCCGCGCGCCCGCCGACAGCAGCGCCTGCGCGATGTAGCGGCCGAGGAAACCCCCGCCGCCGATCAGCGTCACCAGCTTGTTGTCCATGCCGTCCTTCATCTCGAAAGCCCTTTAGCTCTGCGCGTGCCTTGCCCGCCGCACCCTGCGTTGACAAGGTTTAGCCGCTTTCCATGCCGCGCTGCAAAAAAGTGACAGATGCGAGACAAAATCGTGTTGACACCCCCAGCACCCGCCCATAGAGGCACCGGCCTACCCCGTGCCCAGATGGCGGAATTGGTAGACGCACCAGCTTCAGGTGCTGGCGACCGCAAGGTCGTGGAGGTTCGAGTCCTCTTCTGGGCACCATTTCCGGCCGCAGGCCGGACGCCACTTTATGTGGCGCTACCGCCGTTCGGTGGATCGAGCTTAAGCCTTTCGCGCTGTTCTGTCTTTAGCATTTCGGTTCACCGCAAGCGGGCGCGGTCAGCATCGCTGCACATGCGCGTCTTGTATCCGGCCCGCATGTTTTAGCTGCGTGACGGGCGTTTAGCGCGCCGCGACGAAGCTTCGAAAGCTTCAACCATCATTATGACGGCTAGCCGCGAACGGCTAACGGACTTTGAGAAGAGGCAAAAACGAGGGTATTCCCGTTATTGTCCCACTATGAAACATCCGTAAAAAACCGCGTAGGATCAAACAGCGAAGAGAGTCATTTAGGTTACTAGAAAGTCTAGATGACAGGTGCTCCTATCAGCTTGAACACATCTTGTGACGAAGATGCACGGGGATCGCTCTGGCTGGAAGAGGAATGTTCCTAAGTGTCGGTGACCCTTTACTCCCCGGCACCCATTCCCTCCAACGAACATGCCCGCAACGTCGCTGCTCGAGAGTCCGGGTTACTTGATCGCGTGAACGATCCGCGGCTGAACGCGATTGCGATGGCAGCGCGGAAGGTCGTCAACGCCGATTGGGCGGGGGTCGCAGTGATCGTTGACGATCTGCAGATCGTGGTTGCTTCATCGGGCGGGCAATTGGGACGCTACGACCGGGCGCGATCGATGTCCGCGCACGCACTCGTCGCGCCGGCCGATCTGTTTTGCGTGCCCGACACGATGACCGACGACCGGTTTGGCTCGAACCCGTTCGTTCGCGTCGGCTTGATCCGTTTTTTGCCGCAGCGCCGATAGTCAATGCCGCCGGGCTCGCGGTTGGGGTGTTGTGCGTCTCCAGCAGGACAGTGCGCACGCCGGTCGACGAGATCGAGGCACAGGCGCTGCGAACGCTCGCCATGCGGGTCCTTGAGCCGCCCGCCGGTACCGTCTGACCGGCGACAATCGTCCGTCGACAGTCTTGTAAGATCAGGCAGCCATCGCCGCGAGCACATCGCTGTCGGAGGCGAGATGATCCTCGATAACGCAGCGGAAGTTCAGCCCTGCAACGCCATGATCGCTCGGCACCGTTGCCTGCGCGACCACCAGCCGATCGAGCGATTGGACGCGGCCGCCGGGCGCATCGATCGCGAAAGGATGCCGCTCATGGAAGCGGCGCGTTCCTGTAGTGGCGACCACACGGCCCTGCGAATCGACGATCGAGATCGTGGCGCGTTGTGAGGAGCGGTTCATCACGTCGATCAACCGCGCAACCTGCCCCTCGAAGTCATATTCGAGATAGCAGACCCCGATCGTCACGCCCTCCACCACGACCGGCGCGACGAAGATCAACACTTTGCGGTCATGTGACCAGGGATTGGGCCACACCTCGTCGGTGGCCCAACCGTTGGGCAGCGGTCCATCCATCACGCCGCGAAACTGGCTGTAGTTTTCGAAGCGCACCGTGCGCACCGCGGCATTGTCGTGCGCGCACACCCCGACCTGACCATCGGCCGCGACGACGAAGGCGTTGAGGAAGTAGGGTGAGAATCCGAGCAGCGATCGCATCCGCTCCAGCGCGCGCGTTTCGGCGCGCACGTCGCCGGGCAGCAACAGGCTCTCGCGTACGGCATGATCGCTCGCCAGAACCCGAACGTCGATCGTGCGGTCGAACAACGTGCGTGACAGCGCGTCGGCGATCGACTGCGCGAGTTCACCCAGCCGGCCGCCTTCGAGTTCACGGACCAGGTCGGCGGCGATTTCGCTGCCTTGATGCAGGCGTCCGAGCAATTCTTCGCGGAAGGCGCGCGACGAACTGCTCGCCTGTGCCGCCAATGTCTTCACTTCCTGCGCGACGACACCGAAGCCGCGCCCGGCCTCACCCGATCGCGCAGCCTCGATCGCTGCATTGAGCGCCAGGAGCCGCGTCTGCCCCGCGATCGCCTCGGATCGATCCGCATGAGCAGCCACATCGGCGCTCAATAGCGACAAGAGAGACCGGATTCGGCGCGGCATGAAAGCTCCATCGATGGTCGGTCCGGTCTAGAAGCGCCGGGTTAACCAATAGTATGGAAGCTGCTTTTCGGGATGAAAGGTGGGCGAGCCCGATTAGACCGGAACGCCGAACAAATCGTGGTCGTCCGCTTCCTCGATCAGCACCGGCAGGATGTCACCGGGCGCGAGATGCCCGGCATCGCGCAAATGCACTTCGCCGTCGATCTCCGGCGCATCGGCCATCGACCGTCCGGACGCGCCGCCGCTTTCGGCATCGACCGCGTCGACGATCACGTCCAGCCGGCGGCCGACCTTCGCGGCCAGCTTCGCCGCGGAGATCGCGGCGGTCTTTTCCATGATCCGTGCGTAGCGTTCTTCCTTGACCGCTTCGGGCACCGGATCGGGCAGCGCATTGGCCGACGCACCCTCGACGGGCTCGAACCGGAACGCACCGACGCGGTCGAGCTGCGCCTCGTCGAGCCAGTCGAGCAGATACTGGAAGTCTTCCTCGGTCTCGCCGGGGAAACCGACGACGAACGTCGAGCGGATCGCAATATCGGGGCAGATGTCGCGCCACGCCTTGATCCGTCCGAGCACCTTCGCGTCATTGGCAGGGCGCTTCATCCGCCGTAGCACAGCGGGGGCTGCGTGCTGGAAGGGGATGTCGAGATAGGGGAGCACCAGCCCCTCCGCCATCAACGGGATCACCTGATCGACGTGCGGATAGGGGTAGACGTAATGCAACCGCACCCAAGGCGCGATCTTGCCCAGTTCGCGCGCGAGATCGGTCATGTGCGGGCGGACCTCCGCACCCTTCCACATCCGCGACTGGTCGCGGATGTCGATGCCGTAGGCGGACGTATCCTGGCTGATGACCAGCAGTTCCTTCGTTCCCGCTGCGACCAGCTTCTCCGCCTCGCGGAGGATCGCGTCGGGACGGCGGCTGACCAGATCGCCGCGCAAGGACGGGATGATGCAGAAGGAACAGCGGTGATTGCAGCCCTCGGAGATCTTCAGATAGCTGTAATGGCGCGGCGTCAGCTTCAGCCCGGCATCCGGGATCAGATCGACGAACGGGCTGAGCGAGGCAGGCGCGGCGGCGTGAACCGCCTCGACCACCTGCTCATATTCGTGCGCGCCGGTGATCGCGAGCACGCCGGGGAAACGGGTGCGGATCGTTTCGGCTTCCTTGCCCATGCAACCGGTGACGATCACGCGACCGTTTTCGGCGATCGCTTCGCCGATCGCCTCGAGCGATTCTTCCTTGGCTGAGTCGAGGAAGCCGCAGGTGTTGACCAGCACGACATCCGCGCCAGCATAATCGGCGGACATCTGATAGCCATCGGCGCGGAGCTGGGTCAGGATCCGTTCGCTGTCGACCAGGTTCTTGGGACAGCCGAGCGAGACCATGCCCACGCGGGGCGGTGAGGGGATTTGCGTTGCCATGGGATCGTCCGCACATAATGCGCGACGACGCGATTTGCCAGTGGGCCCGGCACGCGCGATAGCGGCGGCTGTTTCGGTACAGAGGGAGGCGGGGATGCTGGCGATCGGATTGATGTCGGGCACGTCGCTGGATGGGATCGACGCGGCGCTGATCGAAACCAATGGGCAGCAGGCGGTTCGACACATCGCATTTCGCGGCGAGCCTTATTCGGACGCAGCGCGCGCGCAACTGGCGGAGGCGACCGCGATTGCGCTCACCTATCCGCGCCCACGCGCCAGCCCGCCGCTGGTGGAGGCGGCGGCGCTGATCACGCGGACCCACGCCTTGGCCGTGCAAAAGCTGCTTCGTGACGCCGGCGCGACGCCCCAGGATGTCGGCGTGATCGGCTTTCACGGCCAGACGGTTGCGCATCGTCCCGACCGGCGCTGGACATGGCAGATCGGCGACGGGCAGGTGCTTGCCAACGTCACCGGCATCCGCACCGTCGCCGACTTTCGCAGCGCCGATGTCGCGGCAGGCGGGCAGGGCGCGCCGTTGCTCCCGATCTATCACGCTGCGCTTGCCGCTGCGCTGGACGGGCCGGTCGCGGTCCTCAATCTCGGCGGCGTCGCCAACGTCACGCTGATCGACAATGGAGAGGCGGTCGCTGCCTTCGACACCGGCCCGGCCAATGGGCTGATCGATACATGGGTCGAGCAGGAAAGCGGCGCGCGCCTCGACAAGGATGGCGCACTCGCGGCCTCGGGGCGCGTCGACGAAACGGTGCTCGATACGCTGCTCGACCATCCGTTCTTCGATGCGCCATACCCCAAGTCGCTCGATCGCAACGACTTCACCGTTCAGGCGGCGCGCGGGTTGTCGGCAGCAGACGGGGCGGCGACGTTGACCGCCTTCACCGCGGCGAGCGTTGCGCACGCGCTGACGCTGCTGCCGGTCGCGCCGCGGCGATTGCTGGTGGCGGGCGGTGGGCGCCACAATCCCGCGATGCTGCGGATGATCGCCGAGCATACCGGGCTTATCCCCGAGCCCGTCGATGCGCTCGGCTGGCATGGCGACGGATTGGAGGCGGAGGGCTTCGCCTATATGGCGGTGCGGACGCTGGCGGGGCTGCCGATCAGCTTCCCGGGGACGACCGGTGTGCCGCGCGCGATGCCGGGCGGCACGGTGTTCGTGCCTGCCGCGGCGTGACGCGTACCGGTCTCAGCGATCGAGCGTGACGGTGGCGGGATGGTGGCGATCGAGGTGCTTCTTGATCCGCTTCAGGTTGCGCGTGTTCGAGCGGTAGAAAAAGTCGGCGGCGTCGCCCACGACCGGGATCATGCCCAGGACGGTGTCGAAGCCGACCCGTGCCGTCATCCCCATCAGCGCCAGCCGCCCCATGCCGAGATTGCGCGCTTCCCACACCAGCCACATGCCCATCGCGCCCGCGACGAGATCGCCGACCACCGGCACCAGTCCGACGATCGCGTCCAGACCGACGCGGCGGTTGATCCCTGGAATGACGTAGAGCCCCTCCAGCAACCGTTCGACCGCCTCGACGCGGCGCCGGACGGCGGCGGGATCGGTGCCGACGGGCAGGCCGTCGAAGAGGCCGGCGTTCAGCGGCGTGGGGCGAGCGTTCATGGAAATCAATTGGGGTCGGCGCGCAGCCGGTTCAATGGGTGCCACGCGCGGGGATTGGGCTGCCATTGCCGCAGACGAAGCGCGACGAGCGACCAGCGGAATGGCCTTGCGAGCGGGACGAACGCGACATCCTGCGTCAGCAATCGATCGGCGAGCGCCGCCGCCTCGGCACGCTGCGGCAGCGTGTCGGCCAGGCGCGCGGCGTCGATCGCGTCGCGCGCCTCGGGAGAGCAGGCGACACACGCTTCGGCGAGATACCAGCGCGCATTGTCATAGGGTGCGACCCGGTCGACGAGGCGCAGGTCGGCGGCCGGATCGTCGCGCGCGACGCGCACCGGCTTGATGCCGATGGCATAAAGATCCCGCGCGACGTGTGCCCATAGGATCGTTCCGCCGGGTCCGGCGGGCAGCGCGATACGGACCACCGGCGCGTCGCCGTTCGCCGTGCGCCACGCCGCGACGCGCGTCCGCGCCGCTGCGGGGCGTTGCTCGGGGGCAGGGTCGCCCATGCCGGGACCATTGGCGGGGCTCCCGAGTCGAGTTGCTCGGGCAGGACGGTCTCGCGCGCCGGCCAGTCGCCGGAGATGCTGCGGGTCAGATCGGCGCGGTCGATCGCCTGCGCGATGGCGCCGCGATTGTCGGCGTCCGCAAGAAAACCCTCACGCCTGACGATCGCCAGCCCAAACAGCCCGGCGGCGGGATCGATGCGAACGTTCGCGGGCGCGGGGTTGGCGGCTTGCAGGATCGGCCAGTCGTCGATCGTCCCGCCGCTGACCAGATCGGAGTGACGCTCGACGAAGCGCAGGATCGCCATCGCGGCGCGCTCGCCGCGCAGCAGCACGTTCTCTTCGGGGGTCGGGCGTTCTTCGTCGGGGTCGCGGTCGGGATCGAGCGCCGGGGTCAGCAGGATGCCATCGCGGCTGCCATCGCGCCGTCGGAACGGTCCCGCTCCACCGGCCGGCGCGGCGCGAACGAGCGCCATTTCCGGTTGCGCGAACAGTTTGAGGAGGTCAGGGCGCGGTCTCGCCAGTTCAATCTCGATCACCTCGGGAGTCATTTCGACGACCGAGGCGACGGCGGTCAGATAGGGTGCGATCTGGTTCGCGGCACCGCGCGCGATCTGGCGACGGAGCAGGGGGACGACATCGCGCGCCAACACCGGCGTACCGTCGCTCCATGCGGCATCGCGAAGGCGGAAGATGTAGCTGCGCCCGTCGTCGATGACGATCCAGCGTTCGGCGACGCCAGCCTCGATCTGCCCGACCGCGTCGAACCGGACCAGCCCCTCGGCAAGCGAATCGGTCAGTAGGCGGTTCGGCGTCGACAGGTCAGCGCGATCGCGTCCGGCGACGTGGGGCGTGGTGCCGATCACGCTGACGACGACGGCGCCGACATCGGCTCGCCGGCCGCACGACATCGTGGCCAGCGCGAGGAAGGTCGCCGCGGTCAAGCGAACGATGCTGGTGCGGGCGGCGGGACTCGAACCCGCACGCCAATGGCAGAGGATTTTAAGTCCCCAGCGTCTACCTATTCCGCCACGCCCGCGCATCATCGGCCACGAAGCCGTTGTGACGCGCCGCGTCAACCCATAGCGGGCCGCCGATTCACGCGACGTTGAGGCGGTGACGCATTTCCTTGCCGGGTTTGAAGAACGGCACGCGCTTGGCATCGACATCGACCGTTTCGCCAGTGCGCGGATTCCGTCCGACACGCGCATCGCGCGCACGGGTGGAGAAAGCTCCAAAACCGCGCAATTCGACGCGGCCGTTGGCGGCAAGCCGACCAGTAATCTCATCGAAGAAGGTCGAGACGATCGCCTCGACATCGCGCTGGGACAGGCCGGGATTGTCCTTCAACAATGCCTGCACCAACTCCGATCGTATCATCGTCTGCGGTTCCCTTAGATCAGGATTAACATCACGATGACCTGATACATGTAAGTTTGAGTCGTCGGTACCTCCGAATTGGCAACGATTGCGCAAAGTGGATCACCCAACTTAGGTTAAAGAAAAGGGGCCGACCATCGGCCGACCCCTTCGCTGCCGCAAGGCAGATGCGCTTACTTCTTGGTGTCGCGCGCCTTGAGCGCTTCGCCCAGGATGTCGCCGAGCGACGCACCCGAGTCCGACGAACCATACTGCGCCACGGCCTGCTTCTCTTCGGCGATCTGCATTGCCTTGACCGAGAAGGTCGGCTTCTTGGAGCGATCGAAGCCGGTCACCATCGCGTCGAACTTCTGCCCGACCTGGAAACGCTCCGGACGCTGCTCGTCGCGATCGCGGCCGAGGTCGGTGCGCTTGATGAAGCCGGTCGCGCCATCGTCGCCCGCCTGCACTTCGAGGCCCGCATCGCGAACTTCGAGGACGGTGACGGTGGTGACCTGGTTCTTGCCCAGGCGATCGCCCGCGCCCGCCGCGACCGGACCGCCACGCTCGAGCTGCTTCATACCGAGCGAGATCTCGCTCCTTCTCGGAGTCGATGTCGAGCACGACGGCCTGAACCATCTCACCCTTGCGGTGCAGGTTCAGCGCGTCCTCACCCGACACGCCCCATGCGATGTCAGACATGTGGACCATGCCGTCGACGTCGTTGTCCAGACCGATGAACAGGCCGAACTCGGTGGCGTTCTTGACTTCGCCCTCGACGGTCGAGCCGATCGGGTGCGCGGCAGCGAATGCCTCCCACGGGTTGTTCTGCGCCTGCTTCAGGCCCAGCGAGATGCGACGCTTGTCCTCGTCGACCTCGAGCACGACGACTTCGACTTCCTGCGAGGTCGAGACGATCTTGCCCGGATGGACGTTCTTCTTGGTCCAGGACATTTCGCTGACGTGGACCAGGCCCTCGATGCCGGCTTCCAGCTCGACGAACGCACCATATTCGGTGATGTTCGTGACGCGGCCCGATAGCTTCGCACCGACCGGATACTTGGCGGCGGCGCCATCCCACGGATCGCTCTCGAGCTGCTTCATGCCCAGCGAGATGCGCTGCGTGTCCTTGTTGATGCGGATGATCTGCACCTTCACGGTGTCGCCGATGTTGATCATCTCGCTCGGGTGGCCGACGCGCTTGTAGCTGAGGTCGGTGACGTGCAGCAGGCCGTCGATGCCGCCCAGGTCGACGAACGCACCGTAATCGGTGATGTTCTTGACGACGCCATCGATGATCTGGCCTTCATGCAGCGACTGGATCAGGCCCGAACGTTGCTCGGCGCGGGTCTCTTCCAGAACCGCACGACGCGACACGACGATGTTGCCGCGCTTGCGGTCCATCTTCAGGATCTGGAACGGCTGCGGGATGTCCATCAGCGGGGTGACGTCGCGCACCGGGCGGATGTCGACCTGCGAACCCGGCAGGAACGCCACGGCGCCGTTCAGATCGACGGTGAAGCCACCCTTCACGCGGCCGAAGATCACGCCCTCGACGCGCGCGGTCTTGGCGAATTCCAGCTCCAGCTTGTCCCAGGCGGCTTCGCGGCGGGCGCGGTCGCGCGACAGCATCGCTTCGCCGTGCATGTTCTCGACGCGGTCGACATAGACCTCGACTTCGTCACCGACCTTCAGGTCGGCCTTCTGGCCCGGCGCAGGCGCGAATTCGCGCAGCGGCACACGGCCTTCGCTCTTCAGGCCGACGTCGATGACGACCAGGTCGTTCTCGATGGCGGTAACGGTGCCCAGCACCACGCGGCCCTCGAAGCTGTCGGCGCCGCCGAACATGTCATCGAGCATCGCCGCGAATTCATCACGCGAGGGAGTTGCCACAGAGGCCATAAAAGAAACTGTCCTATGTCGTTTTCCGGCCAGGCGGTTGGTTCCGCCGGTCTTGGCCATCACTGTCGCACCGGCCCCGTGCCGGGTGCGACATCCGTTCGATCTGGGGAGCGGCGGGGGCTATTCGCGGATGTGCGAAAAGGCGCGAAGGGCAAGCCATCGCGCCGCGCCTCCGCGAGCCACAGCCCGCCGGACCGCCGCGCCCTAGCCGAAAAGTGCCCGGCAAGCAAGGTTGACAATGATTGCCAAACGGGGAACCTTGCAGGCATGGCTACGATGAACATCTCGCTCCCCGACGCCATGAAAGACTGGGTCGAGGAGCAGGCGGCGACCGGCCGGTACAGCAACTCCAGCGACGTCGTGCGCGACCTGATCCGCCGCGAACAGGTGCGGGCGGAAAAGATCGCGAACATGCAGCGGCTGGTGGACGAGGCGCGCGCGAGCGGTGTGTCGCAGCGATCGCCAGAAGGTCGACGTGCGGAAGCGCGTCGGCGCGCGCAACTCGACTGATCGGTTATGAGCTACAGTCTGAGTGATGAGGCGGACGAGGATTACTTCTCGATTTTCTCTTCGGCGTGCAGAAGTTCGGACGGGAACAGGCCGAGCGGTATGCGGATCAGCTCGATCGTGCATTCGTGTTTCTTGGCGATCATCCGAGGGCAGGCCGACAGCGGCCGGAGTTGCGCGCCAACGTTCGTAGTTATCCGACGGGATCGCATCTCATCTTGTACACGGTCGATCCGGACGACAATGTCCTGATCCTCCGCATCCGCCACGGCCGCGAGGATTGGCTCGCCGACTAGCGTTGGAGGCGTGCATCCACCAGCGCGATCGCGCGCGAAATCGCGGCCTCGATCGACAGAAAGCTGGTGTCGAGTTCCATCGCATCCGCCGCCGCGACCAGCGGGGCAGTGGAGCGGGAGCTGTCGCGATCGTCGCGCGTGCGAATGTCGGACAGGACCTGATCGTAGCTGATTGCGCTGCCGCGCTTGTGGAGTTCGTCGTGACGCCGTCGCGCGCGGATCGTCGGGGTGGCGCGCACGAACAACTTGGCGTCGGCGTCGGGCGCGATCACGGTCCCGATATCGCGCCCATCGAGCACCGCGCCACCGGGCTGGTGCGCGAAGCGCCGCTGCCGCTGGAGCAGCGCCGCGCGCACCAGCGGATGTGCCGATACGATCGACGCGATCTGCCCGGTGGCATCGTCGCGCAGGATCGCGTCGCCGAGCAGGTGATCGTCGAAGTCGCACGCCGCGATTGCATCGGCTTCGAGCGCCGGATCAAGCTCCAGCCGCGTCACTTGAGCCGCAACCGCGCGGTACAGCAACCCGGTGTCGAGGTGCGGGATGCCGTAGTGGCTGGCGAGCGCGCGCGCGATCGTACCCTTGCCCGAAGCGGCGGGGCCATCGACCGCGATGATCATGCGTCGGCTCCCGATAATTGCGCCAGTTGCTGATAGAAGGCCGGGTAGCTGGTGGCGACCGGCGCGATGTCGTCGATCGTCACCGCGGCGCGCGCGTGCAGTCCGGCGACCGTCATGCTCATCGCGATCCGATGATCGAGCTTGGTCTCCACCGTCCCGCCGCCCGCGATCTTCTCGCCGCCCGATCCATGGACGGTCAGCCCGTCCGAATGTTCGTCAGTGGCAACACCGTTTGCGGACAGCGCGGCGCCCATCGCCGCGATCCGGTCGCTTTCCTTGACGCGCAGTTCCTCGGCCCCGCGTGCAACCGTCGCGCCTTCGGCAAAGGCGGCTGCGACGAACAGCGCCGGATATTCGTCGATCATCGATGGCGCGAGATCGTGCGGTACCACGATCCCGGCAAGCGCCGCATGGCGGACGCGCAGGTCGGCGACCGGCTCGCCACCGACGACACGCGCATAGAGCTCGGTGATGTCAGCGCCCATCATGCGCAACGCGGTCAGCAGGCCGGCGCGCGTCGGGTTGAGCCCGACATTCTCGATCACCACGTCGCTGCCCGGAACGATCGACGCCGCGACCATCCAGAACGCCGCCGACGACGGATCGCCGGGCACGACGATCGACTGCGGCTTCAGCTCCGCCTCGCCGGTCACCGAGATGATGCGTCCGCGTGGGCCCTGTTCGACGGTCAGCTGCGCGCCGAAGCCGGCCAGCATCCGCTCGCTGTGATCGCGTGTCGGGACCGGCTCGATCACGCGCGTGATGCCCGGCGTGTTGAGCGCGGCGAGCAGCACCGCCGACTTTACCTGCGCCGAGGCGACCGGCAGCTCGTATTCGATCGGGACCGCCGGGCAGGCGCCGCGCACCATCAACGGCAGGCGCGTTCCCGGTGACGCTTCGATCGACGCGCCCATCTGTTCCAACGGCACCGTGACGCGCGCCATCGGGCGTGACGACAGCGAAGCGTCGCCCGTGAAGGTCGCGGTGATCGGATGGCTGGCGACCAGCCCCATCAACAAGCGGGTCGAGGTGCCCGAATTGCCCATGTCGAGCGCCTGCGTCGGCTGGAGCAGCCCGCCGACCCCCACGCCGTGGATGCGCCAGATGCCATCCTCGCCACGCTCGATCGTCGCGCCCAGCGCCCGCATCGCGGCGGCGGTGGCGAGCACGTCCTCGCCCTCCAGCAGCCCTTCGACGCGGCTTTCGCCGACCGCCAGCGCGGACAGCATCAGCGAACGGTGGCTGATCGACTTGTCGCCGGGAACGCGGATCCGTCCCGACAGCCGCGTGGGCGAGGGAACGGTGAACGGAGTGGGGGAGGAGGAATGCGCCATGCGCGCCGCGCCTTGCCAGCCGCCTTGCGCTATGGCAAGGCACGCGCCACTTCACAGGGCGACCTGTTTGATCCACCCATCCGAAAGGCTTTTCACGGCATGATCCAGCCGGAATGGGGCACGAAGCGTACGTGCCCGAAATGCGCGACGCGTTTCTACGACCTCGAGAAGGACGATCCCGTCACCTGCATCAACTGCGGTTATGCATGGCAGCCGGAGCCGATCCTCAAGTCCAAGCAGCCGCTGCCGTTCGAGGCTGCCAAGCCGGACAAGGAAAAGGTCGACTCCGACCTTGCTGGTGACGACGAGGATCTGGACACCGGTGAAGACGAGGAGCCCTCGCCCGACGACGAGGTCGATCTCGGCGGCGACGACGATCTGGGCGTCGAAACCAGCAACGAAGACGACGAGAACAACTGACCTTTCAAAAAGCTTGGCAAGTGGCGAAATTGCCGCTTGCCAAGCCGGCAGCCCCCGGTTAGTGGGCTGCCTCCCGGACGGAATGGGGCCGTAGCTCAGCTGGGAGAGCGTCGCAATGGCATTGCGAAGGTCAGGGGTTCGATCCCCCTCGGCTCCACCATTCCCTCCGTCTTCCTGGTAATTCGATCTCCGACCGACCGGCGTGCGAACGTGGGTGGGGCGGATTTTTTGCGTGCGTCGCGGTCGCAGCGTGTAGCGGTTTCGTGGGGGCGGAGGGTGGCTGAGACACTGCGTGGTGGGCGTTTGGTGTTGATGTGCGGTCGGTTTTCGAAGGTCGCCGGGCGTTCCGGTGCGGAGCCAGCGGCAAAAATAACCGGCTCCGTACATCGATAGTGGCGGGTTCGCGCGGGAACGTGCGGGAACGTGCGCGGTCGGTGGCGTCCGGTGACGGTTTTGCGACCATCGGCGCGCCGGCGATCCGGCGGGTCGGCGTCGCGCGCGGTGCTTCGACCGGCTCAGCACGAACGGGCAGAGTAGGGCAGTGCTTCGTGGGCACGTGCTTCGACAAGCTCAGCACGAACGGGGCGGGGGGCAACGAACGGTAGGGTGCGCCGGGCGGTTGGGTGCGCCGGGCGCAAGAGTGTGACCTACCGAAGCTAAAGCGTCACCCCTGCGGAGGCCGGAGCCTAGATCCAGATGACGTGGAGCCGACCCGCATACGTCATTGCGAGCGTAGCAAAGCAATCCAGGGTTGGATCAGGACGCCCTGGATTGCTTCGCTGCGCTCGCAATGATAGTTCCGGTTCAATGTGATGTCATCGCGCTCTTGTTGGGGGACGCTACCGATGTGCGTTGCGCATCATCACACATGCCTTCCCAACTGGGCCCCGGCCTTCGCCGGGGTACAGAAGCGATGGGTCAAGCAAACTCTCGGATGAGACGTGCGCGACACGGCGTGAGTGCGACCGCCGCTGTACGCGCAACGAAAAGGGCGGCCCCGCGGGACCGCCCTCGTTCTGCCGATGGCAGCCGGATCAGCGCGAGTAGAACTCGACGACCAGGTTCGGCTCCATCTTCACCGGATAGGGCACTTCGTCGAGCGTCGGGACGCGGACCAGCGTCACCTTGGTGTTGCCGTCCTGCGCGACATAGTCGGGCACTTCGCGCTCGGCGAGATTCTGCGCTTCCATGACCAGCGCCATTTCCTGCGCCTTGCTGCCCAGCGAGATCTCGTCGTTGATCGAGCAGCGGCGCGACGCGACGTTGCACTTCACGCCGTTGACGCGGATGTGGCCGTGGCTGACCAGCTGGCGCGCAGCCCAGATCGTCGGCGCGAACTTCGCGCGGTAGACGATCGCGTCGAGGCGGCGCTCGAGCAGGCCGATCAGGTTCTGCGAGGTATCGCCCTTCATGCGCGACGCTTCGTCATAGGCGTGACGGAACTGCTTCTCGGTCACGTCGCCATAATAGCCCTTGAGCTTCTGCTTGGCGCGAAGCTGGATGCCGAAGTCCGACACCTTGCCCTTGCGGCGCTGACCATGCTGGCCGGGGCCGTACTCGCGCTTGTTGACCGGGCTCTTCGGACGACCCCAGATGTTCTCGCCGAGACGACGGTCGAGCTTGTACTTGGCGCTATGGCGCTTCGACATGTAATAACCTTTTGCAATAAGCGAACAACGTAGGTCCCGGTCTCGCGCCGCATCCCGAAAACGAGATACAGGCCCGCCGCTTCACCGGGATGCGGGGGCAATTGCGAAGCGGCGCGCCTAGCCCGGCAGGGTCGGCAAGTCAAGCTGGACAGACGCTTCGCCGGTCGCCAAGCAACGCGGCATGAGCGAGATCCTGCCCGGCCAGCACTGCACCACCATGAGCGACGTCCGCGCCGGCGTCGACGCGCTCGACCGCGAACTGGTCGCGCTGCTGCGGCGTCGCTTCGACTATATGGACGCCGCCGCGCGGATCAAGCCGGCGCGCGCTGCGGTGCGTGACGAGGCGCGCAAGGCGCAGGTGATCATGCAGGCGCGCGACGAGGCGGAGCGGCTCGGGCTGCCCGCCGACGCGGTCGCGGCAATGTGGGAGACGTTGGTCGAGGCGTCGATCGAATATGAACTCGCGGCGTTCGACGCGCGGTAAAGGTCGTCGCCCCGGATCAAGTCCGGGGTGACCAAGTTAGATTGATGGGCAGGAACTACCGCTGCGCGGCGTGAGCCTCACACCTTGGCGGCGTAGATCATCCGCCCCGGCCCGAGCCGCTCGAACACTTCGGTCAACTCGCTCTCGCCGACCGCGAAACAGCCCTGGCTGCGTCCGAGCATCCCGCGCTCACGGATCATGTCGGGATTGGCATACCAGGCCGCGTGGACGACGATCGCGCGGTCCAGTGCATTGTTGTTCGTGGCGTCGAGCCCGAGCAACCGCTGCGAACGCCCGTGCTTGCCGACATAATAATCGGCAGTCGCGAACGCGCCTTCGCACGAGGCGTTCGAGCCGTTCTGGTTCGAGAAGCGCTGCAGATAGCCAGTGTGCGCGGGGTCCGACCCGCTGCCGTGCGCGACCAGCTTCGAGACGGTGTGCCCGTCCTCGAGGTTGATCAGGTGGAAACGCGGTGCGCTTGATCCCGCCGAGAAGTCCGCCACCGCGATCCGGTCGCGCTTGGCGATCCGGCTGCCGTGCCGCTCGAGCGACGCCAGGGCGCGCTTGAGCAGCTGCGGGTTGACGCCCGGCGCATCGAGCGCCGGCTGCGCGGTCGCGCTGGCGACGGCGGGCTGCGTGACCGGCGTGGCCGACGGGTGGAAGAAATCATCCGGGATCAGCGATTCCGGCGTGCCGCGGCGCGCACGATCGCGCATGCCGGCCGACACCGCACCCGGGATCATCAAGGCACCGACGAACAATCCGCCGGTCTTCAGCAAAGCACGGCGTGACGACACCGTCTCCTGCGACTGCATCATGAGTAACGTAAATCCCCGCTCCAATGCCCGTCATGTAGCATGGAACAGGTTAATTATCGTCAGCGTTAACCGCTGTTTGTGCCTGATCTTGACGCATTTGCCGCAGATCATGAACGCTTCGTCGTTCGGCACCGAAATGGTCGCGGCGCGTTGATTGATCGATGTGCGCCGGATGGGCCGGCTATCGCAAGGATCGTCAGAAGGCCATCGTCATGCGTCGAATCGCTCCCTTCCTGCTCGCGGCCGTGCTGATGAGCGGCATCGCTTCACCGGCCTCGGCCGATGGATCGGAAGCGCTGGCGATCACCGAGGCCGCGGCGACGCTGCCACCCAATCGTTTCGTCTGGACCCCGGCGGCGGACGGTGCAGGGCGGGTGAGCGTCCTGATTTCAATCCCCGATCAGCGCGCCTATGTCTTCCGTGGACAGCAATTGGTGGCGGCTTCGTCGGTGTCGACCGGTTCGGACGATCGGCCGACACCCACCGGCACGTTCACGATCCTGCAGAAGAAGGCGCAGCACCGGTCGAACCTCTACGACGACGCGCCGATGCAGTTCATGCAGCGGCTGACATGGGACGGCGTCGCGCTGCACGCCGGGCGCAATCCCGGCTTTCCGGCGTCGCACGGCTGCATCCGGCTGCCGACCGCCTTCGCCAAGAAGCTGTTCGGCGCGACGCAGCTCGGCGCGACCGTCGAGGTTACCGAGGAGGCCTATGTCGCGGGCGCCTTCCTCCCCAGCGGCGATGCGGAGGACGCCGCACGCGCCAATGACTATGCGAGCCGCTGAACTTCTATCGGCCGAGCCACGCCCATAGCGGATTGGCGGGATCGGACAGCAGCTTGATCGTCAGCGCGATCGACATCGTGACCAGCAACAGTCGCACTCCTTTGCCTCCAAAGCGCAGCGCCGCCCATGCGCCGCATTGGTTGCCCGCGACGTTTGCCGCCGCCATCGCACCACCGAGCAGCCACAGCACCTTGCCGCCGGCGATCATCGCAACGAGGGCGGCGATGTTGGTGGCGAGATTGAGGAACTTCGTGTTGGCGATCGCGCGCACGAGCCCGAGCCCACCGAGTGCGACGAGCGCGGTGGTGAGGAAGGATCCCGTTCCCGGCCCGAAGAAGCCGTCGTAGAACCCCATCAATGTCGTCACGCCGGTCAATCCGGCGCGTCCGAGCCGCGCATGGCGATCGGACTCGCTCATCGGCGGGGCGAGCAGGAAATAGAAGGCCATCGCGATCAGCAGCACCGGCACGAACGCCGCCAGGAAGCGTGGGTCGACATGCTGCACCGTCACCGCACCTGCGACCGACCCGGCGAATGCGCCGCCGGCGGGCAGCGCGAAGCGGCGGAGGTCGACATGGCCGGCGCGCCAGAACGTGAGGAACGCCGATCCGGTGCCGACCGCACTTTGCAGTTTGTTGGTGGCCAGTGCCGCGACCGGCGGCACCCCGGCCGCGAGCAGCGCCGGAATCGTCAGCAGCCCGCCACCGCCCGCCAGCGCATCGATCGCCCCCGCGACGAACGCGACGAGGACGAGGAAGGCGAAGATGTCGGGGGCGAGGTGCATGAGTGCGGACCTAAGCGGCTTTGCCGGGGATCGCCAGACGGGTAGCATGGCGCCATGCACACCATCGTCATCCTTACCGGCGCGGGCATCTCTGCCGAAAGCGGCATCACAACCTTCCGCGGGCCGGGCGGGCTATGGGAGGGGCACCGCGTCGAGGATGTCTGCACGCCCGAAGCACTGGCGCGCGATCCGGCGCTGGTGCACCGCTTCTACGACTTGCGGCGTGCCGCCCTCGCGTCGGTCGCGCCCAATGCCGCGCATGATGCGCTGGCGCGGCTCGATCGCGAATGGGGCGGGGAGCTGTTGATCGTCACACAGAATGTCGATGACCTGCACGAGCGGGCCGGAGCGGTGCGGCTGCTGCACATGCATGGCGAGTTGCGCTCGGCGCTGTGTGCGGCGTGCGGTACGCGACAGGCATGGACCGGGGCGCTGCCGCCGGGCAGCGCGTGTCCGGCGTGCGGCGCTGCGGCGCTTCGACCCGACATCGTGTTCTTCGGCGAGATGCCGTACCAGATGGAGCGGATCGAGGACGTGCTGTCGCGCGCCGATCTGTTCGTGTCGATCGGCACGTCGGGCGCGGTCTATCCCGCCGCAGGGTTCGTACGACTGGCGCGGCAGCATGGCGCGGCAACGCTGGAGCTGAACCTCGATCCGTCCGAGGGCAGTGCGTGGTTCGAAGAGACGCGGCTCGGGCGGGCGGCGACGCTGGTGCCGGAATGGGTCGACGCGGTTCTGGCGGCGAACTCACCGTCGTACCGGACTTGATTGAAACCTCTGCGCAACTCACCCCGTCATGCCGAAACGCGTCCGGGGTGACGGAGTGTTGAGGACGACTTCCGGACGGTCGCAGCCGCCCCGGATCAAGTCCGGGGCGATGGGATCAGCCTCGTTCCTTCCCCGTGCCGCGGCCGCGTCGTTCGCCGCGCCGTTCCTTGCGCACCGACTTGGCGTGGGCCCGGGCGCGCGCCTTCTTTTCCTCGCGCGTCGGGGGAAGCTTGACGTCGAGCGGCATCATGTCGCCCGCCATCACCTCGAACCCGAGGCTCGCCAGGCTCTCGCTGAAGTGCGTCGGCAGCTCCGCGGTGACGTCGATCTCGCCGCCATCGGGGTGATCGACACGGATGCGGCGTGCGTGGAGATGCATCTTGCGGCTGATATTACCGGTCAGGAATGCAGCGGGACCACCATATTTGCCGTCCCCGACGATCGGGTGCCCGATCGCGGCCATATGGACGCGCAACTGGTGCGTGCGCCCGGTGAACGGCTGCAACTCGACCCAACAGGCGCGATTGCCGGCGCGTTCGATCACGCGATAGCGGGTGCGGGCGGCCTGGCCGTTCTCCTCGTCGACGTGCATCTTCTCGCCGCCGGTGCCGGGCTGCTTGGCGATCGGCAGTTCGATCATCCCGTCGTCGATCGACGGCACATCGACCACCAGCGCCCAATAGATCTTCTTGGCGGTGCGGCTGGAGAAGCTCTTGGCGAAGGCCGCCGCCGCGCGCGCGCTGCGCGCCACGAGCAGCGCCCCCGACGTGTCCTTGTCGAGCCGGTGGACCAGCTTGGGCCGACCCTCGGCCTCATACTGAAGCGCGTCGAGCAGACCGTCGACATGCTGGACGGTCTTGGTCCCGCCCTGTGTCGCGAGCCCCGGCGGCTTGTTGAGCACCAGCGCGGCGGCGTCCTTGTGGATCACCATTTCGCGCGCGTATGCGGCCTCGTCCTCGCTGAGCGGCGCGCGCTCGCGCTTCGGGCGCTCCTCGACGCGCTCCGGCTCGGGCGGCGGCACGCGCAGCACCTGGCCGGCCTGGATGCGGTCGCCGGGGCCGACGCGGGAACCATCGACACGCAGCTGCCCGGTGCGCGCCCATTTGGCGACGGTGGTGAAGCTGGTGTCGGGCAGATGCCGCTTGAACCAGCGATCGACCCGGATGCCGTCGTCGTCATAGCCGACGGTGAACTGACGGACCGCGTCGCTCATGCCGGCACCCGTGCGATCGCGAGCCCGGCGAACAGCGCGACGGTCGCGCCGATCACCGACAGCAAGATATAGCCGAGCGCCGCGATCAGCGCGCCGCGCTCGATCATCCCGACGACGTCGAGCGCGAACGACGAGAAGGTCGTATAGCCGCCGAGCACGCCGACGCCGAGCAGCAAGCGCCACGTCTCGCCGCTGGCGCTTGCCGATCGTGCGAGCACGCCGACCAGCAGCCCCATCAACAATCCGCCGACGAGATTGACCGTCAGCGTGCCCCATGGCCAGGCGGTCCCGAGCGCCTGCGCCATCGCGCGCCCGGTCAGATGACGTGCGCCGGCGCCGACCGCGCCGCCCGCCATGACAAGAAAGAGGAGTTCATCGCCGCGCCCTATCGCGTTTCGGCGTTCAAGGGAAATCAGCCGTGCGCGTCGTGCGAGAACAGGTTCATCACCAGCACGCCCGCGATGATCAGCGCCATGCCGATGATCGCCGCAGCGTCGAGCCGCTGCCCGTGCCAGAGCCACGCCACCGCGGTGACCAGCACGATTCCGACCCCGGACCAGATCGCATAGGCGATCCCGGTCGGCATCGTCCGCAAGGTGAGTGACAACAGATAGAAGGCGATCGCGTATCCCGCCACCGTCACTACCGATGGCCAAATGCGGGTGAAGCCGTTCGACTGCTTCAACGCCGAGGTGGCGGTAACCTCGGCGACGATCGCGATCAGCAGGAACAGATAAGCCATGGCCGCTCTATTGCGCGTCGGCCTGGCGTTGGCGACAGGTTAGGTGTGTCTTGTTCTTGCAAGACACCGGCGGAAGCGCCATGTTCCGTCCATGCTCAACCTGATCTCGATCGTCATCGGCCTCGTCGCGCTCCTGCTCGGGATCGTGCCGTTCCTGCCATTCTTCGCCTGGGGCTATTGGTTCGTCATTCCGATCGCGGTGGTCGGCGCAGCCGTCGGCGCCTTGTCGTCACGCAACGGTGGACGCAACCTCAACCTGGTCCTGATCCTGATCTTCGGCCTGCGCCTGATGCTGGGTGGCGGACTGATCTGATCGAAGACGAGCCGGAAAGAAGCGCCCGGCACGCGGCCGGGCGCTTTCGCTTCTATCGGCAGACCACCTGACCGCGGTCGATACGCTGGCCAAGCAGCGCACCACCGCCCGCGCCGATCAGCGTGCCGAGCAGCCGCGACCCGCCACCAGCAATGACATTGCCGAGCGCGCCGCCGGCCAGGCCACCGACAATCAGCCCGGTCGTCCCGTCGTTGCGACGGCAGTAATACCGGCCATTGTTGCCGCGATAGATGCGATCGTTCCGGCTCAGTGCGCGCTGCTGATAGTAGCGGCCGTCGCGGTAATAACGATCGGCATAGTAACGGCGTTGGCCGGCTTCGAGCTTGTTATAGTCGTAGCGTCGCGACTGGCGCCAGTCGCGAAGGCTGTCGTTGCGGTCGCGCTGTGCGTCACGGACGCTATCGCGATATTCGCGACGCGCATTGCGCACGTCACGCCGCGAGTCGGCACCGCGCAGATCCTCGCGATATTCCTGACGCGCGTCCCGAACATCTTCGCGATATTCGCGGTTCGCGTCGCGCGGGCGCTGTGCCTGCGCGGGTGCGACCGATATCGAGGTCAATGCCGTCGCTCCAAGCACCGCCGCCATGATGATACGCATCACTTGCTCCCTTCAGATAAACAGAGTGAGGGGAGAACGATGACGGCGGATGCGAGTTGCGTGAACACAATACTACCTTGCGTTCACTTGCGGGACATTATTGCGTGAGTTCATGCGTCAGGCTGATTTCGGCCTTCAACAACTTCGATACCGGGCAGTTTGCCTTGGCTTCCTCGGCAATGCGCGCGAATTCGTCGGCGTCGATACCCGGCACCTTTGCCTTCAGGTTCAGCTTTGACGACGTGATCGTGAAGCCGTCGCCGTCCTTGTCGACGGTGACGCGTGCATCGGTCTCCAGCGTTCCGTCATTATAGCCGGCGCCGGCAAGCGCGAAGCTGAGCGCCATCGTGAAGCAACTGGCGTGAGCGGCGGCGATCAATTCTTCGGGGTTGGTGCCCGGACCGTCCTCGAACCGCGAGCCGAAGCCATAGCGCGTGTCGCTGAGCACGCCCGACTGTGTCGATGTCCAGCCGTTGCCGTCCTTGCCGAAACCTTCGTACCGTGCCGATCCGCTGCGGGTAGGCATATTCGCTCTCCTTGTCGTCACACGAAAAAGGGCGCGAGCCGTGCTGCCACGGTTCGCGCCCCCTCAACGTCGATCGGGCGAGAAAGGCGCACCGATCGACGACAATTCACTGCCTCAACGGCACTGACGCTTGCCGCTGCGCTCGATCTCGCGCCCGGCGAGCGCGCCGCCGACGCCGCCCAGTACCGTGCCCAGCGTGCGGTCACCCCGCGTGTCGATCGTGCGGCCGAGCAGGCCACCCGCGACCGCGCCGACCACCAAACCGGTGGTGCCGTCGGGCTTACGGCAGCGCAGGCGGCCGTCGTTACCGCGCCACTCGCGATATTTGTGGCGACGCTGCGCATCGGCATCGACTGTGGTGGCGACCAGCGTCGGAGCAACCATTGCGACCGCGCCAAAGGCAAGCATGAGTTTACGCATGAAAAATTCTCCCGTTCATTGAATCGTGATGCGACCGAAACGTGTTTCCTTTAGCGCAGTTGCATGAACATGAAACAACATCGCGTTCATCCTGGGACAGCTACGGGCACGAGCCGACTAAACAGCTTGGATCGAAGCAATATTGCGCCGCGTCGGTGGCCGTGTAGAGGGCGAGCGATGGACTGGAACCCCACCGTAATGGCACGCTACCTGCTGGAGACCCCGTCGGTCGCCGGCCATGGCGGCCGTCTTGGGCAGCGTTATCATGCGCATGGCGACGACTGGATCGAGGTCGCACAACCGTGGCACGCCGATCTGGTCGGCGACGAAGAGACCGGCATCATCGCGTCCGGTCCGATCATCGCGCTCATGGACGTCGCGACCAGCCTTGCGGTCTGGCATCGCTGCAACGCCTTCGTCGCACACGCCACGCTCGATCTGCGCATCGACTATCTGCGGCCCGCGCGTCCGCATCAGACCGTGATCGGCCGCGGCGAGTGCCTGCGCCTGACCCGCTCGATCGCGTTCACGCGCGGGATCGCGCATGATGGCGACCCTGACGATCCGGTCGCCCATGTCGCGGCCACGTTCATGGCGACCGCGGGCAGCTATCCGCGGGTGGCCGCGTGACGCTGCCGCCTTATGCGCAATTGCTGGGTGTCACGCTGGAGCTGGTCGACGGCGCGCCGGAGATCGTGATGCCGTTCGGACAACATGTCGTCGGGCGTCCCGGCTATCTGCAGGGCGGCGCGATCGCCGGCCTGCTGGAGGTCGCGGCGGTGGCGGCGGTGCGTCATGCGCTCGCTGCCGAAGAGGCGCGGATCAAGCCGATCAACGCCACCGTCGACTTCATGCGCGGCGGACGCGATCACGTCACGCGCGCGGCGGGCGAGATCACGCGGCTCGGCGCGCGGATCGCGACCGTCACCGCTGTGGCGTGGCAGGACGATCGCGCGCGTCCGATCGCCAGCGCACGCATGAACTATCTGATCGAGCGCGCAAGCGGATGACCCCGCCGCTCGATCCGGTCGTGTTGCTGCCTGCGTTCGCGCCGTGGCTGGATGTGGCGGGGTTGGCGGTGTTCGCCGCATCGGGCGCGCTGGCGGCCGCCCGGCGCGCGCAGACGCCGGTGACGCTGGCCTTCTTCGCGCTCATCACCGGGGTCGGTGGTGGAACGGTGCGCGACCTGCTGATCGGCGCGCCGGTGTTCTGGGTGCACGACTCGCGCGTCGCGGCGGTGTGCCTGATCGTGGCGGGGGTGATCTGGAGCACACCGGAACGATGGTGGCGCGGCGCAGCGCTCGACTGGTTCGACGCGGTCGGGCTCGCCGCCTATGCGGTCTATGGCGCGGCCAAGGCGCTCGGTTATGGCGTGCCGCCGCTGCCCGCCGCGCTGATGGGCGTGGTGACCGGCTGCGTCGGCGGGATCATCCGGGACGTCTTGGCGGGCGAGCCGTCGATCCTGATGCGCCCGGAATTATACGTCACCGCCGCCGCGCTGGCGGCGGGCTGCTACGTGGGGCTACGCGAATTGGGGATGGTGCCGTGGCATGCCGCGGTAATCGCAGCGGTCGCCGGCTTCGCGCTGCGGGCCGCGGCGATCCGGTTCAAGCTGGCGCTGCCGGCTTATGGGGAGGGGTAGGTACGTGTCGCCCCTGCGCAGGCAGGGGCCCATGTCTTTACCGTCCCGATGCACCATCTGTCACAAAGTGATCGGTCGCCGTGACAAGCGTCTGGGCAGAACGCTACAGCCATAGGCCCCTGCCTGCGCGGGGATGACGGGCAGCGTTCCGCTCAGAACGCCGGTTCTTCGCCCGGCTTCTCCGCGACGTGGATGCCGCACTCGACCTTGTCCCAGCCGCGCCAGCGCCCGGCGCGCGGGTCTTCGCCGGGGCGGACCTTCGACGTGCATGGCGCGCAGCCGATCGACAGATAGCCCTGCGTCTCGAGCGGGTGCCGCGGCAGATCATGCTCGGCAAAATAGCTGTCGAGCTTTTCCTTCGACCAGTCGGCGAGCGGGTTGATCTTCAACCGGCCCTCATCCTCCTCGAAGCGCGGCAGCGCCTTGCGGGTCTTCGCCTGGAAGCCCTTGCGGCCGGAAATCCACGACTGAAACGGCAACAGCGCGCGGCGCAGCGGCTCGACCTTACGCAGCTCGCAGCAGCCGTCGGGATCGTAGGACCAGCGCAGCCCCTTTTCGTCCTTCAGGCGCAGCAATCGCGGATCGGGGCGGAATACGCGCAGGTCGGTCAGCCCCAGTCGTTCGGACAATTCGTCACGATAGGCCAAGGTTTCGCCGAACATCTTCTGCGTGTTGGTGAAGATCACCGGCACGTCGCGATCGACCGCCGCGATCATGTGCAGCAGCACGGCGGATTCCGCACCGAACGACGATACCGCGGCGATGCGCCCCGCCAACTCGCCGGTCAGCAGCTCGCGCAGCATGTCTGGTGCCGAGACGCCCTCGAACCGCTCCTGCATCGTCGCGGCGTCGGCAGCGGTGAAGGCGGGGCGGACGTCGATGACGTCGAGATCGTGAAGGGGCAGATCGTGAGCCGGCTCACCCATGACGCAATTTCCACACCGGGACCGCCGCATCGGCGGCCTTTTGATAGACGTGATCGTAGCGCTCCAGCGATCGCTTGAGCACGACCGGGTCGACCGCCGCGTGCGGCGCGAAGGCGTCGAAGCCGCAGCGGCGCATCAGCGGGATCTGGTCGACCAGCACGTCGCCTTCGGCACGCAGCTCGCCGGCATAGCCTGCCTCGCGCAGGATCCGTGCGACCGAATAGCCGCGTCCGTCGCGGAAGGTCGGGAACGACACCTCGATCAACGCGAGCCGCGCGAGGTGCGGGATCAGCGCGCGGGCATCGTCGCCGGGTTCGATCCGCACCGCGGTGGCGTTCGACTGTCCCGCTAGGAAGGCGTCGAGCGTCACCGCCGGCTCTTCATGCGTCGCGCCGTCGCGAAAGCGCAGATGGGCGCGGTCGTCGATCAGGTCGACCTCGAACGCATCAACCATAGATCGCCTCCTTGAACGGCTGCATTCCCACGCGGCGATAGGTGTCGACGAAGCGCTCGCCGGTTTCGCGGATGCGGACATAGGTGTCGGTCACGCGCTCGATCGCATCGACCACGCCGTCCTCGTCGAAGCCGGGGCCGGTGATCTTGCCCAGCGACACGTCTTCGGCGCCCGAACCTCCGAGCAGCAGCTGATAATTCTCGGTGCCCTTCCGGTCGACGCCGAGGATGCCGATGTGCCCGGCGTGATGGTGGCCGCAGGCGTTGATGCAGCCGCTGATCTTGAGCTTCAACTCGCCCAGATCGCGCTGGCGATGGAGATCGGCGAAGCGTTGCCCGATCTTCTGCGCGAGCGGGATCGAGCGCGCATTGGCGAGCGCGCAATAATCGAGGCCGGGGCAGGCGATGATGTCGCTGATGAGGTCGAGGTTCGCGTCGGCGAGCCCGGCCTCGGTGAGCGCCTCCCACACCGGCTTGAGGTCGGCGACGCGGACGTGCGGCAGGACGATGTTCTGCGCATGGGTGACGCGTAGCTCGTCGAAGCTGTAGCGCTCCGCGAGGTCGGCCATCACGTCGATCTGCTCGGCGGAGGCATCGCCGGGGATGCCGCCGATCGGCTTGAGCGAGACGGTGACGATCGCATGGCCGGGCTGCTTGTGCGGGCGGACGTTCTGGTCGAGCCATACAGCGAAGTCCGGGTCGCTGCGGTCGGCGACCGCGCCGTCGTCGGCGGAAAAGGCGGGTGGGGCGAACATCTGGCTGATCCGCGCCAGTTCGGCGGCGGGCGGATCGATGCCGAGCTGGCGCACCTGCGCGAATTCCTCCTCGACCTCGGCGCGGTATTTGTCGGCGCCGAGTTCGTGGATCAGGATCTTGATCCGCGCCTTGTAGATATTGTCGCGCCGACCGTAGCGATTGTAGACGCGCAGGCACGCCTCCAGATAGCTCATCAGCTGATCGGCGGGGATGAAGTCCTTGATCTCCGGCGCGATCATCGGGGTGCGGCCCATGCCGCCGCCGACGTACACCTTGGCGCCAAGCACGCCGTCACGCTCGAGCAACTGTAGCCCGATGTCGTGCAGCCGCATCGCCGCGCGATCCTCGTCAGCGGCGATCACCGCGATCTTGAACTTTCGCGGCAGGTAAGTGAATTCGGGGTGGAACGTGCTCCACTGCCGCAGCAACTCCGCGAAAGGACGCGGGTCGGTCACCTCGTCGGCGGCAGCGCCCGCGAACTGGTCCGAGCTAATGTTGCGGATGCAATTGCCGCTGGTCTGGATCGCGTGCATCTCCACCGTCGCCAGCTCGGCGAGGATGTCGGCGGCGTCCTCCAGCTTGATCCAATTGTACTGGATGTTCTGGCGGGTGGTGAAATGGCCGTAGCCGCGGTCGTACTTGCGCGCGACATGCGCCAGCATCCGCATCTGTCGGGCATTGAGCGTGCCATAAGGTACTGCGACGCGCAGCATATAGGCGTGCAGTTGAAGGTAGAGACCGTTCATCAGCCGCAGCGGCTTGAACTGATCCTCGCTCAGCTCGCCCGACAGCCGGCGCTGGCACTGGTCGCGAAACTCCTCGACCCTCGCATCGACGATCGACTGATCATATTCGTCGTACTTGTACATCGTTGCTTCCTCGATCCCCGCGCAAATGGCGGGGAGGGGTTCAGATCACCCAGTCGCCCGCATGGGCGTCGGCGGGCTTGAGCGTCAGGTCGGGGCGGACGGTCGGGCCGAGCGCGCGGATGCGGTCCTTGATGTGCGCCGGGCGCGGACCATCGGGGGTCTCGCTCGCCTCGATCACATAGGGGACGTTGACGCGGCGCGCCGCCTCTTCCTCGCGCGCGATCGCCTCGGCGCGCTCACCGGCGTCGCTGGCGTCGCCGATGTGGCGCGACCAGTCGCGGCCGGTCCACCAGACGACGTCGCCGCTCGCCAGATCGTTGCCGGTCACCAGCCTCATGCCATCGTCTCCGCCACCTTTGCATAGCCCGCCAGCCGGTCCTCGGCGTCGGACAGTTCGACCACTTCGCCGACGACGATGATCGCCGGGCTCGCCACCCGCTCGCGCGACACCATCGCGCCGAGATCGGCGAGCAGGGTGCGCAGTGCGCGGTGGCCGGGGAGCGTACCCTTCTCCAGCACCGCGACCGGCATGTCGGGCGCGACGCCATCGGCCATCAGCTTGTCGGCAATCGCCTCGGCAGTCGCGACGCCCATGTAGATCACCAGCGTGCGGCCCTGTCCGGCGAGCCCCGACCAATCCTGATCGGTCAGCCCCTTGCACTGGCCGGCGACGAAGGTGACCGCGGAGCTGTGGTCGCGGTGCGTCAGCGGCAGCATCGCCTCGGCCGCGCAGCCGAGCGCCGCCGATACGCCGGGGATGACCTCGACCGCGAGGCCGGCGGCGCGCACCGCTTCGACCTCCTCGCCGCCGCGTCCAAAGATGAACGGGTCGCCGCCCTTGAGCCGGACGACGACGCTGCCCGCCTTCACATGGGCGACGATCAATGCGTTGATCGCCTCTTGCGGCAAGGTGTGGCGCGCGCGGCGCTTGGCGACCGAGATGCGATGCGCTTCGGGCGGAGCGAGATCGAGGACGCGCGGGTCGATCAGCCCGTCGTGGACGACGACATCGGCGCAGCGCAGCGCCTCCACCGCACGAACGGTGAGCAGGCCGGGGTCGCCGGGACCGGCACCGACGAGGATGACGCGACCGCGCGCGTCGGGATCAAGAAGCGTCGCCATGATGCCACCGCATGTGGGGCAGGGGGACGGGGGTGCAATCGAGCGATGCTTGGTGGTGGCGTAGGATTGGTTTTGTGGTTGTCGGTCCCGCACCTTCGCCGTCGCACCTGCGCCAAAGCCACCACCGTCATTTCCGCGGAGGCGGGAGTCCAGGAACTTCGACGTTTCGCCTTTATCGACAGAACTGCGCGTCTGGATTCCCGCCTGCGCGGGAATGACGGTGGTGGACGGTCAATGCCGCGCCGCGTGGACCTTGTGCATCACCGCCGCGATCACGCCGCCGACCAGCAGCCCGAACACGCCCGCGATCCCTGCGCTGACCAGCCAGCCGAGTACCCCGCCGCCCGCGCCCTCGGCGAGATGGTGGACGAATTCGGCCGGCGCCGGCACGCCGACATCGGCGGCATTGTGGATCAGCAGGTCGCCGCCAACCCACAGCATCGCCGCGGTGCCGACCACCGTCAGCACCTGCATCAGCACCGGCACACCCTTCACCAGCCCGCGTCCGATCGCCTGCGCCGTCGCCGACGGCCGCTGCGCCAGATACAGGCCGACATCGTCCGCCTTTACGATCAGCGCGACGACACCATACACACCCGCGGTGATCGCCACGGCGACGATCGCCAGCGTGATCGCCTGCGTGAGCAGCGGTTGGTCCGATACCTCGCGCAGCGCGATCACCATGATCTCGGCCGAGAGGATGAAGTCGGTGCGGATCGCGCCCGACACCTTCTGTTTTTCCAGCGCGACCGGATCGGTCGTCAGCGTTTCTTCGTCAGCGCCATGCCCGCCGGAGATCGCCTCAATCACCTTTTCCGCGCCCTCGAAGCACAGGAACGCGCCGCCCAGCATCAGCAACGGCGCGAGCGCCCAGGGCGCGACCGCGCTCAGGATCAGCGCGGCGGGCAACAGGAACAGCAGTTTGTTGCGGATCGAGCCCAGCGCGATCTTGCCGATGATCGGCAACTCGCGCTTGGGTGAGAGGCCGACGACATAGCGCGGGGTCACCGCGGTATCGTCGATCACCACCCCCGCCGCCTTCGTCCCCGCCTTGGTCGCGGCGGCGCCGACATCGTCGAGCGACGCCGCGGCCAGCCGGGTCAATCCGGCGATATCGTCGAGCAGCGCGACGAGTCCGCTTGCCATGTCGTTCGATCCCTATCTGAAATCAGGCGTCGGCCAGGCCGATGCCGATCGTCGCGCGCGCCGCCTCTGCCTCGTTCGAGACGACCGGATAGGCGCAATAATCGGCGGCGTAATACGCGCTTGGCCGGTGGTTGCCCGACCAGCCGATCCCGCCGAACGGCGCAGACGACGACGCGCCGTTGGTCGGACGGTTCCAGTTGACGATCCCGGCGCGCGCGCCGGCCCAGAAGCGGTCGAACAATGCCGGAGTCTGGCTGATCAACGACGCCGACAGGCCGTAGCGGGTGTTGTTCGCCTCCGCGATCGCCTCGTCGAAGTCACTGGCGCGGATCACCTGCAGCAGCGGGCCGAACAGCTCGATATCGGGGCGGTCGCCGACGTCGGTGACGTCGATGATTCCAGGCGTCAGGAACGGCCGATCGTCGACCGGGCGCGCCATATGGTGGATCGGGCGGCCGCCCTTCATCATCAGCGCGAGGAAGCTCTCGGTCAGCCCGTCGGCGACCTCATTGTCGATCACCGGGCCCATGAACGGCGCCGGATCGTCGTGCGGCGCGCCGACGATCAGCCGGCGGGTCAGCGACGCCAGTTCGGCAAGCAACGGTTCTGCCAGCGATTCCTGCACGATCAATCGCCGCGCGGCGGTGCAGCGCTGTCCGGCGGTGGTGAAGGCGGACTGGACGATCAGCACTGCGGCGGCGTGTAGATCGGGGTGTCCCACACCAGGATCGGGTTGTTGCCGCCCATCTCCAGCGCGAGGATCTTCTCGGGCTTTTCGGCGAAAGCGCGGTTGAGCGCGATCCCGGTGCGTGCCGAGCCGGTGAACAGCAGTCCGTCGATCCCGTCGTGCGCGGCCAGCGCCCGGCCCTCGGCGGGGCCGCCGATCACCAGCCGCAGCGTCTCAGCGGGCACCCCGGCGGCGTGGAAGCAGTCGACCAGAAACGCGCCCGTCGCGGGGGTTTTCTCCGATGGTTTGAAGACGATGGCATTGCCCGCGATCAGAGCGGGAACGATGTGACCGTTGGGCAGATGCGCGGGGAAATTGTACGGCCCCAGCACCGCCAGCACGCCGTGCGGCTTGTGGCGCAGCGCCATGCGCGTGTTCATCGGCGCGTCGAGCCGGCGCTGTGCGGTGCGTTCGGCATAGGCGCTGACCGAGATGTCGACCTTGGCGGCGACTGTGTCGACCTCGGTGCGGGCTTCCCAGAGCGGCTTGCCGGTTTCGCGCGCGATCAGGTCGGTGAAGGCGTCAGCGCGCTGGCGGACGACATTGGCGAAGCGGCGCAGGGTTTCGATGCGGAAAGACAAGGACTTGGCCGCCCACGGCACGAAGCCGGCGCGCGCCGTCACGACCTCGGCATCGACGTCGCTCGTCTCCGCACGCCACAATTCCGCGCCGGTGGCGGGTTCGAAGGAGATCAGCTCAGCCATGCCGCTGGTCTTAGCCGTAACTTTGATCAAGGCGGAAGGGGGATCGTCAGCGCAGCGCGTCGGCCATCGCGCGGATGTTTGCGATCTTTGCGCCAAACGGCCCCCACTCGTCGGCGGCGGCGATCGGTGACCAGATCGCCTCGACCTCGTCGATCAGCATCGCGCAGGGCGCGCCCTGCCAATAAGCGTGATCGCGGGTTCGGCGTGGCGCATAGGATTCCAAACGGGCCCGGACCTCGTCCCACTCGCTCGCGAATGTTTGCGGCAGCGGTTGCGCAAAGGCATCGAAGAAGAATTGGTCGACCGGCATCAGCGTCGCCCGAAGCGCGCGTTCGACCGCCTGAACGAGTGCACGGTCTTCCTCCGGCGCACGCGGCACCCGGCCGAGTCGCCACAGCACCGCCTCGGCGATCGCGGGCTGATAATGGCCGGCGAACGCGTCGAGCGCGGCGATCAGCGGCTCGGGCTCGGCGATCTGGCGGAGCGACGAGGCGAGTTGCATCACGTCCCACAGGATCGCCTCGGGCTGGCGGCCGAAGGCGTAGAGCCCGGCGTGGTCGAAATAGGCGGCAACGAACGCCGGGTCCCAGACCGGCGCAAACCGCCACGGGCCATAGTCGAAGCTCTCGCCGGTGACGTTGATGTTGTCGCTATTGAGCACGCCGTGGACGAACCCGGCCGCCATATAGCGCGCGGCGAGCGTGGCGGTGCGCGCGACGACCAGGTCCAGCAGCCGGACCGGATCGTCGCTGTCCTCGCCGTACAGTTCGCGCAGCACATAGCCGGTCAGCCGGCGCAGCGCGTCCTCGTCGCGGTGATAGGCGAGCCGCTGGAACGTCCCGATGCGGACATGCGAATGATTGAGCCGCACCAGCACGCTGCCGCGCGTCGGCGAGGGTTCGTCGTTCCGCTCCAGCGCCTCGCCGGTCTCGATCAGCGAGAAGCTGCGCGAGGTGGGGACGTTCAGCGCCTCGAGCATCTCGGTCGCCAGCACCTCGCGCACGCCGCCCTTCAGCGTCAGGCGTCCATCGCCGAAACGGCTCCACGGCGTTTGCCCGGACCCCTTGGTGCCGAGGTCGAGCAACCGCCCCGACGTGTCGCGGAGCTGCGCGAAGGTAAAGCCGCGCCCGTCGCCGATGTCGGGATTGTACACGCGGAACTGATGCCCGTGGTAGCGCAGCGCCAGCGGCTGTTCGAGCGTGCCCGGCAACGGTGCAAAGCGGCCGAAATGTGCGATCCATTCATCGTCGTCGAGCATGTCGAGCCCGACCTGCGCCGCGGCGCGATCGTTGCGGAAGCGTAAGATCGCCTGCGGGAAGCGCGCCGCGGCGACTTCGTCGTAAAAGGGCTCGCCGAGCGCGGTGAGGGTGCGCTCGGGGCGATATGCTTGCGGGTCGACGGCCATGCCGCGATATGGGGGGCGGTCGGCAAAGGGCGCAAGCGATGGCGGAGTTTCGGGACATTTACTGGTGGTCTAGCGACGGGCTGCGGCTCCATGCGCTCGACTATTCCGGGGCAGATGACGCCCCGCCGGTATTGTGCCTGCCCGGCCTGACCCGCAACGCGCGCGACTTCGCGGCGGTCGCGCAGGCGATCGCGCCCGTACGGCGCGTGATCGCGATCGAGTTCCGCGGGCGCGGCGAGAGCGGCTATGCCAAGGACCCGATGAGCTACGTTCCGCTGACCTATGCGCAGGACGTGGTGGCCCTGCTCGACGAGCAGAAGATCGACCGGTTCGTGACGATCGGCACCTCGCTGGGCGGGATCGTGACGATGCTGCTCGCCGGGCTGGTGCCGGGACGATTGGCCGGCGCGTTGCTCAACGACGTCGGGCCGGAGATCGAGCCGGCGGGGCTGGCGCGCATCCGCGGCTATGTCGGCAAGCCGAGCACCTATCCGACATGGATGCACGCCGCGCGCGGGGTGCAGGAGGGCAATGCCGGCGCCTATCCCGACTGGGGGATCGAGCAATGGCTGGCGATGGCCAAGCGGCTGTACCGGCTCAACTCCGCGGGGCGGATCGTGCTCGACTACGATATGAAGATCGCCGAGCCGTTCCGCCTGCCCGGCAACGAGGCGGGGCCGGACATGTGGCGCGCGCTTGCCGCCCTGGCGGGCGTGCCGGTGCTGGTGGTGCGGGGCGCGTTGAGCGATATCCTGTCCGCCCGCACCGCCGAGCGGATGGTCGCCGCGCTGCCCGACGCGACGCTGGTGACGGTGCCGGGGATCGGCCATGCGCCGATGCTTGGCGAGCCGGAGGTGCAACCTGCGTTGATGCACTGGCTGGCGCGGACGGGGAACCGGCCGGTGGACTGAGGCGCTGTCGCCGGGCTTTACGGCGTGCGTTTGGAGAGCCCGCATGATCTGTCTTCCCCGTTGTCCCGGAAATGATCCGGGATCCCGCTTTTGCGCTGGCCGAGAAGAAGGAGCGGGGCCCCGGATCAGGTCCGGGGCGACGTACTGGGGAGAGGGTTGGGGTAAACGACGGGCCGGTCGCTCGTTGCAATCGCAGCTGTCGTTTCAAACCAACCGCTTCCGCCCCGGCGAACGCCGGGGTCCAGTTGGGGGACGCCCGGTGATGAATCGCTGCGGTTCTCCCAGCTGGGCCCCGGCGTTCGCCGGGGTGGTATGGACGGATTGTGGAGGTGTCGCATGACTGACGTTCGGGACGCTCATACCAGCGTACTGCCGCTTGCCGGACGCCGCGCCGCGATTACCGGTGGCACCACCGGCATCGGGCGGGCGATCGCGCGGCTGCTCGCGGCCGAGGGCGCGTCGGTGTTTATCGGCGGCACCGATCAGGCGCACCTCGACGAGGCGCTCGCCGATATCCGCGAGGTCGGTACGGGCGAGGGTGCATTGTCCGATCTGTCCGATCCCGACAATGTCGGCGCGTTCCTGTCCGCCGCCGACGCGGCGCTCGGCGGTTATGACATCGTCGTCGCCAATGCGGCGGAGGCAGCGGCGGGGCTGACCGAAATGGACGAAGCGGCGGTGCGACATGCGATCTCGCTTAACTTCACGCAGTATCTGCTGCTGGCGCACCGCGCCGCCGCGACGATGGCGGCCGGCGGCGATATTGTGATGATCGGGTCGACCAGCGCCTATGTGCTGGGCCCGCACTCGACGGTCTATGCCGCGATCAAGCACGGGTTGCAGGGCTTTTCGATCGCGCTGCGCCGCGAATTGGGCGGCAAGGACATTCGCGTCGCGCTGGTCGAGCCGGGCAAGACCGGGGCCGACATGCAGATGCCCGACGTCAGTTCCGAAGAACAACGCGCGCAGATCGAGGCGGGAACGATGCTGCGCGCGGAGGATATCGCGGTCGGCGTCCAGTATCTGCTCACCCAGCCGCGCCGCACCGTGATCCAGCGGCTGACGATCAGCCCGCGCGTGCAGGAGGAGGAATGATGGCGGACTGGCCGCATGATGCGTTGGTGCTGACCCCACGCGATATCGACCTGTCGCGCTCGCCGCTGGCGGGGAAGATCGACGCCGAGACCTATGTGCTGGGCGCGTTCAATCCGGGGATGACGCGGTTGCCGAACGGCAATCTGTTGTTGATGGTGCGCGTTGCCGAGGCGCTACGTCATCCCGTCCGTGAGCAGCAGGTCCATGCGATCCGCTGGCACGATGGCGGCTATGAGCTCGACGCCTGGCCGCTGTCGCTGGTCGACACATCCGATCCGCGCAAGTTCATGATGCGCGGCGGCGGGTGGAAGGTGATGGCGCTGACCTCCTTGTCGTGGCTGTTGCCGGTCGAGCTGGACGCCGCGGGCCGCGCGGTGGTGGCGATCCATTATGACCGCGCGATCGCGCCGCGCACCGACTATCAATGTTATGGCGTCGAGGATGCGCGGATCACGCAGGTCGACGGGCGCTATTACATGACGACCTGTTCCGTCAGCCCCGAGCGGCATTCGACGACGCTCTATACCAGCGACGATGCGCTCGACTGGACGCTGGAGGGGATCGTTCTCGATCACCAGAACAAGGACATGCTGATCTTCGAGGGCAAGGTCGGGGGCAAGTTCTGCGCGCAGACGCGGCCGCTCGGCGATTTGTACTTCGCCTATCCGCCCGAGTCCGAATGGCGCGCGGGGCCGTCGATCAACCTCGCGATGTCGCCCGACGCCTTGCACTGGAAGCCCTACGACAAGCCGGGCATCCGCCCCCATGCGCAGACGATGGCGACCGCGCGGATGGGCGGCGGCGCGCCGCCGGTGCTGGCGGAGGTCGGCGGGCAGCAGGGCTGGCTGTCGCTGTGGCATGGCGTCGAGCCGTCGGGGGTGGTCGGCACCTATCGGACCTATTGGACGCTGCTCGATCGCGACGATCCGTCGCGCACGCTGGCGACCGATCATGCGCCGTTGCTGGAGCCGGCGCCGGAGTTGCTCAAGCCGTCGGAGGACCTGCTGTACGTGACCGACGTGGTGTTCACGACCGGGATCGCGGACGGCGGCGATCACTGGGTGGTGGCGAGCGGGGAGGCCGACCTCGCGTGCCGGATCACGCACGTGCCGAAGGGGCGGATCGGCTAGGTCCGACAGGCAGGTCTTTGCCAGGAACCAAAAAGGCCCGGAGCGCATGTGCGCCCCGGGCCTTTATGTCATCACGCCGCCGGAGCGGCGCGATGGTTCGGATCAGTTGCTGTCCGAGTTGTTGTCGTCGACCGCGATGAACACGCCGCCGGCGACAATCGCGGCGGCGAGCACCAGCGCGACGATCGAGCCCGGCGCGCCGAGCTTGCTCTTGCCCGAGGTGGCGGTGCTGGCGCGGGCCGACTTCGCGATCGACAGCGAGGCTGCCGGGCTGGCGGCCGGGGCGGCGAGAGCGGGAGCAGCAGCCAGCGTGAGCGAAGCGGCGGCGGCGAACATGGAAGCGATCTTCATGGGTGCGTCTCCTGTTAGTCGCAGATAACAGGCCGCTGCTTGTCCTGTTCCTTGTCGTAGGGGAAGCAGAACATGGTGCGCGGCAGCATTTGGCGTAGTATGTGGCGACTATGTCACAGTCGCTGTCCATTCTTTACCTGTTCGACGCCTTCGATCCGCACGGCGGCGATCCGTGGAGCCGGCGCGCGGTGCAATTGATGACCGCGTTTCGCGACGCGGCGCGGCACGTGGTCGCGGCAGATGATTGTCGCGCCGCGCTGCCCGAGGGCGTGACGGGGATGCTGGCGCAGAACCCGCCGCCGCTGGCCGGCACGGTGTCGGTCGCACGCTACGAGGCGATCGCGCGCGCGATGCGCGGGCACGATCTGGTGCTGAGTTTCGGTGCGGGCGCGATCGATGCGGTGATGGCGCGGCGGGCGTTCCCGCGCGACACGCCGCCGATCGTCCATCACGAGGACCCCGCCGAGGCGACGAGCGCCGGGAGCGCGCGATTGTATCGCCGGATCGCGCTGGGCGCGGCGGCGGGGCTGGTGGTGGGGGGATCGGCCGCGGCCGAGACGGCGGCGGCGCGCTGGAAGGTCCCGGAGGCGCGGTTGCATGTCATCCCCGACGGCATCGACCTGTCGGCCTTTGCGCGCGGGCCGAATGCGAAAAGCGTCGCCGGCTTCCGCCGCAAGCCGGTCGAGGTGGTGATCGGCGTGCCGCTAGATAACGCGAGCGACGCGGAACTGGCGTTGCTGGTGCGCGCGGTCGCGGGGCTGGCGGCGCGCTTCCGGCTCGTCGCCGTCGGCGATGGCGCAGGGCGTGCGGCGGTGGAGCGCGCGGCGCTGGCGATGGGGATCGACGATCGGCTGGTGCTGCCCGGTGCGTTGACCCCGACGGCGGCGTGGCTGGGCGGCGTCGACGTGCTGCTGCTGCCGATGCGGCTCGGCGCGGCGCCCGCGATCGTCGTCGAGGCGATGGCGGCGGGGGTGCCGGTCATGGCGTTGCGCGGCGGCGCGACCGAGGCGCTGCTCGCCCCGGAAAATGGCGCGTTGCTGTCGCCCCATGCCGCCGAGGTGTCGCTGCGCGATGCGCTGCAGCCGCTGGTCAGCGACGCGACGTTGCGCGCGGCGGCCGGGGCGGCCAACCGCGCCCGCGCGACGGAACGCCATGATACCGCAGCGATGATCGCACGCTCGGCTGCGGTCTATTCGGCGGCGATCGGGCGACCGGCTTTGCCCGGTTGAGTCGCATTTCGGTCGCGTTGCGGCCCGATTGCTTTATAGGGGACCGCTGCATCACTGGTGAAACGGGAAATCGCGTGTTCAAGGGGCTGAAGCCGATCGTCTATGCAGGCCGCGAGGTCTGGCCGCTGGTGGAAGGGGGCAAGGGGGTTGCCGCCACCAATCACGCGTCGGCGGGCGCCTGGGCGGCGGCAGGCGGGATCGGTACGGTTTCGGCGGTGAACGCGGACAGCTACGATCCCGACGGCAAGATCATCCCGCAGATCTATCGCGCGCTGACCCGGCGTGAGCGGCACGAGGAACTGATCGCCTATGCGGTCGAGGGCGCGGTGCAGCAGGTGCAGCGCGCGTGGGAGATCGCGGGCGGCAAGGGCGCGATCAACATCAACGTCCTGTGGGAAATGGGCGGCGCGCCGCGCGTGCTGCACGGCGTTCTGGAGCGGACGCGCGGGCTGGTGGCCGGCGTCACCTGCGGCGCGGGAATGCCGTACAAGCTCAGCGAGATCGCGGCGTCGTACAACGTCAACTACCTGCCAATCGTCAGCTCCGGCCGCGCGTTCCGCGCGCTGTGGAAGCGCGCCTATTCGAAGGCGAGCGAATGGCTGGCGGCGGTCGTCTATGAAGACCCGTGGCTGGCGGGCGGGCACAACGGCCTGTCGAATGCCGAGGACCCGCTGAAGCCCGAGGATCCCTATCCGCGCGTCAAGGCGCTGCGCGAGACGATGCGCGAGGGCGGCATCCCCGACACCACCCCGATCGTGATGGCGGGCGGCGTCTGGTATCTGCGCGACTGGAACGAGTGGATCGACAATCCCGAACTCGGACAGATCGCGTTCCAGTACGGTACGCGTCCGCTGTTGACGCAGGAAAGCCCGATCCCCGAGGACTGGAAGGCCAAGCTGACGCAGATCGAGGAAGGCGAGGTACTGCTGCACCGTTTCTCGCCGACCGGTTTCTATTCGTCGGCGGTGCGCAACCCGTTCCTGCGCTCGCTGGAGGCGCGGTCGGAGCGGCAGATCGCCTTCTCGACGCAGGAAGCGGGCGACCATGTCTTCCAGCTCGACGTCGGGGTGAAGGGCAAGAACTTCTGGGTGACGCGCAACGACCTGCTGCGCGCGCGCGAATGGTTCGGCGCTGGCTTCACCGACGCGCTCAAGACCCCGGACAATACGCTCGTCTTCGTGACGCCGCAGGAAAAGGGCGAGATCCGCAAGGATCAGGCCGATTGCATGGGCTGCCTCAGCCAGTGCCTGTTCTCGAGCTGGGCGGATACCGAGACCAACTCGACCGGGCGGCTTGCCGATCCGCGCAGCTTCTGCATCCAGAAGACGCTGCAGGACATCGCGCACGGCGGCGACACCGACGCGAACCTGATGTTCGCGGGCCATGCGGCGTATAACTTCAAGCGTGATCCCTTCTACTCGAACGGCTTCGTGCCGACGGTGAAGCAGCTTGTCGATCGCATCCTGACCGGCGACTGATGTTCGACGCGGCGCTGGCGCAGGTTGCGACAGCACTGCGCGACGCGCGCGATCCGTGGTGGGTGATCGGCAGCGCGGCGGTGCGGCTGCATGGCGGAGCGACGTCGGTCGCCGATATCGACGTGCTGGTGAGCGCCTATGATGCGACGTGCGTGCTGCGCGACTGGGCGGGCGCGGTGACGATCGGTGTGGCCAGCGACCTCTTCCGCTCGCACCCGTTCGCGCGGCTGGATGGTGCGGCGTTGCCCGTCGAGATGATGGCTGACCTCGAAGTATTTGGCGAGGGCGTGTGGCGGCGGGTGTTGCCGGTCACCCGGGTGGCGCTGTGCGGCGTGTTCGTGCCGGTATGCGAGGAATTGGTGGCGATCCTGCGATCGTTTGGGCGCGACAAGGATATTGCGCGGGCGGGTCTGCTGGACTGGCCGGAGGCAAAGTCAGACCAATATTGAGGCAGCGCGGGGTAGCGGTCGTGTCAGCATGTAATTGACGATGCTATAGGCCCATGATGAGCAGCCAAGTGTCTCGACGTCACCTGCTGGTCGGCGGCGCCCTCGCGCTGACCGGCGCGGCCCCGCGATCGTCGGTCGAAGAGGCGCTTGCCGCGCTGGAGCGTCGCGCCGGTGGCCGGCTGGGCGTGTGTATCGTCGATACGGGCCGCGGCACGACGACCGGCTGGCGAGAGCATGAGCGCTTTACGCAGGCCAGCTCGTTCAAACTGTCGCTGGCCGCGATGATCCTTGCCGCGGCGGATCACGGCCGGCTTACCTTGAGCGAAGGGCTCGGCTGGTCGGCAGGCGACATCCTCCCGCACAGCCCGGTGACGACTGCGATCGCCGCCATGACCTTGTCGATCCGCGATCTGGCACGCGCTGCCGTCGTCACCAGCGACAATACCGCCGCGAACGTGCTGCTGCGCAAGGTCGGTGGGCCGGCCCGGCTGACGGCGTTCTGGCGGTCGAACGGCGACCGGGTCAGCCGGCTCGACCGCTACGAACCCGCGCTGAACGTGACACCGCCGGGCACCACGTTTGACACGACGACCGCGGCGGCGATGGCTGCGACCGTCGCCAGGTTCGTGCGGGGCACCGTGTTGCGGCCGGTGAGCCGCGCGCTGCTCATCGAGTGGATGGTCGCGGCGCATACCGGGCGGAGCCGTCTGCGCGCGGGTTTTCCCGCGGGCTGGTACGCGGGCGACAAGACAGGGACGGGCGGCGGCGAGCAGCGGCCGATCTTCGTCGATCTCGCCTTTGGTGGCCCGCGCGGTCGCGCGCCAGTGATCGTCGCGGCCTATTTCGAGCCGATTCGATCGGCATCGGCCGCAAGCGCGGAGGCGGTGTTGGCGAAGGTGGGGCGTATCGCCGCAGGTAGCGTCGCCTAGGCCAGGATGACGTGGAGCCGACCCACGTTCGTCATTGCGAGCGCAGCGAAGCAATCCAGAGCCGGATCAAGACGCCCTAGATTGCTTCGCTGCGCTCGCAATGACGGCTTCGGTTCGACGTTGTGTCATCGCACTCTAGCCTCGGCCGTTTTCGGTGTGACTCATCTGCCCTGACGGGTACCCCGGCAATGGCCGGGGCCCAGTTGGGGGACGCTGCTGATCTGCGTCGCGCTCCATTTCACCGACCTTCCCAGCTAGGCCCCGGCCTTCGCCGGGGTACGAATACGAATGGTTCTTCAAACGGTGCGTCGCACCGAGAGCACGGCAACGTCGCCGGTCGGGCTGTCATAGATTTTAACGCTGTGGAGGGCCGCCCCGCCGCGCCGGACAGGTCGCGGTCACCGCCGCCGCCATCATCACGATCCCGCTCACCGCTGCCCCCGAACGAAACGGCGCGCCACCCGCTTGGGGTGACGCGCCGTCATCATCGCATTGCGGTGCGCGGAGGTCAGTCCACGACGGTGCCCACAACGGCACCGCCGACGCCGCCGACCGCCGCGCCCTTCTCGACGCTGCCGCCGGTCGCGGCCGCTACGCCGGCACCACCGGCGCCGCCGATCGCCGCGCCGCGCAGGGTCGAGCAGGCCGAGGTCGACACCGCAGCGGCGACGAGCAGGGCGGAAAGAGCGATCTTTTTCATGTGTTTGCTTCCTGTGCTGGGGGATGCGGCGTCAATGCTGCGGCCCCGCCGCGGTTCCGGACGGACATGTTTCGTCACGCATCGCAGGCGGCGCGGCTGCGACAGAGATTGCGGCACGGCAACGCGGGCGACATTCGTCCGCAACGTCGCGCGCCGAGGGCGGACGGGCCATGACGGAGAGCCCGATGCCAAACGATCGCCACGCCGCCTATCACGCCGAACGTGCCCGCGACGAAGCCGTCCGCGCGATGAGCGCCAGCAGCCCCGATGCCGCCGCCATCCATCAGGAGCTATGCCTGCGTTACAGCGGGCGGGTGATCGCCGCGCTGATCCTCGGCGCCGTGGGGAGGGGAGAGATTCGTTTCCTGCCGGGTCGGATTGAGTTGACCGGAATGACGTCAACTCCATCCGTCATTGCGAGCGTAGCGAAGCAATCCAGGGTTGGATCAGGGCGCCCTGGATTGCTTCGCTACGCTCGCAATGACGGTTGTTGGGACCGATGCCATCATGTTCTCGAGCGGGCATCTCCGCGTTGCGGGCGGAAGAGGTGAGGTGACCTCGACTTCCCCGTCATGCTGGACACGTTCCGGCATTCACGGCTTCGCAAACGTGCAAGTCGTTGATTTTAGCGGAGCGGCGGGTCCCGCAATACGCCTGCGGGGACGATGTGGCAGTCTTGCGCTACGCCCAACCCTCGAGCACCTGATCCGGCGGGCGGTGGCCGTCAGCCCACATGCGGATGTTGGCGATCACCTTCTCGCCCGACGCGACGCGCCCCTCCCAGGTCGCGGAGCCCATATGCGGGGTCATCACGACGTTCGATAGCGCGAGCAGCCGCGGGTCGATTTCGGGCTCGTGCCGCCAGACGTCGAGCCCCGCGCCCGCCAGCCGCCCGTTCTCCAGCGCGTCGACCAGCGCGTCCTCGTCCACTATCCCGCCGCGGCTGGCGTTGATGACGAAGACATGTGGGCGCAGCAGCGCGATGCGGCGCGCGTCGATCAGCTCGCGGCTGTCGGCGTTGAGCGGCGTGTGGAGCGTCAGGATGTCGATCGCGCCGAGCAGTTCGTCGAGGTTGGGGTGCCACACCGCGTTCAGCTCCGCCTCGACGACCTTCGGCAGGCGATGGCGGTTATGGTAATGAATCGACAGCCCGAAGGCGCGCGCACGCCGCGCCACCGCCTGACCGATGCGGCCCATGCCGACGATCCCCAGCGCCTTGCCGCCGATCCGGTAGCCGAGCATCCCGCCGGGGCTCCACCCCTTCCACTCGCCGGCGCGGACCAGCTTCTCGCCCTCCGCCAGCCGCCGCGGCACCGAGACGATCAACGCCATCGTCATGTCGGCGGTGTCCTCGGTCAGCACGCCGGGCGTGTTGGTGACGATGATCCCGCGCGCGCGCGCCGCCTTCAGGTCGATATGGTTCACGCCAGCGCCGAAGTTCGCGATCAGTCGCAGGCGCGGGCCGGCAGCCGCGATCAGCGCGGCGTCGATCGTGTCGGTCACGGCGGGCACCAGCACGTCGCAATCGGCCATGGCGGCGGCGAGCGCGTCGCGCGTGAACGGCTTGTCGTCGGCATTGCCGGTCACGTCGAACAATTCGTCGAGCCGCCGCATCACGACGTCGGGCAGCGCCCGCGTCACGATCACCTTGGGATGGGCGCAGCGTCGCGTATCGGCCATATGTCGGGATTGGCGAACGCGCGTCCGTGCGTCAACGGTTGATGCGGCGGGGCAGGCGTGGCTACAGGGCGGATGTGAACAGGGATCATCTCACGATCGTGGCAGCGATGGCGGCAGCGTCGCTGCTCGCGCCCATGCCTGCTGCGGCGGAAATCGATGCGAAGGAGCCGCCTTATGTCGGCTCGATCGCGGCATCGCGCGCGCGGATGCGCACCGGGCCGGGGCGCAACTTTCCGGCGAGCTGGATCTATGTCCGCGCCGACCTGCCGGTGCGCGTGCTGGAGGCGTTCAAGGAATGGCGCCGCGTCGAGGATCCCGACGGCACGCAAGGATGGATGCTCAACGCCTTGCTCAGCTATCGGCGCACCGCGATAGTGCGCGGAACCGAGCCGGCCGAATTGCGCGACCGCCCCGGCGGGCCGACGATCGTATGGCGGGTCCAGCCCGGCGTGGTCGGGCGCGTCTCGCGCTGCAGCAACGGCTGGTGCAGGTTCGACGTGAAGGGGCAGGCGGGGTTTATCCAGACCGACCGCGTCTGGGGCGTCGCGCCGACCGAGGAATTGCCATGACCTTCCGGCTCGACGGGTTCGACCTCGACGCGTTCGTCGCCGCGACGCTTGCCGAGGATCTGGGCGAGGGGGGCGACGTCACCTCCGCCGCGGTAATCCCGGCCGAGGCGCGGTTCGAGGCGATCATGGACAGCCGCGACGCGATCACGGTGTGTGGGCTGGAAATTGCGGCGGCGTTCTTCCGGCGGCTCGATCCCGATGCGGCGATCACGATGCTGGTGCAGGACGGCGAGCGTGTCGCGCCGGGCACCGCGCTGATGCGCATCACCGGCAATGCGCGCGCCCTGCTGACCGCCGAACGCTCCGCGCTCAACACCGTCCAGCATCTGTCGGGGATCGCGACGCTGACCGCGGCCTATGTCGATGCGATCGCGGGAAGCGGTGCGACGCTGCTCGATACGCGCAAGACGATCCCCGGCCTCAGGCGGCTGGAGAAATATGCCACCCGCACCGGCGGGGCGCAGAACCATCGCATGGGCCTGTGGGACGCCGCGATGATCAAGGACAATCATGTCGCGGTCGCCGGGGGTCGGCCCGGCGGCGGCGCTGGCGAAGGCGGCGGGGATCGCGACGATCATCGTCGAGGTCGACCGGATCGACCAGATCGAGCCAGCCATTGCGGCCGGCGCAACACACCTCTTGCTCGACAACATGGGGCCGGACATGCTGCGCACGGCGGTGACGATCGTCGCCGGTCGCGTGCCGACCGAGGCGTCGGGCGGGGTCACGCTGGAGACGATCGGTGCGATCGCGCGTAGCGGTGTGCGCTATGTCAGCGTCGGGCGGATCACCCAGTCGGCTCCCGCCGCCGATATCGGGCTGGACTTTGCAGAGCTATGAGCGAGCGCAGGAACAAGACGAAGACGAGCAAGCCGGTCGCGAAGAAGTCGCTGCGGACGTACTTCGGCGCGGATGGCCGGTCGATGTCGATCGTGCGGTTTGAGCGGCTGTATCTCGCCTCCTTCGCGATGTCGCTGGTCGGCTGGGCGTTCAGCTGGCAGCAGACCGTCGACCGGCTGGCGCTCGATCCCAAGACCGCGAGCTATGGCTGGCTGTTGCCCTCCGCGCTGCTGCTGAGCTGCGCGATCACGCTGGCGCTCTGGTATTTGGTTTCCCGGCGCGCGAGCCTGGCCGCAAAATGGGTGGTGACGATCCTGACCGGGCTGGCGGCGGTGCGCTTCGCGATCAACCTGATGGTCGTGGCGCGCGGCAAGGTGCCGGTGGTGGCGCTGTTGCTGTCGGCGGCGATCCTCGCGCTGAGCATCGCGGCAGTCGTGCAACTGTTCCGCAGCGATGCGCGATTGTGGTTCGGCGAAGGGCTGGAGCCCGAGGAAGAAGAAGCATGACGATGACGACGAAGCGAGTGGCGATGCTGGGCGCGCTGGCCGCGATCGCGATGCCGGGCGTGGCGAGTGCGCAGGCGCTGTCGTGCGCGATCCCGGCCGATCTGCCGCGTCCGCGCCCCGATCTTCCCTCGGCGAGCCAGCCGGCGCGGCGGCTGCCGATCGGTGGCTATACGCTCGCGATCAGCTGGAGCCCCGAATATTGCCGGACCAGCGGCGACCGGCCGAATGCGGGCTTCCAGTGCGGAGGCAGCAATCGCTTCGGCTTCGTGCTCCACGGGCTGTGGCCGGATGGCGTCGGCAAGGACTGGCCGCAATATTGTCGCGCGACGCCGATCCTGTCGCGACAGGTGATCCGCCGCCACGTCTGTGCGACGCCCTCGCCGCAGTTGATGCAGCACGAATGGGCCAAGCACGGCACGTGCATGGCCGGGTATACGCCCGACCGCTATTTCACCAAGTCGAACGCGATGTTCCACGCGCTGCGCTTCCCCGACATGGCGCGGCTGGCGCAGACGCCGCTGACCGCCGGGCGGCTGGCGGAGGCGATCGCTGCCGCCAATCCGGGGCTGCGCGCCGACATGATGCGCGTGACCGGTACGAAAAGCGGGGCGCTCGACGAGGTGTGGCTGTGCACCGACAAGCGCTTCCGCTACGCGCGCTGCCCTGCGCATCAGGGCGGGCTGAACCCGGCGGCGCGGATCACGATTACGCCGCCGCGGTGAGGTGAGGGGTCGCATGGGTTCGTCATTGCGAGCGTAGCAAAGCAATCCAGGGCCGGATCAGGACGCCCTGGATTGCTTCGCTGCGCTCGCAATGACGGGTGTGTGGGGGACTGGTACCGTCCACTCTCCGTCATCCCCGCGAAGGCGGGGATCCAGACGCGCTGGACCGTCGATCAGCGCTCAGAGTTTGATCCAGCTGGCTTGAATCATTTCTATTGTACCCCGGCGGAGGCCGGGGCCCAGGTGGGAAGGTCAGGGAGAGGTAGCGCGACACACATCAATAGCGTCCCCCACCTGGGCCCCGGCCTTCGCCGGGGTACATGTCAGCGTTGCTCGGATCACATCCTAGAGGTCCGAGGTTCTGGATTCCCTTCTTCGCGGAAACGACGGAGGGTGAGACGGCGCGGCTCGTTCCGGCTCGCCTGTCCGCAACCGCGCGAACAAAGGAAAAGCCGCCGCCCGGCATCCCGGACGGCGGCTTTTCTACAGCAGGCGCGTGGCCTGAACGAGGATCACTCCTTGTTCAGATACTCGCCCGCATCGGCGTCGGTGCCGGTGCCCGAGGGGACGACCTCGGCGAGCGGATCGCTGCCGGTGCCGACGTCCTCGCGCGCGCTGCGCTTCACTTCGGCCGCGCGGGTCTGCGCCGCGGTGCCGGCCGAGCCGGCCGCGACCATCGCGTCCTGCAACTTGCGCTGCTGGACGCGCAGTGCCGCGTCGCGCGACGATGCCGCCACGCGCAGGCGGTTCATGCCCGCACCGGTGCCCGCCGGGATCAGGCGACCGACGATCACATTCTCCTTGAGGCCCATCAGCGTGTCCTGCTTGCCCTGGACCGCCGCCTCGGTGAGGACGCGCGTGGTTTCCTGGAACGACGCCGCCGAGATGAAGCTGCGGGTCTGCAGCGACGCCTTGGTGATGCCGAGCAGGACCGGCTTGCCCGCTGCGCGCGCCTGACCGTCCTCCAGCTTCTCGTTGATTGCGTCCATCTCCTCGCGATCGACCTGCTCGCCCACCAGCAAGGTGGTCTCGCCGGACTCGATGATCTCGACCTTCTGCAGCATCTGACGAACGATCGTCTCGATGTGCTTGTCGTTGATCTTCACGCCCTGCAGTCGATAGACTTCCTGGATTTCGCTGACGAGATATTCGGCCAGCGGCTCGATCCCCATCGTCTCCAGAATGTCATGCGGGTTCGGCGAACCGCCGATCAGGTTGTCGCCACGCTTGACGTAGTCGCCTTCCTGAACGTCGATCACCTTCGACTTCGGCACCAGATACTCGACGACGTCGCCGCCGTCCTCGGGCTGGATGCCGATCTTGCGCTTCGCCTTATAGTCCTTGCCGAACACCACCCGACCGGAAACCTTGGCGATGATCGCCGCTTCCTTGGGGATGCGCGCCTCGAACAATTCGGCGACGCGCGGCAGACCGCCGGTGATGTCGCGGGTCTTGGCGCTTTCGCGCGCGACACGCGCCAGCACGTCGCCGGCATGGACGGTGCCGTTGTCCTCGACCGACAGCACCGCGCCCGGCGCCAGCAGGTAGCGAGCGGCCTCGCCCGAACCCTCGTCGAGCAGGGTCATGCGCGGACGCAGATCCTCCTTCGACTTGGTGGTCGCACGATATTCGATCACCACGCGCTGCGCGATACCGGTCGCTTCGTCCACCTGCTCGGTGAGCGTCTTGCCCTCGATCAGATCCTGGAACTTCACGGTGCCGCCGGTTTCCGTGATCACCGGCATGGTGAACGGATCCCATTCCGCCATCCGGTCGCCCTTGCTGATGATGTGGCCATCATCGAACATGACGTACGCGCCGTACGGGATCTTGTGCACCGCCAGCTCGCGGCCGTCCATGTCGACGATCGCGATCTCGCCCGAACGGCTGAGCACCACGCGACGGCCGCGCTGATCCTCGATCAGGCGCAGGTCGCGGAACTCGACCGTGCCATCGACCGGCGATTCGAGGTTCGACTGCTCGTTGAGCTGCGCCGCGCCGCCGATGTGGAAGGTCCGCATCGTCAGCTGCGTGCCCGGCTCGCCGATCGACTGCGCCGCGATCACGCCGACCGCCTCGCCGATGTTGACCGGCGTACCGCGGGCGAGGTCACGCCCGTAGCACTTGCCGCACACGCCGACCTTGCTCTCGCAGACCAAAGGCGAGCGGATCTTCATCGCCGGGACACCCAGCGCCTCGATCTGCGCGACCATCGGCTCGTCGAGCAGGGTGCCTACGGGTATGACGACCTTGCCGGTCTTGGCATCCACGACGTCCTCGGCCGTCGTACGACCCAGGATACGCTCGCCCAGCGAGGCGATCGTCGAACCGCCCTGCACGATCGCCTTCATCTCCAGCGCGCGCTCGGTGCCGCAATCCAGCTCGACGATCGTGCAGTCCTGCGACACGTCGACGAGGCGGCGGGTGAGATAGCCCGAGTTCGCGGTCTTCAACGCCGTATCCGCAAGGCCCTTACGCGCGCCGTGGGTGGAGTTGAAGTATTCGAGGACGGTCAGACCTTCCTTGAAGTTCGAGATGATCGGCGTCTCGATGATCTCGCCCGACGGCTTCGCCATCAGGCCGCGCATACCGGCGAGCTGCTTGATCTGCGCGGGGCTACCACGCGCACCCGAGTGGGCCATCATGTAGATCGAGTTGATGTCGCGCTCGCGGCCGACCAGCGGGCCGTCCTCGTAATGGCGCACCGCCTTGATCTCGTTCATCATCGAGTTCGCGACCTGGTCGCCGCAACGGCTCCAGGCGTCGATGACCTTGTTGTACTTCTCCTGCTGCGTGATCAGGCCGTCCTGATATTGCTGTTCGAAGTCCTTCACGAGGTCGCGGGTCTCGTCGACCAGCTTGTCCTTGTCCGGCGCGATCAGCATGTCGTCCTTGCCGAACGAGATGCCGGCGCGGAACGCGTGACGGAAGCCCAGCGACATGATCGCGTCGGCGAACAGCACGGTCTCCTTCTGGCCGGTGTGACGATAGACCTCGTCGATGACTTCGCCGACGTCCTTCTTGGTCAAGACGCGGTTGACGACGTCGAACGGCACCTTGTGGCTCTTGGGCAGGCACTCGCCCAGCAACATGCGACCCGGCGTGGTCTCATAGCGCTTGAGATACTGGTTGCCCTGCTCGTCGGTCTGCGGAACGCGGCTGACGATCTTGGTGTGGAGCGTCACCGCGCCGGCGAACAGCGCCTGATGCACCTCGGCCATGTCGCCGAGCATCATGCCTTCGCCCGGCTCCTTCTGCTTCTCAAGCGACAGGTAATACAGACCAAGCACCATGTCCTGCGACGGCACGATGATCGGCTTGCCGTTCGCAGGCGACAGGATGTTGTTGGTCGACATCATCAGGACGCGCGCTTCCAGCTGCGCTTCGAGCGACAGCGGAACGTGCACGGCCATCTGGTCGCCGTCGAAGTCGGCGTTGAACGCGGAGCAGACCAGCGGATGCAGCTGGATCGCCTTGCCCTCGATCAACACCGGCTCGAACGCCTGGATGCCGAGGCGGTGGAGCGTCGGCGCGCGGTTCAGCAGCACGGGATGCTCGCGGATCACCTCGTCCAGGATGTCCCAGACTTCCTTGCGCTCCTTCTCGACCCACTTCTTCGCCTGCTTCAGCGTCATGCTGAGGCCCTTGGCGTCGAGGCGCGCGTAGATGAACGGCTTGAACAGCTCGAGCGCCATCTTCTTGGGCAGGCCGCATTGGTGCAGCTTCAGCTCCGGGCCGGTCACGATGACCGAACGACCCGAATAGTCGACGCGCTTGCCGAGAAGGTTCTGGCGGAAGCGGCCCTGCTTGCCCTTGAGCATGTCGGACAGCGACTTAAGCGGACGCTTGTTGGCGCCGGTGATCGTGCGACCGCGACGGCCGTTATCGAACAGCGCGTCGACCGCTTCCTGCAACATGCGCTTCTCGTTGCGGACGATGATGTCCGGCGCGCGCAGTTCCATGAGGCGCTTCAACCGGTTGTTGCGGTTGATGACGCGGCGATACAGGTCGTTCAGGTCCGACGTCGCGAAGCGGCCGCCGTCCAGCGGCACCAGTGGGCGCAGCTCGGGCGGGATGACCGGCACGACCTCGAGGATCATCCATTCCGGGCGGTTGCCGGATTCGAGGAAGCTCTCGACGACCTTGAGGCGCTTGATGATCTTCTTGGGCTTCAGCTCCGACTTGGTCGTCGCCAGCTCTTCGAGCAGCGCGACCTTCTCGCCCTCGAGATCGAGGCTTTCGAGCATGATGCGGACCGCTTCCGCGCCGATCCCGGCGGAGAAGGCGTCCTCGCCATATTCGTCCTGCGCCTCGAGCAGCTCATCCTCGGTGAGCAGCTGGAACTTCTCCAGCGGGGTCAGGCCCGGCTCGATGACGATATACGCCTCGAAGTATAGCACGCGCTCGAGCTGCTTCAGCTGCATGTCGAGCAGGAGGCCGATGCGGCTCGGCAGCGACTTCAGGAACCAGATGTGCGCGACCGGCGCGGCCAGCTCGATATGGCCCATCCGCTCGCGGCGGACCTTCGACACCGTGACTTCGACACCGCACTTCTCGCAGACGATGCCCTTGTACTTCATGCGCTTGTACTTGCCGCACAGGCACTCGTAATCCTTGATCGGACCGAAGATGCGCGCGCAGAACAGGCCGTCACGCTCGGGCTTGAACGTACGATAGTTGATCGTCTCGGGCTTCTTGATCTCACCGAACGACCACGAGCGGATCTTGTCCGGCGACGCGATCCCGATCTGGATCTGGTCGAAGGTCTCCGCCTTCGCGAGCGGATTGGCGAAATTGGTCAGTTCGTTCATTTTTCAGTCCCTGCCTCATCTCCCCTCCCTGGAAGGGAGGGGCCGGGGTGGGTAGGTGGCTCACGGGACCGATCCGCGTGTGGCCACCCACCCCTCAATCCCCTCCCTTGAAGGGAGGGGAGGGTAGAAGAGTTACTCCGCGGCCTCGGCCATGCCGTCGTCCTGCGCCTCTTCCATCGACTTGAGATCGACGTTGAGACCCAGCGAGCGCATTTCCTTGACGAGCACGTTAAAGCTCTCCGGGATGCCGGCCTCGAACGTGTCGTCGCCCTTGACGATCGCCTCGTAGACCTTGGTGCGGCCGACCACGTCGTCCGACTTCACCGTCAGCATTTCCTGGAGCGTGTACGCCGCGCCATACGCCTGGAGCGCCCAGACTTCCATTTCGCCGAAGCGCTGGCCACCGAACTGCGCCTTACCACCCAGCGGCTGCTGCGTGACGAGCGAGTACGGCCCGATCGACCGGGCGTGGATCTTGTCGTCCACAAGGTGGTGCAGCTTGAGCATGTAGATGATGCCCACTGTCACCTTGCGGTCGAACTTGTCGCCGGTGCGCCCGTCGAACAGGTCCGACTGACCCGAGGTGTCGAGCCCGGCCAGCTCGAGCATGTCCGACACGTCCTTCTCGACCGCGCCGTCGAACACCGGGGTGCCCATCGGAACGCCGGGCGTCAGGTTCTGCGCCAGCTCGATGATCTCGCCCGCGTCGCGCGAGTCGATGTCGTCGAGATAATGCTCGCCATAGACGGTGCGGAGCCGATCCTTGACCACGTCGGGCATCTCGCCCGCCTTGGCGTCGGGGTTGGCGTCGCGCCAGTCTTCCAGCGCGTGCTTGATCTGCTGACCAAGCCCACGCGCCGCCCAGCCGAGGTGCGTCTCGAAGATCTGCCCGACGTTCATGCGGCTCGGCACGCCCAGCGGGTTGAGCACGAGGTCGACCGGCGTCCCGTCGGCGAGGAACGGCATGTCCTCCGCCGGCAGGATGCGGCTGATGACGCCCTTGTTGCCGTGACGGCCGGCCATCTTGTCGCCCGGCTGCAGCTTGCGCTTCACCGCGACGAACACCTTGACCATCTTCAGCACGCCCGGCGGCAGCTCGTCACCGCGCTCCAGCTTCTCGCGGCGATCCTCGAACTTGTCTCGGATGCGCTTGGCCGCCTCGTCATACTGGCCCTTCACGGCCTCGAGGTTCGACTGGACCGCATCGTCGGCCACCGCGAACTTCCACCATTCGTGGCGTTCGACGCTGTCCAGCACGTCCATGTCGATGGTCACGCCCTTCTTGACGCCCTTCGGCGCGGCGGTCGCGACCTGACCCAGCAGCATCTCACGCAGACGCGACCAGGTCGCGCGGTTGAGGATCGTGCGCTCGTCGTCCGAGTCCTTCTTCAGGCGCTCGATCTCCTCGCGCTCGATCGCCATCGCGCGCTCGTCCTTGTCGATGCCGTGGCGATTGAAGACGCGGACGTCGACGATCGTCCCGGCCACGCCCGGCGGCAGACGCAGCGACGTGTCGCGCACGTCCGACGCCTTTTCACCGAAGATCGCGCGGAGCAGCTTCTCTTCCGGCGTCATCGGGCTTTCGCCCTTCGGCGTGATCTTGCCGACCAGGATGTCGCCCGGCTCGACCTCGGCGCCGACGTACACGATGCCCGCCTCGTCGAGGTTGCGCAGCGCTTCCTCGCCGACGTTCGGGATGTCGCGGGTGATGTCCTCCGGCCCGAGCTTCGTATCGCGGGCCATCACCTCGAACTCGTCGATGTGGATCGACGTGAACACGTCGTCCTTCACGATCCGCTCGCTGATGAGGATCGAATCCTCGTAGTTGTAGCCGTTCCAGGGCATGAACGCGACGAGCGCGTTGCGGCCCAGCGCCAGCTCGCCGAACTCGGTCGACGGACCATCGGCGATGCAGTCGCCCGCATTCACCACGTCGCCCACCTTCACCAGCGGACGCTGGTTGATGCAGGTCGACTGGTTCGAACGCTGGAACTTCATCAACGTGTAGATGTCGACGCCCGACTTGCCGGCATCGACCTCGCCGGTTGCGCGGACCACGATACGCGCCGCGTCGACCTGGTCGACGATGCCCGCACGCTTGGCCGAGATCGCCGCGCCCGAATCGCGCGCCACGGTCTCCTCCATCCCGGTGCCGACGAACGGCGCCTCGGCGCGCACCAGCGGCACGGCCTGACGCTGCATGTTCGAGCCCATCAATGCGCGGTTCGCGTCGTCGTTCTCCAGGAACGGGATCAGCGACGCCGCGACCGACACGAGCTGCTTCGGCGACACGTCCATCAGCGTCACCGTCTCCGGCAGCGCCATCAGGAACTCGCCCGCCTGCCGTGCGGAGACCAGCTCCTCGGCGAACGAGCCGTCCTCGTTCAGCTCCGCCGACGCCTGCGCGACGGTGTGCTTCTGCTCTTCCATCGCCGACAGATAGACGACCTCGTTGGTCACCTTGCCGTCCACGATCTTGCGGTACGGCGTCTCGATGAAGCCGTACTTGTTGACGCGCGCGAAGGTCGACAGCGAGTTGATCAGACCGATGTTCGGGCCTTCCGGGGTCTCGATCGGGCAGATGCGGCCATAGTGGGTCGGGTGGACGTCGCGGACCTCAAAACCCGCACGCTCACGCGTCAGACCGCCCGGCCCGAGCGCCGAGACGCGACGCTTGTGCGTCACTTCGGAGAGCGGGTTGGTCTGGTCCATGAACTGCGACAGCTGCGACGAACCGAAGAACTCGCGCACCGCGGCGACCGCGGGCTTGGCGTTGATCAAGTCGTTCGGCATCACCGTCGAGACGTCGACCGACGACATGCGCTCCTTCACGGCGCGCTCCATGCGGAGCAGGCCGACGCGATACTGATTCTCCAGCAGCTCGCCCACCGAACGGACGCGGCGGTTGCCGAGATTGTCGATGTCGTCGATTTCGCCCTTGCCGTCCTTCAGGCCGACCAGCGTCTTGACGACCGCCAGAATGTCCTCGGTCCGCAGCGTGGTGTGCGTGTCCGGCGCATCCAGCTCCAGGCGCATGTTCAGCTTCACGCGGCCCACCGCCGACAGGTCGTAGCGGTCCGGATCGAAGAACAGGCCGGCGAACAGCGACTCCGCCGTCTCCAGCGTCGGCGGCTCGCCGGGGCGCATCACGCGATAGATGTCCGACAGCGCCTGCTCGCGCTCCTCGGCCTTGTCGGCCTTGAGCGTGTTGCGGATCCACGGACCCGTCGCGACATGGTCGATGTCGAGCAGCTCGATGCGGTCGATCCCCGCCTTGTCGAGCTTTTCGAGGTTCTCCGGCCCGATCTCGTCACCGGCCTCGACGTAGATCTCGCCGGTGGCTGCGTTGATCAGGTCATAAGCGCTGTAGCGACCGTAGATTTCCTCGGTCGGGATCAACAGCGTCTCCAGACCGTCCTTGCCGGCCTTGTTCGCCGCGCGCGGAGTGATCTTGGTGCCGGCGGCGAAGATCACTTCGCCCGACTTGGCATCGACGATGTCGAAGGTCGGCTTCACGCCGCGCCAGCTCTCGACCTGGAACGGGATCTGCCAGCCGCCCTGGCCACGCACGAACGTGACGCGGTTGTAGAACTGGTTGAGGATCTCCTCGCCGTTCATCCCCAGCGCGTACAGCAGCGCGGTGACCGGCAGCTTGCGCTTACGGTCGATACGGACGTTGACGATGTCCTTGGCGTCGAACTCGAAATCGAGCCACGAGCCGCGATACGGGATCACGCGCGCCGCGAACAAATACTTGCCCGACGCGTGCGTCTTGCCGCGATCGTGATCGAACAGCACGCCCGGCGAGCGGTGCATCTGCGACACGATGACGCGCTCGGTGCCGTTGATGAAGAAGGTGCCGTTCTCGGTCATGAGCGGCATGTCGCCCATGTAGACGTCCTGCTCCTTGATATCGAGCACCGAACGGGTCTCCGTATCGGGATCCACCTCGAACACGATCAGGCGCAACGTGACGCGCATCGGCGCTGCATAGGTGATGCCGCGCTGACGGCATTCCTCGACGTCGAACTTCGGCGGCTCCAGCTCGTAATTGACGAAGTCCAGCTCGGCGGTGCCGGCGAAGTCGCGGATCGGGAACACGCTGCGCAGCGTCTTCTCGAGACCCGAGACATAGTTGATCGACGGATCGGAACGCAGGAACTGCTCATAGCTCTCGCGCTGGACCTCGATCAGGTTCGGCATCTGCACCACTTCGTGGATGTTGCCGAAAACCTTGCGGATGCGACGCTTGCGCGTGCCCGCCCCGTTCAGAGCCTTCTCGGTCCGCGCGGTGCCCGCGTCGATCGGATTGGTCGCCATAAAAGCTTGTGCCTCGTCAGCCGTCAAAATGCAGGCGCAGGGTCGAACGAAGAAAAGCCGAGCGCAAAGATGCGTCGGCTTTCAGCGTCCTGAACCGCGGCTTCCCAATCCGATCGACACGCTGCGCAAGGCGTGCCGTTTCCCGGAAGCTGTGGTGATGGAGCGGATATAGGAGGTGGCCAGCAGACTGTCAAAGCCTGTCCGCTTATCGAGGTCGACATATTGATAAACGATATTTAGCTTGTCGTAATTCGATAAGGCTGTCAATTATTGCGCGGGATTCGGAGGGGGCGTGTGATGGACGGTGACGGTTCGCGGCTGGTGCGATGGGGAGAACGCGCGCTGCGTTGGTGCGCGGTGGCGAACATCGGGTTCGGCGTCCTTGCCGTCGGGTGCTTGATCGCGAGCTTCGTGGCGGAGCCGCTGCTCGCCGCGCAACTGGGGCGCAAGTACCGTGACGCGGTCTTCATCCCGGCGGTGATCTGGGAATTGCGGACGCTGATTCTGATCGGCGTGATTGCGGTCTGGCCGCTCGACCGCTGCCTGCGTGCGCTCGCCGACGTGCTTCGTAGCGTGCGGCGGGGCGCGCCGTTCGATCCCGACAATGCGGCGCGCGTCACCACCATCGGCTGGGGGCTGGTCGGGGTCCAGTGCGTGGACCTGTTCGGTAGCGCGCTGACCGCATTGATCGCACGCACCGGAGCGGACGTGGCGGCGTGGACGCCGTCGCTTGCGGGGTGGATCTCGGTGCTGATCGCCTTCGTGCTGGCGCGGGTGTTCGCGGCGGGCGCGCGGCTCGATGCCGAGCTGGAGGGGACCGTCTGATGCCGGTGATCGTGCATCTCGACGACCTGTTGCATCACCGCCGCATGTCGCTGACCGAGCTGAGCGACACGGTCGGCATCACCCTGGCCAATCTATCGATCCTGAAGACCGGCAAGGCGAAGGCGATCCGTTTCTCGACGCTTGAGGCGATCTGTCGCGCGCTCGACTGCCAGCCCGGGGAATTGTTGACATGGATAGAGGGGGACGGGGAGGAATGAGCGGGGAACGACGCACGGGATGGCGGCGGATCGGGGCCGATGTGGTCGACATCTACCGTCGCGGCGGGGGCGCGATGAAGGCCGCGCCATGGCTGGCGGCGATCGCGATCGTGCCGGAGGCGGCGCAGCATGTCGTCGAGATCAAGCTCGGCATGTTCGACTCGCTCGCGGCGTTTCGGACGCTGGGCAAGGAGGCGATCCGCTGGGACTTCGGCTATGCGAAGGTCGCGGGCGTCGTGCTGGCGATGCTGGCGATGGCGCGCTTCCAGGTGAGCGGGTCGGCGCGTCGCGCCCTTCTGCCGCCTGTTGCTACCGCGTTGCGCGTGCTGGTGCTGGTGGCGCTGACCGCGGCGGTGAGCGTCGCGTGTAGCTGGCTGGGAGCGCGCACCGGGATCGTCGGCGCGGTCGGGTTCGGCGTGTTGTCGTTCGTGCTACAGTCCGGGGCGGTGCTGCTGCTGGTCGCGGAGCTGGTCGAGGACCGGACGCTGGCGTGGCGCGCGGCGTTCACGACGCATCTGCCGTCGGCGCTGGTGCTGACGCTGTATCTCGCGGTTGCGGCCGCGCCGGCGCAACTGCTGCATATGGCGAACCACCGGCTGGCGCTGGGGCAGGGCGCGCCGGTCGTATGGGGGCTGATGGCGTTCGATTCCGTCTGCGTCGGATTGCTCGCGTCGCTGGCCGGGGCAGCGCTGTTCGTCGGCAGCCGGGTGCGGCTGACGTGGCGGGGATGGCAGGCATGAAAAGGGGCGGCACCCTTGCGGATGTCGCCCCTTTTCTGCTGGCGGCCACGTCATCGGAGTGAATCCGATGACGTCGAACGAGCGGGCTTGGGCCGCTCGTCGGCCGGCCTCGTGTAAGGGGCGAGCCCCTCACACTTCGGCTTACTTCAGTTCGACGGTCGCGCCGGCTTCTTCCAGCTGCTTCTTGACCTTCTCGGCCTCGTCCTTGCTCACGCCTTCCTTGACGGGCTTCGGCGCGCCTTCGACGAGCGCCTTGGCTTCGGTCAGGCCCAGGCCGGTGATCGCGCGGACTTCCTTGATGACGTTGATCTTCTTGCCACCGTCGCCGGTCAGGATCACGTCGAACTCGGTCTTCTCTTCAGCGGCCGGAGCAGCAGCGCCGCCGCCAGCAGCCGGAGCCGCAACCGCCGCAGCGGCCGAGACGCCCCACTTCTCTTCGAGCATCTTCGACAGCTCGGCGGCCTCGAGGACGGTCAGCTCGCTCAGGCTCTCAACGAGCGCGTTCAGGTCTGCCATGATCTTACTTCCTATCTAAACGGGGACAGGTGCCCCAAAATCCAAACATCAACAGGATGCGGCCCGAAATCAGGCTGCCTCCTTCTCCGAATAAGCTGCCAACACGCGCGCGATCTGCGCGGCCGGGGCCTGGGTGATGGTCGCCAGCTTCGTGGCAGGTGCCACGATGAGGCCGACGATCTTCGCACGCAGCTCGTCCAGCGACGGCAGCGTGGCCAGTGCCTGCACGCCCGCCACATCGAGCGGGGTCGTGCCCATCGCACCGCCGACGATCTCGAACTTGTCGGTCGTCTTGGCGAATTCGGCGGCAACCTTGGCAGCCGCGACCGGATCGGTCGAGGTCGCCAGGCCGACCGGACCGGTCAGCATGTCGCTGATCGACCCATAGTCGGTGCCGTCGAGTGCGATCCTGGCAAGCTTGTTCTTCGAGACCTTGTAGGTCGCGCCGGCGTCCCGCATCCGGTTGCGCAAGTCGGTCGACTGCGCCACCGTCATCCCCAGGTTGCGGGTGACGACCACCACGGCAACCTCGGAGAAGGTAGCGTTGAGCTCGGCGACGGCCGCGGTCTTCTGACTACGATCCATGCCATTCTCCACGTTGGGAAGGGACGTGCCGAAACACGCGCCTTCCGGGTACGAACCGCCTTCCGTGCGGATGCACGACCGGCGGCATAGTCCAGCGATGGGGAATGACCGGCAACCGGCCGCACGATGATCGTGCAGGCGCGGGGAGCGTCGATCCTGTCCCCGCCTCGGCGGGGGATTAAGGCCCGAGGGGCCACCCGCTGTCTCGGACGGTGTGCCATGCCCGCGAGCGGACCGGCGACGCGGCGGGCTATAGCGGATCGCGCGCGCAGGTCAAGCGTGAAGCATGTGTCACGTATCTGACGCCGAACTGTCGTTCCGGCGTCGTCGAACCTTCACGGCGGTGCCTTTCTTCGCCGCGATAGCCGCCGGCAGGAACCAAATCGGGGAACGCCAAATGACCAGCCTGCGCCACGACGACGCGATCGTCTTCACTGACGGCGACGTCGACACCAATCCGTCCACCACCACCACGCTCGGCGAGCTGGTCGACCAGCGGTATTCGCGGCGGCAGATGATGGGCGGGATGAGCGCGATGACCACCGCGGCGTTCGGCGCGTCGATGCTCAGCGGCTGCGGCGCGGACGACAATGACGCCGACGTCATCACCGTCTCGGACGGCTCGACCGTCCAGACGCAGGGCGGCCGCATCGTGACGCTGACCGCCACCGCCAGCAGCAACGCCAAGACCACGAGCTGGTCGCAGGTGAGCGGCCCCAGCCTCGCGCTGACGACCAGCGGCACCTCGGTCAGCTTCGTCGCGCCGAACGTGACGGCCGCGACCAACGCCGTGCTGGCGTTTACCGCCACCAACGGCAACGGCAGCAGCACCGAGCGCACGACGGTCGTCATCAACCCCGCCACGCTCGATTTCACCGCGGTCGCCAAGAACAAGAATGACATCGTGACGGTGCCGACCGGCTATACCGCCTCGGTCATCTACCGCGTCGGCGATCCGCTCGCGAGCGGCGTCACGGCCTATGCCAATGACGGCACCGACAGCAATTTCGCGCAGCGTGCCGGCGACAACCATGACGGCATGAGCTTCTTCGGCCTCGCCGCCAGTGGCACCACCCCCGATGCCAGCAACAACACGCGCGGGCTGCTCGTGCTGAACCACGAATATATCAACCCGAACTATCTGCACGCCGCCGGGCAGACGACCGTGAACGGCGTCCGCACCGTCGAGGCCGAGGTCATCAAGGAGATCGAGGCGCATGGCGTGTCGGTCGTCGAGGTCACCCGCGCCGGCAATACCGGCGCCTGGAGCTACGTGCAGGCCAGCACGCTCAACCGCCGCGTGACGCCGAACACGCCCGTCGCGTTCAGCGGCCCGGTGAAGGGCGACGCGATGCTGCGTACGGTCTATTCGAAGGATGGCACCACGGGCCGCGGCACGATCAACAATTGCGCGAACGGTGCGCTGCCGTGGGGCGACTATGCGACGTGCGAGGAGAATTGGGCGGGCTATTTCCGCCGCGACACCGGTGACGCCGCGGTGCGCGTCGTCGCCGGCAACACCAAGCAGAACATCTCGCTGTCGCGCTACGGCATCGGGGAGGCCGCGACGGGCAACCACCGGTGGTCGACGGTGACGCCGGCCGATGCCACCTCCACGGTCTATCGCCGCTGGAACGCGACCGCCTCGGCGTCGCTCGCCGCGGACGGCACCGCCGATTTCCGCAACGAGCCGTACACGTTCGGCTGGGTGCTCGAAATCGATCCGTTCAATCCGGCGTCCACCCCGCGCAAGCGCACCGCGCTCGGCCGCATGGCGCATGAGGGCGTGATGCCGGGCCGGGTGATCGCGGGCGTCAAGCCGGCCTTCTACATGGGCGACGACGGCCGTAACGAATATGTCTACAAGTTCGTCTCGGCGACCGCCTGGGCGACGGCGGATGCGACCCCGTCCGATCGCCTCGCGACCGGCGACAAGTATCTCGACACCGGCACGCTGTACGTCGCCAGGTTCAACGCCGACGGCACCGGGCAGTGGCTGCCGCTGGTGTTCGGCCAGAACGGCCTGGATGCGAACAACACGCGCTATCCGTTCGCCAACCAGGCCGACGTGCTCGCCAATGCGCGGCTCGCCGGCGACGCGCTGGGGGCGACGCCGATGGATCGCCCGGAATGGACCGCGGTGAACCCGGTCAATGGCGAGATGTATTGCACGCTGACCAACAATTCGAACCGTGTCGGCGTTGCGACGAGCAGCAGCCAGCGCTCGATCGACCCGGCCAATCCGCGCGCCTATGTCGATACCCGCACCGACGGCAAGACGAACTCGGGCAACGCCAATGGCCATATCGTCCGGTTGCGCGAAGCCAACGACTCGACTGAGTCGCTGACCTTTACCTGGGACGTCTATGCCTTCGGTGCGCGCGCCGGCGCGGATGCGGCCAACGTCAACCTGTCGGATCTGGATGCCACCAACGACTTCTCGTCGCCGGACGGCCTGTGGTTCGGCTTGCCCACCAATGCGGGCGGGCAGGCGTCGCCGCTGCTGTTCGTCGAGACCGACGATAGCGCCTATACCGACGTGACCAATTGCATGTTGTTGGTCGGGATGCCCGGCCGCGTCGGCGACGGCACGACCAAGGCCGTCACCAGCTCGTTCGGCGGCACCGCCACCACCACCGCGCGCATCGGCGCCAAGCCGGGCGCGAAGCTGAAGCGCTTCCTGGTCGGGCCGAAGGAGTGTGAGGTCACCGGCATCACCTCGACCGCCGATGGCCGTTCGATCTTCATCAACATCCAGCACCCGGGTGAAGAGGGTGCCTACAACAACATCACCTCGAACTGGCCGCAGAGTCAGGCGACCGGCACCGGCACCGGCCGCCCGCGCTCGGCAACGGTGGTGATCACCAAGAACGACGGCGGGGTCATCGGGCTCTAAGCCCGGTATCGACCGGATACGAAAACGGCGACCGTAGCGGGGGCTACGGCCGCCGTTTTCGATCCACCGTCATTCCCGCGAAGGCGGGAATCCAGACGCGCAGGTCCGTCGGTAGATTCACGAACCTCAGAGGTTCTGGATTCCCGCCTTCGCGGGAATGACGGATATGGGAAAGGCGGCATCTTATTACTGCGGACGCGGCCCCCTGCGTGGTAGGCCGCCACCGCCGGTAAGAGCCACTGCTGTCAGAGGTTCTGGATTCTCGCCTGCGCGGGAATGACGGATGTGGGGGAAGGGCCGCTCCTTACCGCACCCGAGCTTGTTCTCCTGTGAAAGCAGGAGTCCAGGGCCAAGCAGAACGACGCCCTACGAGACCCGAAACCTTGAGCTCCTGCTTTCGTAGGAGCACGATGAAGGCATTCGCATAGGTCCCGCCTGCGCGGGAATGACGGAGTGGGTGCGATCAGAAGCGCCGCACCCTCCCAGTCTTACCGCCGCGGGCGCGGTGCGCCGCGTGGGGCAGCGCCACCGCCGCCGTGTCGCCGCTGCGGCGGTGCACCGGCGTTGCGGATCGGCGCGGCGCCGCTCGGCATCCGCTCGATACGGACGCCGCTCTCGTCTTCGCCGTCGGCGTTGGCGGACGCCTTCACCGCCGCTGCGAAGCGCGCGGCCAGTGCGCTCGGCACCTGGAACTGCGTCTCGGTCGCGCCGATGCGGATCGCGCCGATCTCGGCCTTGGTGACATGCCCGCGGCGGCACAGCAGCGGCAGCACCCAGCGCGGGTCGGCGTTCTGGCGGCGACCGACGTTCATGTGGAACCACACCACGTCGTCGAAGCCATCGCGATGGCCCTTCTGCTGACGCTCGGTCATCTCGCTGCGATCGGCGAGTTCCTCGGGTGCGGGAAGCGACGCGCGCTGCGCCGCGACCAGTGCGGCGGCGATCTCTTCCGGCGTGCGCTGCTTGAGCAGCTCGGCGGCCAGCGCCTGATCGTCGTCGTCGACCTCGACTGGAGCGAGCAGGCGTTCGAGCAACCGCTCGCGATCCTTGGCGCGGATCGCCTCGGCGGTCGGCACCTCACCCCATTCGGTGGCGATCCGCGCCCCGCGCAGCATCATCTCGACGCGGCGACGGCGCGGATAGGGAACGATCAGCACCGCAGTGCCCTTCTTGCCCGCGCGCCCGGTGCGGCCCGAACGGTGCTGCAACACCTCGGCATCGCGAGGCATTTCGACGTGGACGACGAGGCTGAGCGTCGGCAGATCGATCCCGCGCGCCGCGACGTCGGTCGCGACGCAGACCCGCGCGCGCCGATCGCGCAACGCCTGCAGCGCATGGTTGCGCTCGTTCTGCGAATGCTCGCCCGACAGTGCCACCGCCGCGAAGCCGCGCTCGACCAGCCCGGCGTGCAGATGCCGGACGTTGTCGCGGGTCGCGCAGAACAGGATGGCGGTCTCCGCCTCGTAGAAGCGCAGCAGGTTGATGACCGCATGCTCGATTTCGGACGGCGACACCGTCACCGCGCGATAGGTGATGTCGCCGTGACCGCGTTGCTCGCTGACGGTCGAGATGCGGAGCGCGTCGCGCTGATACGCCTTGGCGAGCGCCACGATCGGGCGCGGCAGCGTGGCGGAGAACAACAGGGTGCGGCGCTCGGTCGGCGTCTGGTCGAGCAGCGCCTGAAGGTCGTCGCGGAAGCCCATGTCGAGCATCTCGTCCGCCTCGTCCAAAACGGCGGCGCGGATCTGCGACAGGTTGAGCGCGCCGCGTTCGGCATGATCGCGCAGACGGCCAGGCGTGCCGACGACGATATGCGCGCCATGGTTCAGCGCGCGGCGCTCGCGGCTGGCGTCCATGCCGCCGACGCAGGTCGCGATCCGCGCATTGGCATAGAGCCAGGTCAGTTCCTTGGCGACCTGCAACGCCAGTTCGCGCGTCGGCGCGATCACCAGCGCAAGCGGCGGGCCGGCGACCGGCAAATTGCCGTCCTCGCTCAGCAGTTGCTCGGCCATCGCGAGGCCGAAGGCGACGGTCTTGCCGGAGCCGGTCTGCGCAGAGACGAGCAGGTCGCGGCCATGTGCGACCTCGGCGGTCACCTCGGCCTGAACGGGGGTGAGCGCGGTGTAACCACGCGTGGCGAGCGCGCTGGCGAGCGCGGGGGAGATTCGGGAAGTCCATGAAGGCTCCCACATGGACCCTTTGGCCGACAATTGCCAGTGGGAACGCAGCGAGACGGCACCGCGTTGGGCCAGCTTTCCTGCCGAATGTGGATTTTCCTATGACGCTTCCTGCTGATCCGGTCTGGTTCATCACCGGTTGCTCGACCGGTTTCGGTCGTGAACTGGCCAAGCTGGTGCTCGCCAAGGGCTGGCGCGTGGTGGCGACCGCGCGCGACGCGGCGCGGGTCGCGGACCTCGCGGCGGGGCAGGACGATCGGCTGCTCGCGTTGGCGCTCGACGTCACCGACGCAGCCGCGATCACCGCCGCCGTCGCGGCCGCCGAGGAACGGTTCGGGCGCGTCGACGTGCTCGTGAACAATGCCGGCTATGGCTATCAATCCAGCATCGAGGAGGGCGAGGAGGACGAGATCCGCGCGCAATTCGACGCGAACGTCTTCGGCCTGTTCGCGATGACCCGCGCGGTGCTGCCGGGGATGCGCGAGCGTCGCCAGGGTGCGATCGTCAACATCACCTCGGTCGCCGGGCTCGTCGGTTTTCCGTCGTCGGGCTATTATGCCGCGTCGAAGCACGCGGTGGAGGGCTTCTCCGATGCGCTCGTCGCCGAGGTCGCGCCGCTCGGCATTACGGTGACGTGTGTCGAGCCGGGACCATTCCGCACCGATTGGGCGGGTCGTTCGCTACGCCAGACCGAGAGCCATATCGCCGATTATAGCGAGACGGCCGCGGCCCGGATGGCGAACACCAAGGGCTATTCAGGCAATCAGCCCGGCGATCCGGTGCGGGCGGGCGAGGCGATGATCGCGGCGGTCACGCGCGCGGCGCCGCCGCGGCATCTGGTGCTCGGCAAATGGGGCTATGACGCGGTGACCGAGCGATTGCGCGCGCGAGTCGCCGAGATCGAAGGACTCCGCGACGAAGCGCTGGGTGCCGACTACCCCGACGCTACCAGCGATAATTGAAGCTGACGCTGATCCGCTCGGCCTTGGCGGTGCTGGTCATCACCTCGTGCCGCAGCCAGCTTTCCCACAGGAACAGCGCGCCGTCGCGCGGCTCGGCATAGACGAACGTGCCGTCGCGCGGCGGCGCGGCCATCAGCATCGGCAGCCGCGGGTCTTCCAGCTTGAGCGCCCCCGAACCTTCGGGCACCGCGACATAGAAGGTGCCCGACACGACGCTGTGCGGATGCAGATGGCCGGAGTGCGTGCCGCCCGGCTTCATGACGTTGACCCACAGGCTATCGAGCTTCAGCTTGCGGCCGCCCAGATCGAACCCGGCCTCCTTCGCGAAGGCGGCGACATGGCGGTCGAGCAGCTTCTTGAGGTCGGCGAATACCGGATCGCGCAGCGGCAGGTCGTTGAGCGAGGCGTAGCTGGTATAGCCGCGATAGCCATGCGCCTTCGACCAGCGCTTCCCCGCGCCATCCTCGTCCGCCAGCGTGCGGCACGACGCATCGAGGTCGGCGAGAAGGTCGGCGTCGGCGACGTCGGCGTCGTAGAACAGGGTCGGGAAGAGTTGGCGGGTCGGCATGGTCATGGTCCTATTGGAGGTGACTTCCGGACCGTTCGCCCTGAGCTTGTCGAAGGGCGTGTCACGAGGAGCACGTGCTTCGACAAGCTCAGCACGAACGGTGGAAGGGAGGCGCGTATGTCGTCCGACGGGCAGCGCGCTTACCCCAGACGCAGCGCCACGTCGTTCATGAACCGCACGTCGTCCCCTTGCGCCAGCCACTCCGCCTCGCCCGACAAGGCGCCGAGCACGTCGCTCAGGGCGTCGATCTCGCTCTTGGCGTAACTGCCGAGCACGTGCCCGGTCACGCGGTCCTTGTGCCCGGGATGCCCGATCCCGATCCGCACGCGGCGGAAGTCCGGGCCGAGATGCTGGTCGATCGAGCGCAGGCCGTTATGCCCGGCCGTCCCGCCGCCCTGCTTCACCTTGACCTTCATCGGCGCGAGGTCGAGTTCGTCATGGAAGACGGTCAGCGCATCGGTGCCGAGCTTGTAGAAGCGCAGCGCCTCGCCGACCGAACGACCGCTGTCGTTCATGAAGGTCGCGGGCTTGAGCAACAGCACCTTCGTCGTGCCGATCCGGCCCTCCTGCAACCAGCCCTGAAACTTCTTTGCCGGCGCGGCGAAGCCATGGACCTCGGCGATGGCATCGACCGCCATGAAGCCGACATTGTGGCGGTGCATCGCATATTGCGCGCCCGGATTGCCGAGCCCCACCCACAATAGCATCGCTGATCCTTCTCTCCAAAAGCAAAGGGCAGGGGAGCGTCGCCGCTGCCCTGCCCCCGAACGATGGTCCGCACCAAGTCGGCGGACCGGCGATTACTCGCCCTTGTCCTCGCCGGCTTCCTCGGCGGCAGCCGCTTCGGACTCGGCCGACTGCGCCTCGGCCACTTCGGCGTCGGCCTGCTCGTCCGCTGCGGTCGGGACGGTCGGCGCGACCAGCGTGGCGACCGCGACGTCGCCGTCGGCGGCGGCCTTCGCGCCCTTCGGCAGCTTCAGGTCGGAGATGTGGATCGTGTCGCCGATCTCGATCCCCGCGAGCGAGACGGTGATCTCGCTGGGGATGTCGGCGGCGTCGACGACCAGCTCGACGTCATGCTGGACGATGTTGAGCACGCCGTTGCCCTTCTTGATGCCCGGCGCGTCCTCTTCGTCGGTGAACACGACCGGCACCGCGATCGTCACGGTCTCGTGCTCGCCGATCTCGCAGGAAGTCGACGTGCGTCGGACGGTCGGTGACCGGGTGGAACGCCACGTCCTTGGCCAGCGTGCGCGTGCCGTCGACCATGATGACCGAGTTCATGAAGTGGCCGGTCATCAATGCCTTGACGAGTGCCTTCTCCTCGAGATGGATCGAGGTCGGCTCCTTGTTCTGGCCATAGATCACGGCGGGGACGCGGCCGTCGCGACGGAGTGCACGGGAGGCTCCCTTGCCAACCCGGTCACGCGTCTCGGCTGCGAGCGTAATGGTGTCGCTCATCTCAAATGCTCCGAAATACGGTGATATGCCTTCCGGACCACGCCTCCAGGGATGACCATGACCGGAAGCCCGCGCGCTTAGCCGGGCAGGGCGGGAATTGCAAGGTGCGGTCGCGTGCCAGCGCGCCCTAACACACGCCGTCGCCCCTGCGCAGGCAGGGGCCCATGTCTGTATCGTGCTGATGCGAGGCAGACACATGGGCCGCGCGCTTTGTGTCAGATCTCGATGCGTGACGACACAGCCATAGGCTTCTGCCTGCGCAGGGGCGACGGCGATCGAGTGGCCGCCTGTCTTCCTGCGCAGGGGCGACAGGTCAGTACTTAACCCGCACCGCCTTCAGCTTGTACGTCCCCAACTGATCCTGCACGCTGCCCGCGCCGGCGAGATGCCCCGCGCCGACCGCGATGAACACCGTCCCCGGCCGCTTCATCCGCTCCGCGATCCACGCCGCCCATTGCTTGTTGCGGTCGGTCAGCAGCACCTTGGCGACCTCTGGCGAGTCCTTGAGCGACTCGTTCATCTCCTTCGCCACGCCTTCGGGCTTGCCGCTCGCCCAGGCATCGACCAGCGTCGTGAACGTCGTATCGACCTTGGGCAGCTCGTCGAGCGTGCTCTCCAGCAACTGCACCTGAGCGCCCTTCGACAACTTGCCGAACACCCCCAATTGCCCTTCGAACGTCTCCAGCCCGACGACCGGCTTGCCCGCCGCCTTCGCCGCGTCGGTCAGCACCTTCTCCGGGCCATTGGCGGGATCGTAGCCGAGCTGGCGCACCGGCAGCAGCGACAGCGTCACCGCCGCAAACCACGGCCGCATCTTCTCGTACACCGCCGGCTGCACCTGCCCGTCACCCATCGCCTTCGCAAAAGCCGCACGGTAATTGGGCGAGAGCTGCTGCGTCAGCGGCGTGCCGTTCGGATCGAAGGCCGCGGCGCTCACCACGCGCTGTTGGGTTTTGGCGTCGGGCTCGACCATCTCCAGCACCAGCGTCTGCGAGCGGTCGAACGCGGTCTTCACCGCCTCGTCGAACCACGACAGCCCCGGCTTCAGGACGTGGATCGTCCCGAAGAGATAGATCGTCGTGTCCTTGTCCTTGACCACCCACAAGGCGGGATCGGCATCCTGCGTCGTCGCGGCGGGCGCGGGCGCCGGCTGCGCACAGGCGGGCAGCGGCAAGGCGAGGAGCAGCGCGAGCAGGGGGCGGCGTTCTTCATGCCCACCTCCATGGCGAGCCATCGTCCGAAAGGGAAGCACGACGGTCTTGTTGATTCCACGCCGCCCTTGCGCCACAGGCTCGCCGCGTGACCGACATCAGCGCTCCCCGCCCGCTCAGCTTCCAGGCGATGATCCTGCGGCTCCACCAATATTGGTCGGAGCGCGGCTGTGCGATCCTCCAGCCCTATGACATGGAAATGGGGGCCGGCACCTTCCATCCCGCCACCACGCTGCGCGCGCTGGGGCCGGACACGTGGAACGCCGCCTATGTCCAGCCGTGCCGCCGCCCGACCGACGGCCGCTATGGCGAGAACCCGAACCGGCTCCAGCATTATTATCAATATCAGGTGATCCTGAAGCCCAGCCCGCCCGACCTGCAGGAATTGTACCTCGGCAGCCTCGCCGCGATCGGCGTCGATACCGGGCTGCACGACATCCGCTTCGTCGAGGACGATTGGGAAAGCCCGACGCTCGGCGCCTGGGGGCTGGGCTGGGAGGTCTGGTGCGACGGGATGGAGGTGACGCAATTCACCTATTTCCAGCAGATGGGCGGGTTCGACATGAAGCCGGTCGCGGGCGAGCTGACCTACGGGCTGGAACGGCTCGCGATGTATATCCAGAACGTCGACAACGTCTACGATCTCGCGTTCAACGATGCCGGCGTGTCGTATGGCGACGTGTTCCTCGAGAACGAGCGGCAGATGTCGACCTGGAATTTCGAGGTCGCCGACACCGACGCCTTGTTCGACCTGTTCAAGAAGGCCGCGGCGGAGTGCGAGCGCAGCCTCGCCGCGAAGCTGCCGATCCCTGCCTATGAACAGGCGATCAAGGCCAGCCACACCTTCAACCTGTTGCAGGCGCGCGGCGTGATCTCGGTCGCCGAGCGGCAGGCGTATATCGGCCGGGTCCGCGATCTCGCGAAGGCGGCGTGCGCCGCGTACATGGAAAAGAACGGGTGGGCGGCGTGAGCGATTTTCTTCTCGAACTCCGCTCGGAGGAAATCCCGGCGCGGATGCAGGCCAAGGCGCGCGAGGATCTCGCACGGCTGTTCGCCGCCGAGCTGGCGAAGGCCGGGCTCACCGCCGCCGCGACCGTCACCTACGCGACTCCGCGCCGCCTGACGCTGATCCTGCGCGACCTGCCCGACGCCACGCAGGCGGTCAGCGAGGAAGTGAAGGGCCCGCGCGCTGCCGCGCCGCCGCAGGCGCTGGAGGGGTTCCTCCGCAAGACCGGGCTGACCCGCGAGCAGCTTACCGAGCGCGACGGCGTGCTCTACGCGATCACCGAAAAGCCCGGTCGCGCGACCGCGGACGTGCTCGCCGAAGCGATCCCGGCCGTGATCCGCGCCTTTCCCTGGCCGAAGTCGATGCGCTGGGGCGATGCCTCGCTATCGACCGAGAGCCTGCGCTGGGTCCGCCCGCTCCAGGGCATCGTCGCGTTGCTCGGCGAACAGGTCGTGCCGGTCACGATCGCCGGTGTCGAGAGCGGCGCGGCGACGCTCTGCCACCGCTTCCACCATCCGAGTGCGATCACGATCGGGTCGGCGCTGGACTATGTCGAGAAGCTGCGCGCCTGCCACGTCATCGTCGACCAGGACGAGCGCGCCGCGATCATCCGCGACCGCGCCGCCGGGCTCGCCGCCGAGGCAGGTCTGGTGCTGGTCGAGGACGAAGGGCTGGTCGCCGAGAATGCCGGACTGACCGAATGGCCGGTGCCGCTGCTTGGCCGTTTCGACGCGGAGTTCCTGTCGGTGCCGCCCGAGGTCATCCAATTGACTGCGCGCGTGAATCAGAAATATTTCGTGTGTCGCGACGGTGCGGCGAAGCTCGCCAACGCCTTCATCTGTACCGCTAACATCGTCGCGCACGATGGCGGTGCGAAGATCGTCGAGGGCAACCGCAAGGTGCTCGCCGCACGACTGAGCGATGCGCGCTTCTTCTACGACACCGATCTGAAGGTGCCGCTGGAGGAGCAGGTGAAGAAGCTCGACCGGATCGTTTTCCACGAAAAGCTCGGCACCGTCGCGGACAAGGTCGAACGCGTTGCCAAGCTAGCCAAGTGGCTGGTCGAAGACGGCATCGTTAAGCCCTTTCCCCCCGGGGAGAGGGTTTGGGTGAGGGGCCGGTGTCTCACCGAGGGGCCGGTCTCGCTGAGACCCCAACCCCTCACCCCGGCCCTCTCCCCGGAGGGGAGAGGGAGGCGCTCGCCCAACAAGCCTACCGCGCCGCAAAGCTGGCCAAGGCCGACCTCGTCACCGGCATGGTCGGCGAGTTCCCCGAGCTACAGGGCTTGATGGGTGGCTATTACGCCGCCGCGCAGGGCGAGGACGAAGCCGTCGCGAACGCGATCCGCGACCATTACAAGCCGGTCGGGCAGGGCGACGACGTTCCGACGGACCCGGTAACGGTCGCGGTTGCGCTGGCGGATAAGCTGGACAGCCTCCAGCAATTCTTCGCGATCGGTCAGGCACCGACCGGTTCGAAAGATCCGTTCGCGCTCCGTCGCTCGGCGCTGGGCGTTATTCGCCTGATTACCGAGAACAACCTTCGCTATCAGGTGCCGGCCGAACTGCTCGACTTCTTCGCCGACCGCCTCAAGGTCCAGCAACGCGAGGCCGGTGTCCGCCACGACCTGATCGACGCGGTGTTCGCGCTTGGCGGTGAGGACGATCTCGTCCGCCTGCTCGCCCGCGTCCGCGCGCTGCAATCGTTCGTCACCACCGATGACGGCGCGAACCTGCTCGCTGGCTACAAGCGCGCCGCCAACATCCTCAAGAAGGAAGGCGTCACCGACGAAGAGCCCGCGGCACCCAATCAACAACCACTGTCCTACACGCCCGAGAAGGACGAAGCTGCGCTGATCGCCGCGCTCGACGCCGCCGAACCCGCCGCGGCGCAAGCAATCGCGCGAGAGGATTTCGAGGGCGCGATGGCGGCGCTGGCCAACTTGCGCGCGCCGATCGACGCGTTCTTTGATAGCGTTACCGTCAACGACAGCGATCCGGAGAAGCGTAAAACACGTTTAATCCTGCTGGCGCGCGTTCGCGCCGCAGTGCACAAGGTGGCCGACTTTTCGAGAATCGAGGGCTGACGCTTACCCCGCCGGCGCCTCAACTTTCGCAACATTCGCGCGGGCCACCGACGCGAAATCAAGGACGAGGAACCATGACCCAGCGTTACGTCTATCGCTTCGGTGGCGGCGTCTCCGACGGGGGCAAGGGGCGCGTCGGGTCACAGGAACGTCCGGGGGACGTTCCTGCCGAGGTGCGGAACCTGCTCGGCGGCAAGGGCGCGAACCTCGCCGAAATGGCGTCGATCGACCTGCCGGTGCCGCCGGGCTTCACGATCTCGACCGCGATGTGCGCGCGCTATTACGACGAGGGCGAGCGCTTTCCGGACTCGCTCAAGGCCGAGGTCGCCGAAGGGATCGCGCATATCGAGCAGATCACCGGCAAGGCATTCGGAAACGCTGCCGATCCGTTGCTGGTGTCGGTCCGCTCCGGCGCGCGCGTGTCGATGCCGGGGATGATGGACACGGTCCTCAACCTCGGCCTCAACGACGAAACCGTCGAGGGGCTCGCCAAGACGAGCGGCGACGAGCGCTTCGCCTGGGACAGCTACCGCCGCTTCATCCAGATGTATTCGGACGTCGTGCTCGAACTCGATCACGGCGCCTTCGAGGAAGCGTTGGAGATCGCCAAGGAGGATCGCGGCTACACGCTCGATACCGAATTGTCGGCGGCCGACTGGCGCGAACTGGTCGCCGAGTACAAGGGTGTCGTCGCGAAGGAATGGGGCAAGCCCTTCCCGCAGGACGTGCATGACCAGCTCTGGGGCGCGGTCGGCGCGGTGTTCGGATCGTGGCAGTCGGAGCGGGCGAAGGTCTATCGCCGCCTGAACCACATTCCCGGCGACTGGGGCACCGCGGTCAACGTGCAGGCGATGGTGTTCGGGAACATGGGCGACACCAGCGCGACCGGCGTCGCCTTCACCCGCGATCCGGCGAAGGGCGACCGCGCCTATTACGGCGAGTTCCTGATCAATGCGCAGGGCGAGGACGTCGTCGCCGGCATCCGCACGCCCCAGTATCTGACGAAGGCCGCGCGCGAGGAAGCGGGGGCCAAGCCGCTGTCGATGGAAGAGGCGCTGCCCCAGGTCTATACCGAGTTGGCGGCGGTCTTCGACAAGCTCGAAACCCATTACCGCGACATGCAGGACATCGAGTTCACCGTCGAGCGCGGGAAGCTGTGGATGCTCCAGACCCGCTCGGGCAAGCGCACCGCCAAGGCCGCGCTCAAGATCGCGGTGGAGATGGCGAGCGAGGGGCTGATCACCCGCGAGGAAGCGATCGCGCGCGTCGAGCCGCAGGCGCTCGACCAATTGCTCCACCCGACGCTCGATCCCGAGGCGACCCGCGACGTGCTGACCAAGGGGCTGCCCGCCTCGCCGGGGGCGGCTAGCGGGCTGGTGGTGTTCGACGCCGACACCGCCGAGCGGATGGCGGCGGACGGCAAGGCGGTGATCCTCGTCCGCACCGAAACCAGCCCGGAGGACATCCACGGGATGCACGCCGCGAAGGGCATCCTGACCGCGCGCGGCGGGATGACCAGCCACGCCGCGGTGGTCGCCCGCGGCATGGGGCGGCCGTGCGTTTCGGGCGCGGGATCGCTGTCGATCTCCGCCAAGGACAAGGTGCTGCGCTGCGGGGGCCGCGAGGTGCGCGAGGGCGACACGCTGACGATCGACGGCGCGACCGGCGAGGTGATGATCGGCGAGGTCGCGACGATCCAGCCCGAACTGGCCGGCGATTTCGGGACGTTGATGGAATGGGCCGATGGCGTGCGCCGGCTCAAGGTCCGCGCCAATGCCGAAACGCCGCTCGACTGCCGCACCGCGCGCGATTTCGGCGCGGAGGGGGTCGGGCTGTGCCGCACCGAGCATATGTTCTTCGACGCGGCGCGCATCACCGCGGTGCGCCAGATGATCCTCGCCGAGGACGAGGCCGGCCGTCGCGTAGCGTTGGAGAAGCTGCTCCCGGAACAACGCGCCGATTTCACCGCGATCTTCGAGGTGATGGCGGGCCTGCCGGTGACGGTGCGGCTGCTCGATCCGCCGCTCCACGAATTCCTGCCGCATGAGGAGAATGAGTTCGCCGAGGTCGCCACCGCGGCGGGTGTCGCGGTCGAGCAGTTGAAGCGTCGCGCGGCCGAGCTGCATGAGTTCAACCCGATGCTCGGGCATCGCGGCTGCCGGCTGGGCGTGACCTATCCCGAAATCTACGAGATGCAGGCGCGCGCGATCTTCGAGGCGGCGATCGACGTCGCCGAAAAGTCGGGAGAGGCGCCGATCCCCGAGGTGATGATCCCGCTGGTCGGCACCAAGCGCGAGCTGGAGTTGATGAAGACCGTCGTCGACACCGCCGCCAGGACGGTGTTCGCCGAGCGCGGGCGGACAGTCGACTATCTGGTCGGCACGATGATCGAGCTGCCGCGTGCGGCGCTGCGCGCGGGCGAGATCGCGGAGGCGGGCGAGTTCTTCTCGTTCGGCACCAACGACCTGACGCAGACGACGCTGGGTGTCAGCCGCGACGACGCCAGCCGCTTCCTGGGCGCCTATGTCGAAAAGGGCATCTACGCGCGCGATCCGTTCGTCAGCCTGGATGTCGAAGGGGTCGGCGAGCTGGTCGAGATCGCCGCCGAGCGCGGGCGCAAGACGCGCCCTGGCATCAAGCTGGGTATCTGCGGCGAGCATGGCGGCGATCCGGCGTCGATCGCCTTTTGCGAGCAGGTCGGGCTCGATTACGTCTCCGCGTCTCCCTATCGCGTACCGATCGCACGGTTGGCGGCGGCACAGGCGGCGTTGAAGGCGCGCGCCTGACGTAGCGACTGCCGCCCGAAAGCGCGCGGTCGATACGCCTGCCGAGCAGTGGCTGGGACACCGGTGCCGCTGCCGCGCGGCACCGGCGCGCGCGCCGGGGAAGCGACAAAACCCTGATGCCACGGGAACTATCCGCGGGCGTGGCGCGGTTTCGCCCGACTTGCCCGATCAGGAGTTACGTATGAGCATCGCTTCGGCACTCGGCCTTGGCGGCCGCAAGGTCCGCTACGCTATCGTCGGGCTCGGCGACATTTCGCAGGAGGCGTTGATGCCGGGCGTGTCGCATACCGGCAATTCGACGATGACGGCGCTAGTGTCGGGCGATCCCGAGAAGCTGGAAAAGCTCGGCAAGCGCTACGGCATCAAGCACCTCTACAGCTACGAGCAATTTCCGGCGCTGCTCGCGTCGGGCGAGATCGACGCGATCTATCTCGCGACGCCCAACTGGCGGCACGCGGAGTTCGCAGTGCCGGCGCTCGAGGCCGGTATCCACGTGTTGAGCGAGAAGCCGCTCGACGTGTCGTCGGCGAAGGCACGCGAGATCATGGCGGCGGCCGCCAAGGGCAAGGCGCAGCTGATGACCGCTTACCGCCTGCACTTCGAGCCGGCGACGCTCGACGCGATCCGACGGATCCGCACCGGCGAACTCGGTGAACTGATCTCCTTCACCGCCTGCTTCACGCAGATGGTCGATCCCGCCAACCACCGCGCGACGAGCGGGATCGAGGCCGGGCCGTTGTTCGACATGGCACCCTATCCGATCAACGCGATCCGCTACCTGTTCGGGGCGGAGCCGCTGGAGGTCGTCTCGGCGCTGGCGGTACGCCATTCGGGCTCGGGGTTCGGCGACCTGGACGATACGTTCGCGGTGACGCTGCGGATGCCGGGCAATCGCCTCGCGCAGTTCACGGTCAGCTATTATGCCAACAACGTCGATATCCTGACCATTGCCGGCACCAAGGGTTCGATCCAGATGGATCCGGCGTTCGGCTTCGGCCAGGGCCTGGCGCATCGTCGTCGTGTCGGTGAGAAAGACAGCGCGGAGACGTTCAAAGCCACCGATCAATTCGGCGGCGAGCTGAAGTATTTCTCCGACTGCATCCTCGAAGATCGCTCGCCCGAGCCGGACGGTGAGGAGGGACTTGCCGACCTGCTGGTGATCGAGGCGATCGTCGAGGCGCTCAAGACGAAGCAGGCGGTCAAGATCCCGTCGATCGGTCGCACGCGGCGGATCGATCCGGATTTTCAGGAGCAGACGCTGCGAGCGGTGTCGGCACCCGATCCCGTCAATGCTGCGCCGCCGACCGGCGACTGATCGGATATTGGCGGCGGAAGGATCGGTCTTATCCAATGGACCGCAGCGGTTGGTCGGGTCGGTAGCGATCGTCACCGGGGTGAGTTCGGGGCGGGACCGAGCTGGGTGCGGCGTTGCTGATGATGCCGCCCACGATACCGGCCGGTTGGCAGCCGTGACTTCCTCGCCTTCATTCGGCGAATGTCGGGTGTTGGGTTGATCAAGGCGGACCAGCCGTTTGGCACTATCTGCACCCCGGCGAAGGCCGGGGCCCAGTTGGGAAGGTCCGGGAAATGGAGCGCGCCGCGCATCGGCAGGGTCACCCAACTGGACCCCGGCCTTCGCCGGGGTACACACCTGAGCTTTGATGAATCGCACCTTAAATCACGATAGCATTGGCACGAGCCAAGCTCGCAATGACGCCGTCGATTCGACTAAACGTGATTGTACTCTGACACGCCGATTAATTGACGGGCATCAGTTGCACCATCAATCGAGCGAAGTCTGTCTTCGAGTGCAACGCGCCGGCTGGCTGACGAACGAGAAAAGGTGCGTCGCTTCACGATCAGTTGGTCACCGAAAGCGAGAGGCGACGGAGCATCTACTCGCTCAGATAAACCCACGATCGCGCGGATGCCCGGGTGCAAGCCGATCACCGTCATATCGATCCCCGTCGTACGGGCGATCGTCACGAACGAAGCGATCTTCCACCACCGGCCGCGCGGCCGACAAGCGGCTGTTCTCGCGCTCCAGTTCGTCGTTCTCGCGCTTCAGCTCCGCGACACGCTCATTGGCAAGATCACGCTCGCGCTCCAGCTCGGTGACGCGCGTACCGACAGTGCCGTGGTCGCGTTCCAGCTCGGTGGCGCGCTTAGTGGCGGTGTCGTGATCGCGTTCCAGCTCGGCAATTCGCTTGTTGGTCACCGCATGCGCGTCGCGCTCAGTGACATAGCGCTCTTTCCACTTCCGCCCGCCGGGATGACTGGCCAGACCGAACAGCCAACCGGCGACCAGCGCGATCGCCACCGCGATATATTGCGTTGTCGTGGTGAACAGCATGACGAATCTCCACTCGTTACAGTGGCTGAACGACGCAATCGGGCGGCTGTTCCTATGGCTTGGCGTTGATGAACGAGTCGTTGAGCGAGCAGGCGGCCGGTCCGAGGATGACGATGAACAATACCGGCAGGATGAACATGATCAGCGGCACCGTCATGATCGCCGGCAAGCGTGCCGCCTTTTCCTCGGCGCGCATCATTCGCTCGTGACGGAATTCGGCCGAGAGCACGCGGAGCGCGCTGGCGAGCGGCGTGCCGTATTTCTCGGTCTGGATCATCGTCGTCACGACGCCGCGCACCGCATCGAGGTCGACACGATTGGCGAGGTTCTCGAACGCCTGCCGCCGGTCGGTTAGGAATCCCAGCTCGATCGCGGTCAGCGCAAATTCCTCGCCGAGTTCGGCATAGGCCTTGCCCAGCTCGCGCGAAACGCGGTGGAAGGCGGCATCGACGGTCAAGCCGGCCTCAGCGCAGATCACGAGCAGGTCGAGCGCGTCGGGAAGGCCCTTGCGGATGCCGTCGGTGCGCTTGGTGATCCTGTTTTTCAAGTAGATGTCGGGTGCCTTGTAGGCGAGCACGAACGTCCCCGCGACCAGCCCATAGCGCTTGAGGGCGCCCCATTCGGGAAAGGCGTCGAGCAGATACACCCAGATCACCATGAGGCCACCGAACACGATCGGCAGCACCAACCGGCCGAAGATGACCGCGACCGCCCATTCCTTGTTGCGGATGCCCGCCTGGACCAGCTTGCGTTGAGCGTCCTTGACCTGCTCGTCCTGCAAGACGCGCAGCGACGACAGCAAGGTGCGGACGCGATCGGCGGCATTGCTCTGGTGGACCAGCTTGGTGCGCCGCTTCGCGGTCGAGGCGGTGATACCCGCCTTCAACTGCTCACGGCGATCGTTGAGCGTGCGGACGCGCCGCGTCATCGGATCGCGGAGCGCGCGGGTGGCATAGGCGCCGATGAGCAGCGCCGCGCCGAGTCCGGGCAGCAGCGTCGCCAGCATCAGCAGATCGAGGCCGAACAGCATGGGCATATCAGATCTCGAAACTCACCATACGGGACATGATGAAGGCGCCGATCGACATCCAGATCAGGCCACCGACTGCGGCGACCGACAGCCGCGTGTCGCTGAAGAACGTCTGCATATACGGCGGGTTGATCGAGTAGATCAGCGCGAAGACGATGAACGGCAGCGAACCGATGATATAGGCGGACGCCTTCGATTCAGACGACATCGCCTTGATCTTCAGCTTCATCTGGCCGCGCTGACGGAGCACCGTGGCAAGGTTCTGGAGCGTTTCGGCAAGGTTGCCGCCGGTCTCGCGCTGGATCGCGATCGTGATGACGAAGAACTGGAACTCGGCGGTCATCAGCCGGTCGGCGGTTTCCTGCAGCGCGACGTCCATGCCGCGACCGATCCGCATCTTGTCGGATACCGAGCGGAATTCCTCGCCGACGGGCCCCGGCACCTCGGCGGCGACGACCTGCATCGTCTCCGAGATCGGCAGGCCCGAGCGCAGGCCGCGGACCAGCAGTTCGATCGCATCGGGAAATTTGGCGATGAAGGCCGCGATGCGGCGCTTGATCAGGAACCCGACCGTGAAATGCGGGATCATCGCGCCCAGCAACATGCCGACCGGAAGGGCGATCAGCACCGTCACGCCCTGCACCAGCAACAGCAGCAGCGTCACCGCCGCGATCGTCCCGCCTGCGATGCCATATTGCCCGACCGTCCACGACTTGCCGGTCATCGACAGCCGCTTCCGCAACTCGGCGGCGTTGGGCAGGATACGCGTCATCGCCAGGTCGGCGCGCGTTGCGCTCCGCCCGGTGATCCGGCGCATCTGCGCCTCGATCGTGTTCGTCGGTACGGCAACATGCCGCTCGCGCAGCACCGCCAGCCGACGCGTGCCAGCTTTCTGAGTCGACGGTCCGGCCAGCGCGAAGACCAGCAGCCCCAGCGTCATCCCCGCGGCCAATAGCAGCAGGATCAGCGGCGACATGGCGGCTCCGCGGGGTAAGGGGGTGCGTCGTCATTTCCGCGCCGGCTTCTTCGCCATCAGCTCGGCGATGCGCGCGATCAGCGAGCCGCCGCGTGCCGCGCCGCCGTTCAGCGGCACCGGATCGTCACCGGTCGCCGCCAGCAAGCGCCCGGCGAGTTCGACCAACGGTGCGATGGTCTTCGACCCCTTGCCGACCGCCGCCATCGTCTTGCCGAGCTTGGCCGCCTGCGACGCCAGCCGGTGATCGTAGGGGAGCACGACGTCGATCTTGCGCTCGATCGAACCCTCGAAATCCTTGCGCGTCACCTCCTGCTGCGCACCCGGCTGCACGCGGTTGGCGAGGACGCAGACCTGTGCCTGGGGCGCGTTGGTGCGCAGCCACGACAGCAACCGGATCGTGTCGCGCGCCGCCGCCAGCGTCAGGTCGGTCACCAGCACGACGGCCTGCACTTCGGCCATCAGGTGCGGATGCTGGATCAGCATCGCGCGCGGCAGGTCCATGATGCTCATGTCGAAGGCGCCGCGCAGCTCCTCCTGCAATTGATAGTAAGCGGTGCCGTCGGTGACGATCGGATTGCTGATCGGCGCCTCGGCCGACAGCACCGACAGTTTGTTCGACGCGCGGACCAGCGCGCGTTCGAGGAAAAGTCCGTCGATGCGGCTGGGGTTGTCGATCGCGTCGATCAGGCCGCGCCCCGGCTCGATGTCCATCGCCAACGCATTGGTGCCGAAATGGACGTCGAGGTCGAGCAACGCCGTCGAGCGCTTGCCGGCCTCGCTCATCTGCCAGGCGAGCGAGGTCGCGATCGTCGACGCGCCGACGCCGCCACGGCAACCGATCACCGCCAGCGCCGAGTGGACGCGCTCCGTGGAGGTATCGGCATAGCGCGGCGAATTGAGCATCGCCTGTGCCGACGCGAAAGCGTCGCGCACCGCATCGACGCCGAGCGGCTTGAGCAGATAATCGTGGATGCCGCTCGCCAGCAGGTCGCGATAGAGGCGGACGTCGTTGACCTGCCCCGCGGCGATGACGATCGTCCCCGGCTCGCAAACCTCGGCGAGGCTGTTGATGTCGGCGAGCGGATCGCTCGTCTCGCTCAGGTCCACGAACAGCAACTGCGGGCTGGACGAAACCGCCAGCGTCTGCACCGCCTGCCGCAGCCCGCCCTTGTAGACGTTCTCCTGCGGCCAGCCGAGTTCGTCGACGACCGCGCGCAGCGTCATGCTGGCATTGTCGTCGCAGCAGAAGGCGAGGAAGGGCGCACGTGCCGCCGCGCCGGCGACTTTCCACGGTGCGTTCATGTCAGCGGCCCCCGCGGTTGATTCGCCCTTGACGACCGCGCCGCCGCCGCCGGTCGGTGCCGCCTTGCGCCACACGCCGATCGCCTTGGCGGCGGTGATCGCGGTCGTGGAACCGTCATCGCGCTTGCCACGGATCAGGTCATTCGGATCGGCGATCATCGCTGCCAGCGTGCCGTTGATCGCGCAGCCGAACGCGCCGCTGGTGTGGGCGTCGAAATTGACCAAACTGGCGGTGGCGCCGGGCACCTGGCAACTCGGCACCGACGCCGTGCTGCGCGTCACCACGACCCGCAGCGTTCCCGCCGGTGGGGTGTCGCCGCGCGGGCCTGCGCTGCTGTCGAGACGAAGCCCGCGCGCGGTGGCGAGTGCAGCGATCTCGGCGCGCGCGCCGGGAGAGGCGGCGGGATCGTCGATCGCGATCGTCGCGCCGGGCGCCGGTGCGAGCACGTCGAGCCAGCCGCGCAGACGTTGCGCCTCGCCGCCGCCCAGGCCATCGGGTCCGGCGAGCAGGTCCAGCGCATAGTCGGTGTGCGACACGACCGGCTGGTGGGCGGTTTCCAGCCCGCGATAGTCGCCGCATGCCGCAAGCGGTGTCGCGGCGGCGAGCGTGAGGAGGATCAGGAGCGGACGCGAGGTCATGGGGAGCCTTCTCACTTGATCGAGAAGCCGGCGCCGGCGGCGCGGCAGGGTGTCGAGCTTGGGCTTCGGACGGTCGGCGGCGCGATTGCCGCTGTCGAGCTTGCCCAGGAACGCGCGTTCGAGATCGGTCGGCGCCTTGTAGCCGTCGGTCGGCAGCTTGATGTCGGCGGCGTCGACCGGGCGGACGAGATACGGGGTGATGACGATCACCAACTCGGTCTCGTTGCGCTGAAAGCCGTTCGACCGGAACAGCGCACCCAGGATCGGCAGATCGCCGACGCCGGGCGTCTTGGTATAGCTGTTGTTGTGCGTGTTCTGCATCAGGCCGGCGATCATGAAGCTCTGGCCCGAACCCAGCTCGACGGTCGTCTCGGCGCGGCGCGTGGTCAGCGCCGGCACGCGCGCGCTGCCGACCGACACCGCATTGCCGTAGTCGAGCTGCGACACCTCGGGCTTGACGCGCAGCGAAATCCGCCCGTCCGACAGTACGGTCGGCGTGTAGGCGAGGCTGACGCCGAACTGCTTGTACTCGATCGAGTTGGTGCCGAGCGCCTGCGCGATCGGGATCGGGATTTCACCGCCCGCCAGGAACGTGCCGGTCTCCCCCGACAGCGCGGTCAGGTTCGGATTGGCGAGCGTCGTCACCTGGCCCAAGGTCTCGCCGAGATCGAGCGCGTTGATGAAGTCGGTCCCGAGCAGGCGCCCGAACAGGCTGAACGTCCCGGCACCATTGGCGACCGCCGGCAGCGTGAAGCTGGTGCCGCCGTTCGGCAGGTTCGGATCGGTGCCGGGCAAGACGCTGTTGATCGTGCCCTGCCGGCCGAAGCCGAGCCCGAGCATCGGATTGCGGTTCCCCAGCGTGCGCGTCGTGATGTTGTTCGCGATGTTCTTGAGGAACGAGCGGCTCACCTCGGCGAACTTGACCTGCAGATTGACCTGCAACGGCGTCGCCACCTTGATGCGGTTGATGACCGACATCCTGAGCGTGGCATTGTCCGCACTCGCATCGACGCCGGGATTGAGCAGGCTGG